>NZ_JAMYMZ010000010.1:0-206455 GCF_040318825.1 Mesorhizobium sp. M1006
TGCCGGCGCTGCCGCCCGAGGCTTCAATGGCCGGGCCCATGCGGCTGTAGAGCAGTTCGGCGCGCCTCGTGTCGATCAAATTCATCGCGCCCTTGATGATGCCGTTGGTCTCCAGGAACGCCTCGTCGCACTGGGCGATGATGTCGACGATGGCATTCCCGATACAAAGCACGTCATAGTCCGGCATCAATTCATGTCTCCGCCAAAAACCCACCGGCTTTCTGCCACGCCGGGCGCGGGCGGGTCTAGCGGTTTGATGCGGCTTTGCCTAGGCCGCGAGTTATAAATCCGGGCAGAACGCAGATGCTTCGTATCGCGGTTTGCGCTTGTCTCGCGACCTGTCTCCGCCTATCCCGAAATATCGCCCATGGCCTCGTTTGACATGGAATTGGAAACGCCGTGATCCTCGACGCCGCCCGTGCCGCCTTGAGCCGGCTGTTCTCACCCGAATTCCGTTCCGTGTTCCTGAAGACGCTGGGGCTGACCTTGCTGGCGCTGGCGGCGCTTTGGTTCGGGATCAAGAGCCTGTTCGAATGGCTGGCCTGGCCGTGGATCGATGCATGGCTGCCCGCCCTACCCTCCTGGGCCGGTTGGCTGGGCGCCATCGTCGTCGGCATCGGCCTTGCGCTGGGCTTGGCGCTGCTCATCGCGCCGGTGACGGCGATCATCGCCGGCCTGTTCCTCGACGACGTCGCCGAAGTGGTCGAGCGCACGGATTATCCAAACGACCCGCCCGGCCGCGCCGTGCCGCCGTTGCGCTCGCTGGTGCTGGCGATCCGCTTCTTCGGCGTCGTCATCCTCGGCAATATCGTCGCCCTGCTGCTGCTGCTGGTGCCGGGCATCAACATCGCCGCCTTCTTCGTCGTTAACGGCTATCTGCTCGGGCGCGAGTTCTTCGAATTCGCCGCCATGCGCTTTCGCCCGGAGGCCGAGGCCAAGGCGCTGCGCAGAAAGCACTCGATCACCGTGTTCCTGGCCGGGCTGGTGGTCGCCGCTTTCCTCGCCGTGCCGCTGCTCAACCTTCTGACGCCACTGTTCGCCGCCGCCATGATGGTGCATCTGCACAAGGCGATCTCGGCACGGGAAGGGAGCTATCTCAGCAGAAAACCCCTGCCCAGTTCGTCGTCGTCCTCGACGATGAATTCGGCCCGCCCTGAGTAATAGGCGCGGCCGCCGACGCGGGCGATGATGGCGTCATGCGGCCCGGCTGTGGCCGTGCGTACGACGGCGCCGGAAAAGCGCGAGCCGGCGATGCTCTCGAACAGCCGCGTTCGGCCAATCTCGATCTGGCCCTTGGCGTGCATGACGGCCAACCGCGCGGTGACGCCGGAGCCAGTCGGCGAACGGTCGACCTCGGCCTCGGCGAAAACGCAGATGTTTTTGGTCGGCGTATCGGAGAACGCATCCTGTCCGTCGGTCAGGATGGTGCCGTAGAGAAAGGCGAGATCGGCATGGTCGGGATGCGACAGCGGCAATTCGGCCTTCAGCTTATCACTCAGCGCGGTCGCCGCATCGACGAAATCGCGCACGCGGTTCCTGCCGAATTCCAGCCCGAACTGGCGGCAGTCGGCCAGAGCATAGAAGGCGCCGCCATAGGCGACGTCGAAGCCGACCGGACCATAGCCCGGCAGCTCGATCCGCTGGTCGCCGGCGAACAGAAACGCCGGCACGCTTTCGAAGGACACCGCGCCGGCCTTGCCGTCCCTCACCTCGACCGCAGCCGAAATCAGCCCGCATGGCGCCTCGATATTGACGGTCGTCATCGGCTCGCGTGGCGCCACCAGCCGCTCGTCGACGGCGTAGCGGCCGAGCGCGACGATGGCGTGGCCGCACATCGTCGAATAGCCCTCATTGTGCATGAACAGCACCGCGAGGTCGGCGCCCGGCAGGTCGGGCTCGACCAGCAGCGCGCCATACATGTCGTAATGGCCGCGCGGCTCGAACATCAGGATCTTTCTGAGATGATCGAGATGGTCGCGCACATACGCACGCTTTTCGAGGATCGTGCCCTTGGGAATATCGGGGTAGCCGCCGGTGACGATCCGCAGCGGCTCGCCGCCGGTGTGCATGTCCACGACCGTGAGCGTCATTTGCCGGACCCGACCTAGGCGGAAGGTTTGGCAAATAGCGCCTGCAGCTTGCCGAACGGCATGGCGGCGCGGGTGAAGCCGAAGGTGCCATCCTGCTGGATCTCGCGCGCCGCGGTCTCCAGCATGCCGAAGGCGAAATTGGTCAGCCATGGGCCGAGCGAGACGCGCTTTACCCCCGCCATGGCCAGGTCGGCGATGGTGAAGCCGGGCCCGGCCATGACGTTGACCGGCTTGGTCAGCGCCGAGCAGACGGTTCGCACCATCTCGATGTCGCCCAGCCCCGGTGCATAGAGCACGTCGGCGCCGGCCTTCTCGAAGGCCTGCAGCCGCTTGATCGTATCGTCGAGGTCGGGCTTGCCCCACAGGAAATTCTCGGCCCGCGCGGTGAAGACGAAATCGCGTTTCAGTGCCCGTGCCGCTTCCGCCGCCGCCGCGACGCGCTCGACGGCATGCGCAAAATCATAGATCGGCTTGTCGGGCTCGCCGGTATGGTCCTCGATCGAGCAGCCGGCGAGGCCAGCCGCCTCGGCGGCGAAGATGGTCTCGCCGGCACTTGTCGCGCTGTCGCCCTTGCCCTTTTCGAGGTCCGCCGAAACCGGCAGCCCGGTCGCCGCTGACACTTCACGGCAATGATGGATCATCGCCTCGAACGTCACCGCGCCGTCCGGCAGGCCGCGCGAAAAGGCAAAGCCGGCGCTGGTCGTGGCCAGCGCCTTGAAGCCGAATGAGGCCAAGAGCTTGGTCGTGCCGACGTCCCAGGAATTGGCCATGACGAAGATCGAGGCATGCAGGTCGCGAAAAATCTTGCCCTTGTCCATGGATGCTCCCCTCCAGTGCAGAATGTGAGGCAAATTCTAGCCCGGCGGAAGGCGCCGGGCAAACAAATGCGGTTGGCTCAGAAGCGTTTGGCGTTGTCATCTGCCAATCGATCCAGCGCGTCGGAATCCTTGACGTAGCGCGAAGCATTTTTGTCCCAATGATAGGTGACGGAGATGTCGCGCGAAGACGCCTCTGGCGGCGGCTGGCCGTCGCAGCTTTCTTCTCCCGGCAGCGTCGCGTCGGTCACCGTGACCTTGATGGCTGCATAGGGCTGGCCGTCGGCGATCACCTGGAACGCCGCATTCTGTGTCCTCCTATGGGTGCAGAGGTTTTCGTCGAACGTATAGATCATGTCGATCAGCTCGAACCTGTCGTTGCGGACCATGATCAGCGGCGTGATCCCATAGCCCTGGCTCGAATTGAAATGCATGCTCATGCTGATGATGGCGTCATCGCCGGGCCCGATCGACAGCTTGCCCGGATCGCGAAAGTAGGTGCTGCGGTCGACGGCGACATTGACCGCGTCGAGCAAGGCCGGCTTGCCGGTGATGTCGTAGAGTGCCAGCACGGCATAACCCTCGGCGCTGTCAGGCGAGTCGCCGAGGTCGAGCAGCATCGCCAGCCGGTCCTTGCCGCCGGCCTTGATGCCGAGCACGTCGCCGCTGGAAAGACCCGACGTCGCCGGCGGCGAGCCGTCGTAGTCCGGTCCAGCGACGTGGCGCATCTCGATCGGCATCGAACCTCGGAAAAAACCGTTCTTGTCCGCGGTCAGATCGGGAATGACCATCCTGGCGAGATCGAGATAGGTGACATCGCCGTGGCCGGGGACAGCGCTGCCGAGCTCCGGGAAACTGACGGCCTCGGCGCTGGCCGCCATCCAAAGGCAAGGCAGCAGCAGGCAGGCAAAGATGAAACGAAGCAGGGAGAAGGTCATGCGCGCGCTCGTTATGTCGGGCGCGCGCAAGCTAGAGCATTTTGCGACCAAGAGGAAACACCTGGCGTTGCCTCACTATGTTGGCTTGGCTTGGCTCGCCAGGGTCTGCTGGAAAACCGGCACCAGCTGATCCATGGCGGCTGCGAGCCACGCGCCGAGTTCGTCGGGCAGAGTGTCGTGGATCCAGACCAGGCGGCTCCGGCCCTCGCCCTCGGCAAAGACCTGCATGAAGGTATTATCGTGGGTGACCTCGTCGCCGAGCCATCCCCACACGATCCGCCGGCTCTGCTCGTCGCGGGCGATGAGCCGCTCTCGCACAATCTTGCCGTCGGCGAAAGTAAGGGCCCGTACGTCGCCCTCATCCACCCGGCAGTCGACGAAAAACGCCTGGGGCTATCCGTTGGGCGCCGCCGGCGAAGTCGCCCACCGTCCCGTCGCATCCTCGATACGGCGACCGCACTGTTTTCTCTGGAGGGGGTCCGTGCAGTCGGGATCGACCGCATCATCGCCGAGGCCGGCGTTGCCAAGGCGACGTTCTATCATCACTTCGCGGCCAAGGACGACCTCGTCCGCGCCTATATCGAGGAGCTCAGCAAGGGAGGACGGGCGGCAATCGCGAGCCTTGGCCGGCGGCCACCTCGCCAGATGATCCTTGCCATATTCGATCTCATCGCCGACGCGGCGGATCAGCCGGGCTACCGCGGCTGCCCGTTTCAGAACGCCGCTGCTGAATATCCGGACCCCAGCAGCCCGGTTCGCCAGGCGATCGATCAGCATCGTCACTGGAAGTGGGGCACCCTCAGGGACTTGCTGATCGCCGACGCAGATCCCGATCCGGACCGCACCGCGGACGCGCTAACGGTGGCGGCCGACGGCCTCCTTGTCGTCAGTCATCTCGACAGGCCGGCCAATCTGCGCAGTCTCATACGCGACACGGTCGACCGAGTACTTGGGGCGCCGCGCCCGGTCTGAGATCGGGCGCGCATGCAGGCTGCGCAAAGGCGATCAGTGGATCGGCACCAGCCCGGCCAGTTCACGCATGTCGTCGAACAGGATGCCGCCGGCTTCGATCAGCCCGTCGCGGTCGGAAAGCGGGTCGCCGTGGTAGGAATAGACGCGCATGCCGGCGGCGATGCCGGCTGCCGTGCCGGCGACGCTGTCCTCGATGACGATGCAGTCGGCGGGTGCGAAGCCCATCGTCGCTGCCGCATGCAGGAAGAGGTCGGGGAACGGCTTACCGCGCGAGACCATGGTCGAGCTGAACAGCGCATGCTCGAACAGCGGCAGCAGCCCGGTCTGACCGAGCGTGATGTGCATTTTCGGTACCCGTGCCGACGAGGCGACGCAGGTGGCGATGCCGGCGGCGTGCACGGTTTCGATGAACTCGCGAACGTAGGGGATGGCCTCGACGCCATGCGCAAACAGGTCCGGCAGGCCGGCGTTCCAACGCTCGACGAAATCGGCGCCGAGGCTGACGCCGGTCGCCTCGACTTCCTTCTGCACCGAGACCATGCTGCGGCCGGAGAAATTCTTGCGGCAATATTCGAAGCTGGCCGGAAAGCCGGCCGCGGTCAGCCACTCGGCGAGGCGCCGATTGGCCAGGTTCTCGGTGTCGACCAGAACCCCGTCGCAATCGAAGATGACGAGCTTGGGTATTTTCATCAGGCCGTGCCGGTCGATCCGAAGCCGCCCGAGCCGCGCGCCGTACCGCCAGCCAATGTGCGCTCCTCGACGGTCGCCTGCGTCACCGGGGCGAAGACGATCTGGGCGATCCGCATGCCCCGCGTCACCGCGAAATCCTCGTCGCCGAGATTGATCAGCAGCACCTTGACCTCGCCGCGATAGTCACTGTCGATGGTGCCCGGCGTGTTGAGGCAGGTGAGCCCGTGCTTGAAGGCGAGGCCCGAACGCGGCCGGACCTGGCCTTCGACGCCCTCCGGAATTTCCAGGACCAGCCCGGTCGGCACCAGCGCGCGCTTTCCCGGCAGGATCAAAAGCGGCCTGTCGTCCGGGACGGCGGCGCGCAGGTCCATGCCGGCGGCGCCCGAGCTTTCATAGGCCGGAAGCGGCAAGCCCTCGCCATGCGGCAGCCTGACGAAGCCGACAGCCGGACCGATGACGGAGGTGGGATAAAGTGCTGCGCGCATGAGGCTGATCCTATCGTCGCGAACGCCGGCTCAGTCAACTCGGCGGCAATGCTATCAACGGCTTTCTTTCAGTGCGGTTCCGCCTCAGCGCAGTTCCATCGGAACGACCGTGGTCTCCTTGATCTCCTCCATGACGAAGGAGGCCGAAACGTCGGATAGTGCCACCTTGGCGATCAGCCGTTGATAGAGCCGGTCATACGCCTTCACATCGGCGACGCGGGCGCGCAGGACATAGTCGAGATCGCCGGACATGCGGTAAGCGCCGGTGATCTCGGCAAAGCCGGTCACCGCCGCCCGGAATCTTTGCAGCCAGTCGGGATCGTGGTTGGAGGTGCGGATCAGGATGAACACCGAAAGGCCGAGCCCAAGCTTGTCGGCATCGACCAGCGCCACCCGGCCGGTGATGACGCCGTCCTCCTCCAGCCGCTTCACCCGGCGCCAGCAGGCATTGCGCGACAGCGATATTCTTGCCGAGAGCTGGTCGACGGACAGCGTGCCGTCGCGTTGCAGCTCGGCCAGCAATCTCCGGTCTATTTCGTCTATTTCCGGCGCCATGTGGGATGTTTGTCCCAAAATTCAGCCTTTCACAAGGACAATTTGAGACCGATGAACCGAACACCCATGCCAGTATACTCATCGCCGGCTCTTCATGCCGGCAGGAGGGATCGACATGACCGCACGGCTCGCAAGACTTTTCACCTCTCACCCGGCCGCGGTCGGCGAGAGTTATTTCGGCCATATGGCTTTCGCCGCATGGTTCTCGTCGCGATTGTTCATGGCGGCCTTTGCCGCGCTCGTTCATGCTTTCTTGCCGTTTCTGTTCGAGACCACGGCAAGCGGCATCATCCGTGAGCTCTATGAGCGGACGCACAACAGAGGACGGTAAGCCGCAGAGGTACCGAGCGCAGCGAGGCCGCTGGACAGCGCCGACCCTCAACAGGCCCCGCAGCGCAATCCCGATCAAGCGCCGCCATCGTCGAATGCCGAGCCAGGCTTGTATCCACGCGCCAATCCGCCATTTTGAGGATCGCGGCGCGATAGCCCGGAGCATTCACCATGGATATCGTCTTTTCCTCGACCACCAAACTGGCCGCGGCCATCCGCGACCGTACGGTTTCCGCAATAGAGGTGCTGGACGAGCATCTGGCGCAGATCGACAGGCACAATAAGGCGGTCAATGCCGTCGTAACCCTCGATCGGGACGGTGCGCGGCAACGCGCCGTCAAAGCCGACGACGCGCAGGCGCGCGGCGAGGCTCTTGGGCCGCTGCATGGCGTGCCGTTCACACTGAAAGACACGCATGAAACCGCCGGCATGAGAACCACCGTCGGCTTCCCGGCCTTCGCCGACTATGCTCCGAGGGCAGACAGTCCGGTCGTTGCCCGGCTGAAGGCGGCAGGCGGCGTGCTGGTGGGCAAGACGAACGTGGCGACGATGCTCGGTGACTGGCAGTCTGACAATCCACTGTTCGGCCGCACCGGCAACCCCTGGAACCTCCAGCGCACCGCCGGCGGCTCCAGCGGCGGTGCGGCGGCGGCGCTCGGCACTGGTATGACGCCGTTCGAGGTCGGCACCGACATGCAGGATTCGATCCGGCTGCCGGCCGCCTTTTGTGGCGTCTACGGCCTCAAGCCGACCGAGCACCGCGTCTCGCTCGCCGGCGCCTTCCCCGACCCGGGCGGGGCGCCGCGCAGCGTGCGGCTGATGTCCTGCCTCGGACCGCTGGCGCGCAGCGTCGAGGACCTGGCACTGATCTACGGCCTCATTGCCGGGCCGGATGGAAGCGATACCGACCTTGCGCCGGTACCGGTCGAAACCATGCCGGAGCTGGATCTCAGAAATTTGCGCATTGCCGTCGCGCCGTCCTTTCCGGGCTTTCCGGTGGCCGGCGAGATCAGCGCGGCGGTCGAAAGTCTGGCAAAGGAGCTTCAGTCGGCAGGCGCCATCGTCGAGGATGCCAAATTGCCGGAGCTCGACCTGCACGACGACCTAGCACAAGGCGGTGCGCTGATCGGCATGATGCTGGAGGCGGCCCAGCCCAAACCACCGGAGAAGCCGACGCCGGTCTCGCGCTGGTTCGAGGCGCTCGCCCGCCGCGACAGCTCCATCCTGGCGTGGGAACGGTTCTTCGACGGCTGCGACGCCTTGCTGTGCCCGGTCGCCATGGCCACCGCCTTCCCGCATTGCGAGCCGGGAACGCCGATCGAGGTCGACGGCAAGACGCAAAGCTACTTGATGCTGCCGGCCTATGGCGCGGTGTTCAACTACAGCGGCCATCCGGCACTGTCGCTGCCCTGCGGACAAGATCGCGACGGCCTGCCCATCGGACTACAGCTTGTCGGCAAACGCTGGTCGGAGCGGCGCCTGCTCGGAATCGCCAGGGCAATCGAGCCGCTGGCCGGCGGCTTTCGCCGCCCGCCCGGCTATTGAGTAAACCGCGCCAGTCCGTAGGGATCAAGCAGCGGATCGCGCTCGCCGTCGAGGATTTCGCGGGCGGCGAACAGGGCGACGGCCGGCGCCAGCGTGATGCCGGAATGCATAACGGCGACATAGACGCCGCTCGTGCCTTCGGCGCGGCCTATGATCGGAAAGCCATCGACCGGCGTGGGCCGATAGCCAATGGTGTGGAAATCGAGTTCCAGCCCATCCGCGCCGCGCAGCATCGCCTTCATCGCCGCAAACAGCTCGCGGGCGGTGGCCGGGGCATCCATGCCGGGATCGGCGCCACCGAAATCCGAGCCGGCGATGACGCGGCCTTCCGCCGTCTGGCGCATATGCAGGCGGTCGCCGATCACCAGGCCGTTGAGCAGCTTTTCGTAGGGGCGCGAATGCACGATCAGGCCGGGCGGCGTTTCGATCGGCAGTTCTATCCCGGCTGTGGCAGCGATTGCCGGGGAGCCGGCTCCGGCCGCGATCACCACCTCGTCGGCAGCAATCCGCCCGCCGGATGTATCGACGCCGGCAATCCTGCCGTTGGCTTGCACCAGAGCGGTGACGGTCGTCCCGGCTACAATTCGCGCGCCGCGCCGTTCGGCGTCGGCCAGCAGTGCTTGCGTGGCGGCGACCGGCTCGGCAACGCCTTCCTCGGCGACATAAAGGGCGAAATCGGGAAGCTCGGTCAGATTGGGCTCGATGCGGGCCGCTCCGGCAAGGTCGACACGCTCGATGCCGTAGCCCCATGCGGAGTGCTCGGCCGCATAGGCTTCGAGTTCGGGACGTGGCAGGTCCCAGCACAGGCCGCCGCACCATTGCAACGGGATGCCGGGCACCTCGTTCGCCAGTCGCGTCCATTCGGCCATCGATCGAGTCCGTAGTCGGAAGTAAGGCTGCGGATTACCCCAGCTGGCATTGATCCAGGCAAAGGAATTCGGTGTCGCGACGCCGCCGGCGCCGCTGCCGGCAACGACCGTCACCTTTGCTCCAGCCCTGGTCAGGTGCCAGGCGATGGAGGCGCCGATGATACCGGCGCCGATGACGATCACTTCTTTCGCAGCTGTCATGCTTCACTCCTCGTTCCAACGCCACCACTGCGATGCCATTGCCCGTGGGTTCTGCCAAGAGCGAGCCGTATCAAATGTGCCTCTTGACTTTAATACGTACGTACGTATTTTACCTGGCATGGCTAGACATTCACTTCGCGAAAAACTTCTCGACGCCGGTTTCAAAACCATCTGGAGCTCCGGCTATTCGGCCGCCGGCGTACGCGACATCGTCGCCGCGGCCGATGCCCGTCCGGGGTCCTTCACCAATCATTTTGCCTCCAAGGAGGCGTTCACCGGCGAGGTGCTGGACCGC
Organism: Mesorhizobium sp. M1006; assembly: GCF_040318825.1. Classification (NCBI taxonomy): domain Bacteria; kingdom Pseudomonadati; phylum Pseudomonadota; class Alphaproteobacteria; order Hyphomicrobiales; family Phyllobacteriaceae; genus Mesorhizobium; species Mesorhizobium sp. M1006. The sequence goes on from NZ_JAMYMZ010000010.1 coordinate 9,786, forward strand.
TATTTCGCCTATGTGAGCGGTTTGGCGGAGCAGGCCCTTGCCCGGGACGGCACACCCCCGGTCGGGCGCTTGCGCCGCTATCTCGAAATCATCACGTCGAAGCTGGAGGCGCATGATTGGGCACGGGGCTGCATGATCGGCAATCTCAGCCTCGAGACGGCGGCTCACAGTGAGGCGCTGAGGCTGCAACTCGTCGCCATCTTCGAACGCTGGCGCAAGCCCTTTGCCGAATGCATCGCCGAGGGCCAGGCGGCTGGCGACATCACCGACGCGTTCGATGCCGAGGACCTCGCCGATTTCCTGTTGAGTTCCTGGCAAGGCGCGATGCTGCGCATGAAGGTGGAGCGCAGTCCCGAACCGCTCGAGCGTTTCAAGAATATCGTCTTCAAAACAGTCTTCGTAAAAAAGGAGCTGATCCGATGAACCCGAAACTCGAAAAGCAGCAATCCCGCACAACGGTGCCGCGCTCGGAAGTCGCGGTACTCGATTCCACCATCTCCTATGTCGAGGCAGGTACTGCCGGTCCGACGGTGCTATTCCTGCACGGCAACCCGACGTCGTCCTACATCTGGCGCGACATCATCCCGCATGTGGCGCCGTTCGGCCGCTGCATTGCGCCCGACCTGATCGGCTATGGCCAATCCGGCAAGCCGGACATCGACTATCGCTTCTTCGACCACGTCCGCTATCTCGACGCCTTCATCGAGACGCTTGGCATCAGTGACGTGGTGGTCGTCGCGCAGGACTGGGGCACCGCGCTCGCCTTCCATCTCGCGGCCCGGCGGCCGCAGCGGATCCTCGGCCTCGCCTTCATGGAATTCATCCGCCCCTTCGAGAGTTGGGACGATTTTCACCAGCGTCCGCAGGCGCGCGAATTGTTCAAGGCAATGCGCACGCCTGGCGTCGGTGAGAAGCTTGTCCTGGAAGACAACGTCTTCGTCGAAAAGGTGCTTCCGGCTGCGGTGCTGCGCACGATGAGCGATGAGGAAATGGCCTCCTACCGGGCACCGTTCCCGACGCCCCAATCGCGCAAGCCGATCCTGCGGCTGCCGCGCGACCTGCCGATTGAAGGCCAGCCCGCCGATGTCGCTGCCATCAGCGAGCACGACCATCGGGCGCTCCGGCTCTCCTCCTACCCGAAGCTGCTTTTCTCAGGCGATCCGGGGGCCCTCGTCTCGCCGCATGCGGCACGGGAATTCGCGGCCGGCCTGAAGAACTGCCGGTTGATCGATCTCGGACCCGGCGCGCATTATCTACAGGAGGACCATGCCGGCAGGATCGGCGCCACAATTGCCGAGTGGATTCCGGAGGTGGCCTTCGAGAGCCATGCGGCCGAACCGGCCTGATGTCGGGACGTGAACCGGCGGCGGCTGCAGCCGGAAAGGTTGACAAGCACTGCACTCAGGTTCCAGGCGATGGAAGCGCCGATGAAGAGGATGTCTTTGCTCACGGCCCTCCACCTTTAAACGGCAGGACTTCATACCCTCCCGCCGTCGTGATACATGCACACCTTTGGTGCGTCGTGGTGTTCCGTTCTCGAAACGGTCGATGACATCGTCTTTGCGAGAAAGCTTTCCGCTGTTGAGTTCCCGACCAGAGATCATGTCCCCGCCACAAAGGGCTCGTTTGCGCCGCTGGACGCGAGGTCTGGCTCTTGGCACTGCCATGGTCATGATCGTCTATGCCGTCTTCTTCGGCCCACTGCCGTTCATTCGATCGTGGTGGCAAGTCGGTGACTACAGCTGGCATGATCCCTTGCATAAACGCCATCGCATCGCCGACAGCCTGGTGCTGACCGGGTGGTTGGTTGGGAAATCGCGGGCAGAAGTCCTTGCGGCGCTCGGCGCGCCGCCTGAGACCGACAAGTTTTCCGATTGGAGCCTGGTCTATGTCCTTGGCCCGGAAAGGGGATTGCTTTCGATCGACTATGAATGGCTCGCCATCCGCACTGATAGTGCCGGTTCGGTCACTGAAGCGGCTGTGATCCGTGACTGAACTCGCGGCCCGCAGTGACATTTGCATCATCTGGCATTGAGGGCGAAGGGTGGTGTTTCCGTTCGACAGGCCGGAAAAGCGCTGCTAGAAGCCCGCGCCACAGACAGGATTCCATGAAATTGGCTGAAGACATCGAACAAGCGGTATCGCGCCGCCGCACTTTCGCGATCATTGCCCACCCCGACGCCGGCAAGACGACGCTCACCGAAAAACTGCTTTTGTTCGGCGGCGCCATCCAGCTTGCCGGCGAGGTCAAGGCCAAGAAGGACCGCATCCAGACCCGCTCGGACTGGATGAAGATCGAACGCGAGCGCGGCATTTCGGTGGTCACCTCGGTGATGACCTTCGAATACGAGGACACCGTCTTCAACCTGCTCGACACGCCCGGCCACGAGGATTTCGCCGACGACACCTATCGCACGCTGTCGGCGGTCGACAGCGCGGTCATGGTGATCGACGCCGCCAAGGGCATCGAGCCGCGCACGCTGAAACTGTTCGAGGTCTGCCGGCTGCGCGACATCCCGATCATCACCTTCGTCAACAAAATGGACCGCGAAAGCCGAGACCCGTTCGACATCCTCGATGAAATCGAGCAGAAGCTGGCACTGGATACAGCGCCGATCACCTGGCCGATCGGCCGCGGCAAGACCTTTTCCGGGACCTACCATCTGGCGCTGAACGCGGTGCGCAAGGGCGACGCCGAAAAGGAGCGCACGCCGGTCAATGGACCCGATTCCAACCGCGTCGCCGGCCTGTTGCCGGAGAACGAGCGCGAGGCCTTCATCGAGGAGCTGGAGCTGGCGCGCGCGGCCTGTCGACCGCTCGACCTCGATGCCTTCCGCGAGGGCCATTTGACGCCGGTCTATTTCGGTTCGGCGCTGCGCAATTACGGCGTGCGCGACCTGATCGAGGCACTCGGCGCCTACGGGCCGCCGCCGCGCGCGCAGGAGGCCGACAGCCGCAAGGTCGAGGCGACCGAGGACAAGATGACCTCCTTCGTCTTCAAGATCCAGGCCAATATGGACCCCAACCATCGCGACCGCATCGCTTTCGTCCGCGTCTGCTCCGGCAAGCTCGAGCGCGGCATGAAGGCCAAGCTGGTGCGCACGGGAAAACCGATGAGCCTGTCGGCACCGCAATTCTTCTTCGCCCGCACCCGCGTCACGGCCGACGAGGCGTTCGCCGGCGATGTCGTCGGCATCCCCAACCACGGCACGCTGCGCATCGGCGACACGCTGACCGAAGGCGAGGAGATCCTGTTTCGCGGTGTGCCGAATTTCGCGCCTGAAATCCTGCGCCGCGTTCGCCTCGGCGATGCCATGAAAGCCAAGAAGCTCAAGGAAGCACTGCACCAGATGGCCGAGGAAGGCGTCGTGCAATTGTTCTCGCCGGAGGACGGCTCGCCAGCCATCGTCGGCGTCGTCGGCGCCCTGCAGCTCGACGTCTTGAAGGAGCGGCTAAACTTCGAATACACACTGCCGGTCGATTTCGAGATGTCGCGCTTTTCCGTCTGCCGCTGGATATCGGCCGACGATAAGGCCGAACTCCAGCGCTTCATCGAGGCGCATCGCGGCGACATCGCGCGCGATCTCGACAACGATCCGGTGTTCCTCGCCCAGCACGCCTTCTCGCTCAACTACGAGGCCGAGCGCTGGAAGGCGATCCGCTTCACCGCGGTCAAGGATTATCAGGTCCGCGACAGGGCGGCTTGAGCTGTTGGTTTTCCCTTCTCCCCTTGTGGGAGAAGGTGTCGCCGAAGGCGACGGATGAGGGGTGTTCCAGAAAACACCAACGTCTCATTCCGTCCCACACCCCTCAACCGTCTCGGCGCTTCGCGCCGATCCACCTTCTCCCACAGGGGGGAGAAGGCAAGATCGCGTTCCATTCACCCCTTGGCTGCCTCTTCGATCTTGGCGATGTCGATCTTGCTCATCTGCATCATCGCCTGCATCACGCGGCCGGCCTTTTCCCTGTCGGCGTCCAGCAGCAGCCTGGGCAGCTGCTCGGGAACGACCTGCCAGGAGAGGCCGAATTTGTCCTTCAGCCAGCTGCACTGGCTGGGCTGGCCACCGCCCGCGATGAGCCTGTCCCAGAAATAGTCGACCTCTTCCTGCGTCTTGCAGTCGATGGAGAGCGAGACCGCCTCGGTGAACTTGAATTGCGGCCCGCCGTTCAGCGCCTGGAACTGAACGCCGTCGAGCTCGAATGAGACCATCAGCACCTTGCCCTCATTATCGCCGCTGCCCTTGGGCCAGCGCATCACGCTCAGCACCTTCGAATTCTTGAAGATGGAGACATAATGGTTCATGGCCTCCTCGGCCTGATCGTTGAACCACAGGCAGGGGGTGATCTTTTGCATTCTCTTGCTCCTCGGGCTGGTTTTGGCTTTGTTTTCACTCGCAAAACGGCTGGCTGGCAATTGATGCCCGGTTCCGCCGTCTGCCCAAGGACGCTCGAACGAGACCCGATCCGACAGCACCTCTGACTTTTTTACGGTCTGGGCCGGCTGCGTCTTTGGCTGGCCGCTCGTTCCGCACCCTGGCGCAGCGCAAAATTGTGGCCAGACCAGAGTGTGCCGTCTATAAGGCCTGCGGCTCAATTCCGGTTTTCCGCACCTTTGGGCGCGACGCAGACAGCAAGGACAGTTCAATGCCCGCCTACCGTTCCCGCACCACCACCCATGGCCGCAACATGGCCGGCGCCCGCGGCCTGTGGCGCGCTACCGGCATGAAGGATTCGGATTTCGGCAAGCCGATCATTGCCGTGGTCAATTCCTTCACCCAATTCGTGCCGGGCCATGTCCATTTGAAGGATCTCGGCCAGCTGGTTGCCCGCGAGATCGAAAAAGCCGGCGGCGTCGCCAAGGAGTTCAACACCATTGCCGTCGATGACGGCATCGCCATGGGCCATGACGGCATGCTCTATTCGCTGCCGTCGCGCGAATTGATCGCCGACTCGGTCGAATACATGGTCAACGCGCACTGCGCCGACGCGATGGTCTGCATCTCGAATTGCGACAAGATCACGCCCGGCATGCTGATGGCGTCGCTGCGCCTCAACATCCCGACCGTCTTCGTCTCCGGCGGGCCGATGGAGGCCGGCAAGGTGGTGCTCGCCGGCAAGACCCAGGCGCTTGACCTGGTCGACGCCATGGTCGCAGCCGCCGACGACAAGGTGTCCGACGAGGACGTCAGGATCATCGAGCGCTCGGCCTGTCCGACCTGTGGCTCCTGCTCCGGCATGTTCACCGCCAATTCGATGAACTGCCTGACCGAGGCGCTCGGCCTCTCGCTGCCCGGCAACGGCTCGACGTTGGCCACGCACGCCGACCGCAAGCGGCTGTTTGTCGAGGCCGGTCATCTGATCGTCGATCTCGCCCAGCGCTATTACGAGCAGGACGATGACACCGCGCTGCCGCGCAGCATCGCCTCGAAGGGCGCCTTCGAGAATGCCATGACGCTCGACATCGCCATGGGCGGCTCGACCAACACGGTCCTGCACATCCTCGCCGCGGCACATGAGGGCGAGGTCGACTTCACCATGGAGGACATCGACCGGCTGTCGCGGCGGGTGCCGGTGCTGTGCAAGGTGGCTCCGGCCAAGGCTGACGTCCACATGGAGGATGTCCATCGCGCCGGCGGCATCATGGCCATCCTCGGCCAGTTGGATAGCGCCGGGCTGATCAACCGCGACCTGCCGACGGTGCACACCGCAAGCCTCGGCGAAGCGCTCGATCATTGGGACATTTCGCGCACCACCAGCCAGAATGTCCGGGATTTCTTCCTGGCGGCACCCGGCGGCGTGCCGACGCAAGTCGCGTTCAGCCAAGACCGCCGCTGGGACGATCTCGATCTCGACCGCGAGAAGGGCGTCATCCGCTCGGCCGAACATCCTTTCTCCAGGGATGGCGGCCTTGCCGTGCTGAAAGGCAATCTGGCAATCGATGGCTGCATCGTGAAGACGGCGGGCGTCGATGAATCGATCCTGAAATTCACCGGTCCGGCAAGAGTGTTCGAAAGCCAGGACGCCAGCGTCAAGGCGATCCTGTCGAACGAGATCAAGGCCGGCGATGTCGTCGTCATCCGCTATGAAGGGCCACGCGGCGGACCCGGCATGCAGGAAATGCTCTACCCGACCAGCTATTTGAAGTCGAAAGGTCTCGGCAAAGCCTGCGCACTGATCACCGACGGTCGTTTTTCCGGCGGCACCTCCGGCCTGTCGATCGGCCATGTCTCGCCGGAAGCCGCGGAAGGCGGTCTGATCGGGCTGGTCAGGGAAGGCGACACGATCGAGATCGATATCCCCAACCGCACCATCAGGCTTGCTGTCGACGACGCCGAACTCATCGCCCGTCGCGCCGCGATGGAGGCCAGGGGAACGGCTGCCTGGAAGCCCGAAGAAAAGCGCAAGCGCAAGGTGACGACGGCCTTGCGCGCCTATGCGGCGATGGCGACAAGTGCCGCCAAGGGGGCGGTGCGGTACGTGCCGGAATAGAGGCTTTTCCTTCTCCCTTTGTGGGAGAAGGTGGATTGGCGCGCAACGCCAAGACGGTTGAGGGGTGCTGGACGGAGTGGCGCCGGCGGCAAGCTGGAACACCCCTCATCTGGCCGCTTCGCGGCCACCTTCTTCCACAACAAGGGGAGAAGGGAAGGGCCGCGCCTGAAGGTTCCGCCTTGCGGCAGCACGCTGCATGGAAAGAAACGGCTTTTTTGAACGAGGTGGCGCTAGATGGATTTTGACCTTGTGGTGCGCGGCGGGACGCTGCCCGACGGCAGGATCGCGGATATAGGCATCGTCGGCGAAACGATCGCAGCGATAGAGCCCGAGCTGAACGTCAGCGCCGGCACGGCGATCGATGCCCATGGCAATCTGGTCTCGCCGCCCTTCGTCGATCCGCATTTCCATATGGACGCCACGCTTTCGCTCGGCATTCCGCGCATCAATGTCTCGGGCACGCTGCTCGAAGGCATCTCGCTTTGGGGCGAGTTGAAGCCGCTTCTGACCCACGAAGCGGTGCGCGACCGTGCGCTCGCCTATTGCGACTGGGCGGTGTCGATGGGCCTGCTCGCCATCCGCACCCATGTCGATGTTTGCGACGACCGCCTGCTGGCGGTCGAGGCGCTGCTCGACGTGAAGAAGACGGTTGGCCCCTATATCGACCTGCAGCTGGTCGCCTTCCCGCAGGACGGGTTTTACCGCTCGCCGACGGCGCGCGACAACACCATCCGGGCGCTCGACATAGGCGTCGATGTCGTCGGCGGCATTCCGCATTTCGAGCGCACAATGGCCGACGGCACGCGCTCCGTCACCGAGCTCTGCGAAATCGCGGCGAAGCGCGGCCTGATGGTCGACTTGCATTGCGACGAGACCGACGATCCGCTGTCGCGCCACATCGAGCAGCTTGCCTATGAGACGCAGCGGCTCGGGTTGCAGGGCAGAGTGGCCGGCTCGCACCTGACATCGATGCATTCGATGGATAATTACTACGTTTCGAAGCTATTGCCGCTGATTGCCGAGGCCGGCGTTTCGGCGATCCCCAATCCGCTGATCAACATCATGCTGCAGGGCCGCCACGACACCTTTCCCAAGCGCCGCGGACTGACGCGGGTCAAGGAGATGCTGGCGCAAGGCATCCGCGTCGGCTGGGGCCAGGATTGCGTGCTCGACCCCTGGTATTCGCTGGGCACCGCAGACATGCTCGACGTCGCCTTCATGGGCCTGCATGTCGCGCAGATGTCGAGCCCGGCCGAGATGGCGCGCTGCTTCGACATGGTCACCAACGTCAATGCAGCCATCATGGGCCTCGATCACCTTGGCCTGGCCGTCGGCAAGCGCGCCAGCCTGGTCGTTCTCGATGCCGGCAATCCGGTCGAAGCGCTGCGGCTGCGCCCCGAGCGCCTCTGCGTCATCGCCAGGGGCAAGGTGGTGGCCGAGCGCAGCCGGCAGGACACGCGGCTTTCGATCGCCGGAAGGCCGGGCACGGTGAACCGGCGCCACGCTTAAAGCGCGTCGCGTTTGAACGGACCCACGCGACGCGCTTTAAGGTCTTGTTTTTAAGCGTGTCGTTATCGCAAAACCGCTGCACACTTTTGCGCGACATGCATTAGTCCAGCCGATTTCCGGCGCTGGTCTTACCGAATTCTCGATTTTCGCCTCGTCATGGCCGCAGCTTGCGACTACGACGCGGGTCACCGTACCCCACGGCGAGGAACCGGTAACGGCATGGCGCGGCCCGCAGCCCAGTACTCAACGATCATGAACGTGCTGCTGGCCGGCATCCTGCTGATGCTCGCCGGCGATTTCTTGTTTGCGTTGAACGATGCGATGGGCAAGTGGCTGGTCGCCAGTTTTTCCGTCGGCCAGGTCGTGCTGATCCGCTCGATCGGCGCCTTTTTCATACTCGGGCCGATGATTGCACATCAGGGCCCGGCCAAGCTGTTTCGCATGGAGCGGCCGGAGCTGCAGCTGCTGCGCGTGGTGATGACGACGCTCGACACGGCGCTGTTCTACGCGGCGGTCGTCTATCTGCCGCTCGCCGATGTGATGAGCTTTTACATGGCCGGGCCGATCTATGTCGCGGCGCTGTCGCACTTCCTGCTCGGCGAAAGGGTCGGCTGGCGCCGCTGGGCGGCTATCCTGGTCGGTTTCTGCGGCGTGCTGATCATGCTGAAGCCGTCCTCGGCCGCGTTCTCGCTGTCGTCGATGTTCGCGCTCGCCGGCAGCATTTCCTTTGCCTTCGCCATCATCCTCAATCGGCGGCTGCGTGGCACCAGCGACACCTCGCTGGTCACCTGGCAAACCATCGGCACGCTGCTGGTCGGCGCTGCGTTGACCCTCGGCAGCTGGAAGACGCCGTCCTCGCTCGATTTCGGCGCCATGCTGCTTCTCGGCATCGTCTCCTGCGGCGCGCATCTGATGATCACCAGGGCGTTGAAGCTGGCGCCGGCCTCGACCTTGGCGCCGCTGCATTACAGCCTGCTGTTGTGGGCAGTGGTCTTCGGCCTCGCCTTCTTCGGCGATGTGCCTGGGCCGCGCATCCTGATCGGCTCGGCCATCGTCGTGCTGGCCGGCCTGTTCATCTTCCACCGCCAGAAGGTGGTCGACACGGTACCGCCCGAAAACGTGCCAAAGGGCGTGAATTAACCCCGGCGCGCTGCCGCGAGATGCCGCGAAAATTCCGGCATCTCCATCAGTGCCTTGCAGCGCGCAAACCGGCCGTCGGCATAGGCGCGAAAGTCGTCGGCCGGATTTTTGTTGGCAAGCTGGATCAGTCCCCACAGCGTCCACAGCAGGTCGCACATCGCCTTGTAGATGACGATGCGGGCGCGCTCCGCCGGTCTCGGCTCGCCGCCGAAATAGGCCAGCGTCATCTCCTCGTCCTGCGCGGCGTCGAATTGCCCTTCGACGCTGAGGTCGCCGAGATCCCAGAGCGGATCGTTCATGCCGGAATATTCCCAGTCGACGATCCACATCCTGTCGCCCGTATCGAGAAAGTTTTCGCAGAGCGGGTCGCAGTGGCAGGCGACGATCGGCAGAGGGTGAGCCGCAAGTGCTGAGCGCACTGCCTCCGCCTCGCGGACCACGTCGTGGTAGCCGGCAGGCAGGGCGACGTCCTTGGTTGACAGCACTTTCAGATAATCGTCGATCATCGCAAACAGCTCGAAGCGGAAGGGGAACACCGCGCCGGATGTGTGCAGTTTGCGAAAGGCCTTGCCGGCGCGTGCCGGACTGCCCGGCCGAGTCTTGAACTTTTCCGGTGACATCGTCTCGGCACCGGCGATGAAGCGGGTCACCAACACGCCGGTCTCGGCATCGACATGCAGCACATCGGGGCTGACGCCGGCCTCCGCCGCTTCCCGCGCCGCCACTGCCTCGTTGGCGCGGTTGATGTATTCCTCGGTACCCTTGCCGGGGATACGCAGGCAGAAATCCTTACCCCTGAAGACGAGGTTGGTGAGACCGCCGAGCCGTTCCAGAGGGCCGTCATAGCCGGCCAGCATCGGAATGGCCGCAATTGCGGCGCGCGCCCGGTCGTCCGCCATGGATTTCGCTCCTTTCCCCGTATTATTGGGACGACGACGGTTCCACAGTTTTCGCCGTTTGGCTATGATCGCGTTGCGGATCGATACCAGGCGACGGAAAGCGATGACGGACAGCAATCAGCAGAGCGCACTCGCCGCAGCCTATGCGGCGAAGCGGCCGGAAGACGTCGCGGCGCTTTACGACAGGTGGGCAGGAACCTATGACGCCGACATGTCGGCGGCTGGCTATCGCCATCCCACCATCTGCCTTGCCTTGCTGGCCCGCCATCTGGCGCGCGGCGCCGCTCCTCTGCTCGATGCCGGCGCCGGCACCGGGCTCATCGGCGAATGGCTTGCCATTACCGGTTATCCGCAGGTCGAGGCGCTCGACATCTCGGAAGGCATGCTGGCGCAAGCCGCGCGCAAGGGCGTCTATTCAGCGCTGCACTGCCTGGCGCTTGGCGGACCGCTGCCCTTCGTGGACGACGCCTATGCCGGGATCATCTCAGCCGGCGTCTTCACGTCCGGCCATGTCGGGGCCGAGGGTCTGGACGAGCTGATCCGCATCTGCCGGCCGGGCGGGGTGATCGTGCTGACAGTGAAGAACACGCTGTGGGGTGCCGGGTTTGCCGCGCGGATCGCCGAGCTCGAGGCGCAAGGCACCGTCACGCGCGCCGAAGAAACGCCGCCCTATGTTTCGATGCCAGGCGAGGCCGATACCGTGCCGAGCCGGGGGCTGGTGCTCATCGTGAACTGAGGCTGAAACCGGAAGGCTCTATGCCTTCACCTTTGCTCCTGCCGGATCGTAAAGCGGCTCGAGGTGTATCTTAGCCGGCGTCCGTTCCATTGCCACCACCAGCTCGTAGTTGCCGCAGGTAAGGAAATCATCGTTGACGCCATCGGCATTGCGCACATAGCCGTAGCCGATGTTCTTGCCGATGGTGTAGCCATAGCCGCCGCTGGTGAGATAACCGACCGCCTCGCCGTTGCGCAGGATGGTCTCGCGCCCGAGCAGCACGACGTCCGGATCATCGACGGTGAAGCCGGCAAAGCGTTTGCTGAGCGTCGAGCCATCGAGCTTTTCAAGCGCCCGCCGGCCGAGGAAATCGGTGTTCTTCCTGAGCTTCACCGCCCAGCCGAGGCCGGCCTCCTGCGGCGTGTCGTTGGGTGTAATGTCGGCGCCCCAGGCGCGGTAGCCCTTTTCCAGCCGCAGCGATTCTAGCGCCCGATAGCCGACCGGGCGAATGTCGTGGACAGCGCCCGCCGTCATCAGCGCGTCGAAAACCTCGCCCGTCGCCGCGATCGGCGCATGCAGTTCCCAGCCGAGTTCGCCGACATAGGTGACGCGCAGTGCCCGGACGGCGTGACCGGCAATGGCGATCTCGCGAACATGGCCGAATGGAAAGGCGGCATTCGAGACGTCGGCATCGGTCACCGCTGACAGCACGTCACGGGCGCGCGGCCCCATTAGCGACAATGTGCCGAAATCCTCCGTGACGTCGGTCAGCGTCACGTCGAACTCCCTGCCGATATGATCGGCAATCCAGGAGAAATCATGCGTGCGGAAACCGGTGCCGGTGACGATGTAGAATTTTTCCTCACCGAGCCTCGCCACGGTCAAATCGGCCTCGATGCCGCCGCGCGTGTTGAGAAGCTGCGTGTAGGTCAGCCGGCCGACCGGCTTGGCGACGTCGTTGGCGCAGATCCAGTCCAGCGCCTTCAGCGCGTCGGCTCCGGTCATTTCGTATTTGGCGAAAGACGACTGGTCGAAAATACCGATCTTTTCGCGCACGTGGCGGTGCTCGTCGCCAACCGCCAGGAACCAGTTCTGCCGGCCCATCGAATAGACGTCCTTCGGCTTGATGCCTTCCGGCGCGAACCAGTTCGGCCGCTCCCAGCCAAGTTTCGAGCCGAACACGGCGCGATGTTTTTGCAGCCGCTCGTACAAAGGCGAGACGATGCGCGGCCGGCCGCTGACATATTCCTCATGCGGGAAGCCGATCGTGTAGTGCTTGCCATAGGCTTCCAGCGTGCGGTCGCGGACCCATTGCCGGTCGCGGTGGAGATCGGAGAAGCGGCGGATGTCGACCACCCACAGATCGAGCGGCGCCTCGCCGTCGACGACCCATTGCGCCAGCACCCAGCCGGCGCCGCCGCCGGACGCGATGCCAAAGGCATTGAAGCCGGCGCCGACGAACATATTGGCGCATTCCGGCGCCACACCGAGGATGAAATTGCCATCCGGCGTAAAGCTCTCCGGCCCGTTGATCATCTGCTTGACGCCGGCATTGGCGAGCGCCGGGACACGCTCGATCGCCTGGCTCATATGCTGCTCGAAATGATCGTAATCATCGTCGAACAGCCGGAACTCCCAATCGTCCGGCACATCGCCGCCCGGCAGACCGGTCGTCCACGCCTGCGGGTTCGGCTCGTAGCCGCCCATCACCAACCCGCCGACCTCCTCCTTGAAATAGGTGCGGCGATCGGGGTCGCGAATTGTCGGCGCGTCGGTCGGCAGGCCATCAATCTTTTCGGTGATGATGTACTGGTGCTTCACCGGCTGCAGCGGCACGTTTATCCCGGCCAGCGCACCCACCTGCCGCGCCCATTGCCCGGCGCAGTTCACCACCTTGTCGCAGGCGATATCGCCTTTGCTGGTCTTTACCGCGGTGATGCGGCCGTCTCTCATTTCGAAGCCGGTGACCCGCACCTCCTCGAACAATTTTGCGCCATGCATGCGCGCACCCTTGGCCAGCGACTGGGTGATGTCGGAAGGGCTTGCCTGACCGTCGGTCGGCAGCCAGGACGCGCCGACGAGGTCGCCGGTTTCCAGCAGCGGCCACATTTCCTTGACCTCGGCCGGCGACAGCAGATGCATGTCCATGCCGAAGCTCTTAGCCGTCGTTGCCAGCCGCTTATACTCGATCCAGCGGTCGCCATTGGTGGCGAGGCGCAGGCAGCCAGTCATCTTCCAACCGGTGGCGAGGCCGGTTTCGGCTTCCAGCCCCTTGTAGAGATCGACCGAATATTTGAGCACGCGCGTGATCGACGCCGACGAGCGCAGCTGGCCGACCAGCCCGGCAGCATGCCAGGTCGAACCCGAGGTGAGTTTGCCCTGTTCGAGCAGTACGATTTCGGCCTTGTGGTCGCGCGCCAGATGATAGGCCGTCGAACAGCCGATGATGCCACCGCCGATGACGACGATCCCGGCCTGGGCGGGCAAGGTCATGTCCGCGTCCCGTATTTTGTCCTGTAGTTTTCCAGGGCGGCTTCGAGCCGCGCCAGGTTTTCGTCGGCGTAGGCGGCGTAGTCGACACCGGGCGCGTCGAGGTAAAGCTCGGAAACCATGCCCCACATCGCCTCACGCAGCAGCGACGCGCATTGCATGGCGGCGTGCGAGCGCCGTATCGCCGGGTCCGGCTCCTTCATGAAATAGGCGGTCAGGAAGGCGAAGGACTCCTCGTCGCTCATGCCTGCATTCGACGCCGCGCCGGCAAGGTCGAACATCGCGGTGTTGAAGCCTGCATATTCGAAATCGATGAGCCACAGCCTGTGACCGTCGTCGATTATGTTAGCCGGCAAGAGGTCATTATGGCCGAAGACGATCGGCAGCAGCTTTTGCGCGCGCTCGAGCTCGTCCGCCAGCGTCAGCAGGCGCGGCAGTTCGCCCAGCTTGCGGCTGCGGCCTTCCTCCAGCGTGCGCGCATAGTCGCGAATGACATGGAATACCCAGAACATGAAGCCGGCGCCGGAGACATGACCGGGCATCTCCCGGTGGAAACCGCGCAGCAACGCGGCAACGCGGCTGAGATCGGCGCGCACGTCCTGCGCGACATAGGCCTTGGCGCCGAGATACTCCGTCACCATGACGCCGGGTCCAGTGTAGTGGACGGCCGGAGCGAAGCCTGCCGCGTGCGCTGCCCGCGCCGTCATCATCTCGCGCTCGCGAAAGACATGGTGGAACGGATAGTCCTGGCCGAGCCGCACGACGTGCCGCCCGGCCGCGTCCTTGACCAGATAATTGGCATTGCTCAGCCCGCCCGGCAGCGGCGCGATGTCGATGCTGCCGGTCCAGCAAGGCAGCGCACGGATGCGGTCTTCGACAGTCACTTCGACAGTCACGATGTCGTCCAACATTGGGTCAATTTTCCACGCATGTCACGGCTGGCCAGCGATGACAATCGGACGGAGGAATGGAGGCAACGCGAAGATCTCGTCGGTGCAGATCTCGGGATCGGTATCCCGCACCGCACCGACGAGCCCCTTTGTGCCGGGTTCTTCGACGCCGGCATCCGCCCCCGCGGATCCTGAATTTCGGGACCCTTGCACCCGACGATCTCCCGGGCGTTCGGGCAAGCGATTTTTCGTGCGGCTCAGCCGTCGTCCTCCGTTCCGAGCCTGTCACAGCGATAATGTCGCGCCACGCTGGAGGCGTTGTCAACGCGAATTTGTGGTATTTTCTGGTTTTTTGCCCGAATTTTGCTAAATTCCTTGGAGTTAGTGGCATTTATGTCGTAGAAGCGGTCAGCGGTGCAACAATCCGACCGGATGGAACCGATGGTCCACTCGAAGCGGCATGGCGAAATCCTGCGCCTCCTCAAGGAGGAAGGCACCGTGACCATTGCGAGCCTGGCCGACCGGCTGGGCGTCTCGCTGGAGACAGTACGCCGCGACGTCAAGCCACTGACCAGCGACGGTTCCATCCTCAAGATGCACGGCGCCGTCGGCCTGCCGTCGATTGCCGGCGAAGCGCCGTTCGAGCGACGCATGCGCGAGAACGCCGATGCCAAGCGGGCAATAGCGCGCATGGTCGCCGCCACCATCCGCGACGGCGAATCGATCATGCTCGACACCGGCACCACCACCTCTTTCCTGGCCCGGGAACTGCTCGGCCACCGGCGGCTGACGGTCGTCACCAACTCCTCCGACATCGCCCGCACACTGGCCACTGTCAACGGCAATAAGGTCTACATGGCCGGCGGCGAGCTGCGCAGCGATTCCGGTGCTGCCTTCGGCGTCTCGGCCATCGAATTCGTCAGCCGCTTTTCCGTCAGCCATGCCGTGATATCGACCGGTGCGGTCGATGCCGTTACCGGCGTCATGGACTATGATCTGGAAGAGGCCGAATTCGCCCGCATGGTGCTGTCGCGCGGCCAGCGTTCGCTTGTCGTCACCGACCATAGCAAATTCGGCCGCCAGGGCCTTGTTCAGGTCTGCGGCTTCGGCGGCTTCTCCGAACTCGCGACCGACCGTCCGCCGCCGCACGACATCGGCGCCGCCCTCGCCCAGGCCGGCGCACGGCTCAGCATTGCCGATGGCTGAAGCGAGGGCTGAGCTCTATCGTGAGCTCTGTCGGGAGATCTGCTCCAGCACCCACTTCCCAGCGCCGCGTCTGCCGTGTTTAGTCCGGCCATGGCTTTCACCATCCGCCAATTGCAGTTCTTTATCGCCGTCGCCGAGCAGGGCACAGTGTCGGGCGCCGCCCAGAACCTGTCGATCTCGCAATCGTCGGTCACCGAGGCGATCAAGGAGCTGGAGCACGATCTCGGCGTCGAGCTGTTCGAGCGCCACCCGCGCGGCTTGAACATCACCCACAAAGGCCACCAGTTCCTGCGCCATGCGAGAAAGATCCTGGCCGACGTTTCCGATGCGCGCCGCGCCTTCTTCGGCGAACAGGCCGCGGCAAGCGGGCGGCTGCAACTTGGCGTCACCTCGCTGGTCGCCGGCTATGTGCTTTCCGATCTTCTTGCCCGCTACCGCCGCGCCTATCCGGGTGTCGAGGTCTCGGCAATCGAGGACAATGGCGACTATCTCGAGCACCTGTTAATTGGCGGCAAGCTCGACATTGCCGTCATGGTCACCTCGAACCTGCGCGACCGCACGGCACTGCAGTCCGAAATCCTCGAAGTCTCGGCCTACCGGCTGTGGCTGCCGCTCGGCCACCCCTTGGCCGGTGCCGACATCATCGGCATCGGCGACATCGCCTCGGAACCGCTGATCATGCTGACCGTCGACGAGATCGAGGAGAATACCGGAAAGCTGCTGACGGCAATCGGCGCCAAGCCGCATGTCGCCTTCCGCACCCGCTCGGTCGAAGCGGTACGCAGCCTCGTCGCTACCGGCGCCGGCGTGGCGCTGCTGCCCGACCTCGTCTACCGGCCATGGTCGCTGGAAGGCGACCGCATCGAATCGCGCGATATTTCGGGATCGTTGCCGGTCGTCCAGGTCGGCATGGTCTGGCGGCGCGGCTCCGGTCTGCCGCAGGCGGCGCGCGACTTCATCGGACTTGCCCAGTCGCAGCGCATGGTGCGCCAACGGCCCGAGAAGATTGGCCGCTGACGTATCGGAAAAATCGATATCGGCTTTCTGATAAATGAATTTGCGAAACCGGAAATTTCGCAGCACTTTTCGGTCAGGGAACAAAGCTGCCGTTAGAGCGCGACGTGCGTCCAATTGGACGCACATAGTACGCTCTAAGACTTTTAGTTTTCGCATCGGGCCTTCCGAAAATCGATTTCCGATTTTCGGGCCGATGCGAGGAGCACGGCCCTTCAGGGCCGCGCATCCAACGTTTTTGAACGGGCGCATGACCTTCTTCCGAAACCCGAAACCGGTTTCGAGGTCATGCAAAAATGGGAGATCGACGATGAATTCATTGCTGAAATCATGCACTGCCTTGACGGTCGCGCTGAGCTTCTCCGGCCAGGCCATCGCCCAGGTCAAGGAGCTCGGCAAAGGCGAAGGCGAGGTCAATATCGTCGCCTGGCCGGGCTATATCGAGCGCGGCGAAACCGACAAGGCCTATGATTGGGTCACTTCGTTCGAGAAGGAAACCGGCTGCAAGGTCAACGTCAAGACCGCCAACACCTCCGATGAGATGGTCTCGCTGATGAACGAGGGCGGCTTCGATCTCGTCACCGCCTCGGGCGACGCTTCGCTGCGCCTTGTCGCCGGCAAGCGCGTCCAGCCGATCAACACCGACCTCATACCGAGCTGGAAGACGGTCGACAACCGGCTGAAGGATGCGCCCTGGTTCACCGTCGGCGGAGTCCATTACGGCGTCCCCTATCAGTGGGGGCCGAACGTGCTGATGTACAACACCGAAGTGTTCAAGGAGGCGCCGAAGAGCTGGAACGTGGTCTTCGAGGAAATGAAGCTTCCCGACGGCAAGTCGAACAAGGGCCGCGTCCAAGCCTATGACGGGCCGATCCACATCGCCGACGCTGCCAATTACCTGATGGCTCACAAGCCGGAGCTCGGCATCAAGGATCCGTACGAACTGACCGAGGATCAGTACAAGGCGGCGCTCGACCTGCTGCGGGTCCAGCGTACGCTGGTCGGACGCTATTGGCACGACGCCGCCATCCAGGTCGACGATTTCCAGAACGAAGGCGTCGTCGCCTCCGGTTCCTGGCCCTACCAGGTAAACACGCTGATCGCGGCCAAGAAGCCGGTCGCCTCGACTATCCCCGAGGAGGGCGTCACCGGCTGGGCCGATACCACGATGATGGAGGCCGATGCTGCCCACCCAAACTGCGCCTACATGTGGATGGAGCATTCGCTGTCGCCAAAAGTGCAGGGCGACGTCTCCGCCTGGTTCGGCTCGCTGCCGGTGGTGCCCGCCGCCTGCAAGGGCAACGAACTGCTCGGCGAGGAAGGCTGCAAGACCAACGGTTACGACAATTTCGACAAGATCAAGTTCTGGAAGACGCCGGTCTCGAAATGCGCCACCCAGAACGACCAGTGCGTGCCCTATTACCGCTGGGTGTCGGACTATATCGGCGTCATCGGCGGGCGGTGAGTTCGCCTCACCTACGAAGCTCGGCGCTGCCCCTCACCCTTACCCTCTCCCGGTGAAGAACCGGGGGGTCGCCAGCGTTGGAGCGCCTCCCTTCTCCCCGTCCACTATACGAGGAGAAGGTGCCGGCAGGCGGATAAGAGGCAGCGCTACCGCCTGAAATTTGATGAGCCTGACAGATCAGGACAGCCCCATGACCTCCGCCGTTTCCTTCCAAAACGTCTCTCGCCATTTCGGCAGCGTGCGTGCCGTTGACGCGGTCGATCTCGACATCGTGCCGGGCGAGTTCTTTGCCATGCTCGGGCCTTCCGGCTCGGGCAAGACGACGTGCCTGCGCCTCATCGCCGGTTTCGAGCAGCCGACGGCGGGCTCGATCTCGATCTTCGGCGAACGCGCCGAGGGCGTGCCGCCCTATCGCCGCAACGTCAACACCGTGTTCCAGGATTATGCGCTGTTCCCGCATTTCAACGTGCTCGACAACGTCGCCTATGGGCTGATGGTCAAGGGCGTCGGCAGACCGGAGCGGCAACAGGCGGCGGAAGAAGCGCTGGCGCTGGTGCGGCTTCCCGGCTACGGCGCCCGTCGCCCTGGCCAGCTTTCCGGCGGCCAGCGCCAGCGCGTCGCGCTCGCCCGTGCGCTGGTCAACCAGCCCAAGGTGCTGTTGCTCGACGAGCCGCTCGGCGCCCTCGACCTCAAGCTTCGCGAAAACATGCAGGAGGAGTTGAAATCGCTGCAGAAGGCGCTCGGCATCACCTTCGTGTTCGTCACCCACGACCAGGGCGAAGCGCTGTCGATGGCCGACCGCGTGGCCGTCTTCAATGACGGCAAGATCATGCAGATCGGCACGCCGGAAGACATCTACCAGCGCCCCAAGACCCGCTTCGTCGCCGATTTCGTCGGCTCGTCCAACGTGCTGCCGCCGGATTTCGTCCAGCGCTATGCCGGCCAGTATCGCTGGGGCAGCCTGCGGCCCGAATCCATCCGTATTGGCCGGGCCAACGGCGAAGGGGTTGCCGCCCGCCTGGTCTCGACCAACTATCTCGGCGCCACGACAAGACTGGCGCTCGATGCAGAGGGCTTGCGACTGCATGCCATCGTGCCGGCGGGTGCTGTGCTGCCGGGGGAAGGCGAGGCGGTGGTGCTCACCTTCAAGCGCGAGCATTTGCATCTGATGGACGAGCTCGGATGAGCCTGGACGCTGCCATGCCGCGGGCCACGGCCCCCGCCATCCTGCCGCGAAGTGGTGGCGTACGCGGCGGGCTCTCCGATCTCTTCTGGCGCCGGCCGCAATTCTTGCTGCTCTTGATGCTGCTACCCCCGGTTCTTTGGCTCGGCATCGTCTATATCGGCTCGCTGTTTGCGCTGCTTTTGCAGAGCTTCTTTTCGATCGATGAGTTCTCCGGCCTGATCAACCGCGAGTTCACGCTGAAGACCTATGGCGACCTGCTGCAGGCCGCCAATCTCGACATCATCCTGCGCACGGTGACTATGGCGGCGCTGGTGACGCTGGCGGCGGCGGTCATCGCCTTTCCCATCGCCTATTACGCGGCGCGCTATGCGCGCGGCCGTTGGAAGGCGCTGTTTTATCTCGGCGTCATGCTGCCGCTGTGGTCGAGCTACCTGGTCAAGATCTATGCGTGGAAGCTGATTCTCGCCAAGGAAGGCATCCTGACCTGGCTGCTGGCCAAATTGCATCTTCTGTGGCTGCTTGATGCCTGGCTGTCGCTGCCGGTCGTCGGCGGCAACTCGCTGTCGGTCTCCTCAACCGGTACCTTCATCGTCTTCGTCTATGTCTGGCTGCCGTTCATGATCCTGCCGGTGCAGGCCGCACTCGAGCGCGTGCCGGGCAATTTGGTCGAGGCTTCGTCCGATCTCGGCGCCTCGCCCGGGCAGACCTTCGGCAACGTGCTGTTCCCGCTGGCGCTGCCCGGCATCGTCGCCGGCTCGATCTTCACCTTCTCGCTGACGCTCGGCGACTACATCATCCCACAGATCATCGGCACCTCGCGGCTGTTCATCGGCCAGGCCGTCTATTCGCAGCAAGGCACCGCCGGCAATATCCCGCTCGCCGCCGCCTTCACCGTGGTGCCCATCGTCATCATGGGCTTCTACCTCTGGGGCGCCAAGCGCATGGGGGCTTTCGATGCGCTCTGACCGTGGCCCATCCGCGCCGATCGGCCTGAAGCTCGCTGCCACCGGCGGCCTGCTTTTCCTGCATTTGCCGATCCTGCTGATCTTCGTCTATGCCTTCACCACCGAGGAGAAGAGCTTCGTCTGGCCGCCGCCGGGCCTGACCACGCAATGGTTCGCCGTCACCTGGAACCGCCCCGACGTCTGGCAGGCGCTGTCATTGTCTGTGCGGGTCGCGGCGATCTCGACTACCATCGCGCTGGTCCTGGGCACGCTGTGCGCCGCTGCCGTGTCCCGCACAAAATTCTTCGGCCGCGAAACCATCTCGCTGCTGGTCATCCTGCCGATCGCGCTGCCCGGCATCATCACCGGCATCGCTCTGCGCTCGGCCTTCGCGCTGGCCGAAATCCCGTTCTCGTTCTGGACGATCGTGCTCGGCCACGCCACTTTCTGCGTGGTCGTCGTCTACAACAATGCGGTCGCCCGCTTCCGCCGCACGTCCGGCTCGATGATCGAGGCGTCGATGGATCTCGGCGCCGATGGTTTCCAGACCTTTCGGCATGTCGTGCTGCCCAACATCGCAACCGCGCTGCTGGCCGGCGGCATGCTTGCCTTTGCGCTGTCCTTCGACGAGGTCATCGTCACCACCTTCACCGCCGGCCAGCAGCAGACGGTGCCGATCTGGATGCTCGAAGAATTGATCCGTCCGCGCCAGCGTCCGGTCACCAATGTCGTGGCGATGGTGGTAGTGCTGGTGACGCTGCTCCCCATCCTCGCTGCCTATTGCCTGACCCGCGACGGCGACCAGATCGCCGGTTCGGGCAAATGATCTCGTTCACAAGGGAGAGACTTCCATGGACACGCAGATGCTGATCGGCTCTAAATTCGAAAAAGGCACCGAGACCGAGGAGCCGATCCTCAACCCGAAGACCGGGGCGACCATCCTCAATCTGCCCGAGGCCAGCCCAGCGCAGATCGAGGCGGCCGTGCTTGCTGCCGAAAAAGCCTTCGTCACCTGGTCCCGCACAACACCGGCGCAGCGCGCCGGCTATCTCCTGAAGATCGCCGATCGCATCGAGGCTGCTGCACAGGATTTCGCGGCGCTCGAGGCGCTGAACTGTGGCAAGCCGATCAATGCCGTGCTCAATGACGAGATCCCGGCGATCGTCGACTGCTACCGCTTCTTTGCCGGCGCGGTCCGCTCGATGTCCGGCCAGGTCGCCGGCGAATACATTCCCGGCCACACCTCGATGGTCCGCCGAGACGCCATCGGCGTTGTCGCGTCGATCGCGCCGTGGAACTATCCGCTGATGATGATGGCCTGGAAGCTGGCGCCGGCGATTGCCGGCGGCAACACCGTCGTCTTCAAGCCGTCGGAACAGACGCCGCTGACCGCGCTGAAGCTGGCGAAAATCCTTGCCGAGATCCTGCCGGAAGGCGTCGTCAACGTCGTGCTCGGTCGCGGCGACAGCGTCGGCAACACGCTGATCAACCACCCGAAAGTCAACATGATCTCGATCACCGGCGACGTCGCCACCGGCAAGAAGGTGCTGCAGGCTGCCGCCAAATCGGTCAAGCGCACGCATCTCGAACTCGGCGGCAAGGCGCCGGTCATCGTCTTCGACGACGCCGATCTCGGCGCGGTGGTCAACGGTCTGCGCGCCTTCGGCTATTACAATGCCGGCCAGGACTGCACCGCGGCCTGCCGCATCTACGCCGGCAAGAAGATTTACGACAAGCTCGTCGCAGACCTCTCCACTGCGGTCTCGACCATCAAGTATGATCGCCCCGACGATACCGAGAACGAGATCGGCCCGCTGATCTCGCGTCGCCAGCGTGACCGCGTCTCGAGCTTCGTCGAGCGCGCCTCTGAGCTCAAGCACATCGAGATCACCACGGGCGGCAAGCCGGGCGAGGGCTCCGGCTTCTTCTACCAGCCGACCGTCGTCGCCGGCGCGCTGCAGGAGGACGAGATCGTGCGCCGCGAAGTGTTCGGTCCGGTGGTCTCGGTCACCCGCTTTTCCGAAGTTGACGAAGCGGTGAACTGGGCCAATGATTCTGACTACGGCCTGGCGTCGTCGGTGTGGACCAAGGACGTTTCGCGGGCCATGGCGACAGCGGCCCGGCTGCAATATGGCTGCACCTGGATCAATACCCATTTCATGCTGACCAACGAGATGCCGCATGGCGGGTTGAAACAATCCGGCTACGGCAAGGACATGTCGCTCTACGCGCTGGAGGACTATACCGCCGTCCGCCACGTCATGGTCGCTCACGGGTAGCGCCCGCGAGGAGACGCCTATTCTTCCGCCTCCTCCGCCTCGCCTGCGGCCGGCCCCACCAGCAGCACAGCGGCGCCTAGGAGCGCGGCGATGAAGGAGCCGGCGAGGATGCCGACCTTGACCGCGTCCTGCAGGGCGGCGTCGCTGGCGAAGGCGAGCAGGCCGATGAACAGGCTCATGGTGAAACCGATGCCACAGAGCAGCGAAATGCCGACCATGTGCAGCCAGCCGGCATTGACCGGCAGATCGGCGAAGCCAAGCCGGATGGCAAGCGCGGAAGACCCGAACACGCCGACCAGCTTGCCCAAGACGAGGCCGGCGGCGACGCCGAGCGTCAGCGGCTCGGCCAGGGCGGCAGCGCTGAGACCGGCGAGCGAGACGCCGGCGTTGGCAAAGCCGAAAGTCGGGATGACGAAAAAGGCGACGACTTTGTGCAGGCCGTGTTCGAGCCGGTGCAGCGGCGAATGGTCGAGATCATGGCCGCTGCCCGGCGATATCTTCAGCGGTATGGTGAGGGCCAGCGCGACGCCGGCGAGCGTCGCATGGACGCCCGATTTGAGCACCAAAACCCACAGAACGATGCCGAGCAAGATGTACGGCAGCAGCGTCAGCACCCGCATGCGGTTGAGCACCACCAGCAGCGCGATCACGGCGAAGGCGGCGCCGAGATAGGCGAGCGAGAGGCCGCTGGTATAGAACACCGCGATGATGAGCACCGCGCCGAGATCGTCGATGATGGCAAGCGCCGTGAGGAATATCTTCAGCGAACCCGGGACGCGGCTGCCGAGCAGCGACAGCACGCCGAGCGCAAAGGCGATATCGGTGGCGGTTGGGATCGCCCAGCCGGACAGAGCGGCTGGATTGTTGCGGTTGATGGCGACGTAGACCAGTGCCGGCGCTGCCATGCCGCCGGCGGCGGCGATGCCGGGCAGCACGCGGCGCGGCCAGGTCGACAGCTGGCCGTCAAGCATTTCGCGCTTGATCTCGAGACCGACCAGCAGGAAGAACACCGCCATCAGGCCGTCATTGATCCAGTGCGAGACGCTGAGCGGTCCGAGATAGGCATGGAGGGCGGAGAAATAAGCCTCGCCCAGCGGCGAATTGGCGACGATCAGGGCCAAGGCCGCCGCAGCCATCAGGATGAGGCCGCCGGCCGCCTCGCTGTCGAGGAATTCGCGCAGCATGG
Source organism: Mesorhizobium sp. M1006 (assembly GCF_040318825.1). NCBI lineage: Bacteria > Pseudomonadati > Pseudomonadota > Alphaproteobacteria > Hyphomicrobiales > Phyllobacteriaceae > Mesorhizobium > Mesorhizobium sp. M1006. The sequence continues at coordinate 33,198 of NZ_JAMYMZ010000010.1, forward strand.
AGACCAGCCGCTTTTCGTCCTGCATGTCGCCTCCGTCGTATCAGCGGCAAGGTCCGACACCGCCGAGCGATGATGCGCAAACAGCGCTGGCCGGGCAAGCCTGTAATGAGAGCCCTTTAGCGCGGCGCGCGCTTGGCGAGGATGCGTTGCAGCGTGCGGCGATGCATGTTCAGGCGGCGTGCGGTTTCCGAGACGTTGCGGTCGCACATTTCGTAGACGCGCTGGATGTGTTCCCAGCGCACGCGATCGGCCGACATTGGATTTTCTGGCGGCGCTGCGCGTTCGCCCGCGGTGCGGGTCAGGGCGGCAAAAATATCGTCGGCATCGGCCGGCTTCGACAGATAGTCGATGGCGCCGAGCTTTACCGCTGTCACCGCGGTGGCGATGTTGCCGTAGCCGGTGAGGATGATGGCGCGGGCATCGTCGCGCTTCTCGCGAATCGCGGCGACGACGTCGAGGCCGTTGCCGTCGGCCAGCCGCATGTCGACCACCGCATAGGCCGGCGGATTGGCGCGCGCCTTGGCAACCGCCTCCTCGACGCTCTCCGCCGTCTCGACCACGAAACCCCTGGTTTCCATGGCGCGGGCAAGCCGCGTCAGGAACGGCTTGTCGTCGTCCACGATCAGCAGCGAGGTATCCTCGCCTTCGACCATTGCGCCAATCGTTTCGTCAGTACTCATCGTGCTGAAAATCCTGCTGCCTGATTTTTACGCAAATATAGTTTCGCAACGCTATTGTCCAATTTAGGCCGTGTCGAACATGGTGGCCGAAGCCTGCTCGGGATTGAGGAAGACGCTGCGCGGCCACGATATCTGCACGATAGCGCCCTCGCCGGGCTCGCTTGAATTGCGGAAATCGAGCGTCGCGCCGGAGCGTTCGAGCAAGGTCTTGGCGATGAATAGGCCGAGGCCGAGGCCGCCGCCGGCTTCGGTGCCTTGTCGCGTCGACATATAGGGTTCTCCGATACGGTCGATGATCTCCGGTGGAAAGCCCGGCCCGTCGTCGATGATCGAGAAGCTGACGGCGGCCTCATTCCAGTTCCAGCGCACTGTCACGCTGTTGCGGGCGAAGTCGACCGCGTTCTCGACCAGATTGCCGAGGCCGTAAATGACGCCGGGATTGCGCCGGCCCACCGGCTCCGGGCCGATGCGCTCGCCCGGCCGAAGCTTGATCGAAATGCCGAAATCGCGGTGCGGCGCCGTCACCTCCTCGACCAGCGAGGTCAGCGGCAGGCGCGAGAGGTGCACCTCGCTCTCGGAGGACAGGCTGGTCAGGCGCTTCAGGATTTCGCGGCAGCGCTCGCTCTGCGAACGCAGCAGCTTCACGTCCTCGCCGTATTTCGGATCTTCGCCAAGCGCCTTCTCCATCTCCTTGGCAACAAGCGTGATGGTGGCGAGCGGCGTGCCGAGTTCGTGCGCGGCGGCCGCGGCGAGGCCGTCGAGGGCCGAGAGATGCTGTTCTCGCTGCAGCACCAATTCCGTGGCGGCAAGCGCGTTGGCAAGCAGCCGCGCCTCCTCGGCCACCCGGAAGGCATAGATCGCGGTAAAGGCGATGGAGCAGAACACCGCCATCCACATGCCGGCGACATAGATGAACGGCATCGCCAATGGCGCCCCCTCATGCCAGGGCAGCGGCAGGTGGTAAAAGACCAGCAGCGTCGCCGCCACGATCACCAGCGCGCCGAGCATGGCGGTCAGCCGCAGCGGCAGCGACGTCGCCGAGACGACGACGGGCACGGTCATCAGCAGCGAAAACGGATTCGTAAGGCCGCCGGTCATGTAGAGCAGGCCGGCAAGCTGCAGGCTGTCGAAGGTCAGGATGGCGAAGGCCGAGAACGGGGTAAGCCGATGCGCCGCCGGATAGCGGAAGGTCAGCAAAAGGTTCATCCAGGCCGAACAGGCGATCAGCGCAAAACACATGCTGACCGGTAGCGGAAATTTCAGCCCGTAAGCGACGACAAGCACGGTCAGGCTCTGGCCGACGATGGCAAGCCAGCGCAACCTGATCAGCGTGTTGAGGCGCAGCCGCTGGCTTTGCTGGAAGTCGGGTGCGTGCAGGATGTTTATCATGGGCAGTGATTATAGAGGGGAAACAGCCGGAGGTCTTTTCCGAAAACCGCCGAAGCTGGGCCTCGGTTCGGGATGACAGTCTGGAAGCATCAGGTACCGCGCGGCTTGGCGCGGCTAGTGGCGGCGGCGAGAAGCGGGTTCTCCGGCCAGACATGCCTGGGATAGCGGCCGCGCATCTCTGCCCGCACATCGGCCCAGGAGCCGCGCCAGAAGCCGGGCAGGTCGCGCGTCGTCTGGATCGGCCGGTGCGCCGGCGACAGCAATTCGAGCGTCAGCGACACAGTGCCGTTGGCGATCGCCGGATGCCGGTCGAAGCCGAACAGTTCCTGCACGCGGATCGCCAGCACCGGCCATTCGCCGTCATAGCGGATCGGCAGCCGGCTGCCCGACGGCGCGTCGAAATGGGTCGGCGCCAATGTGTCGATCTTGCGCTGCAATTCGTGCGGCACCAGCGTCATCAGGCCTTGCGAAAGCACGCTGGGATCGATTGCCGCAAAGGATGCCGCGCCGGAAAGGAACGGCAGCAGCCAGTCGTCGAGACGCTCGACGAGCGCGGCATCGGAGACATCGGGCCATGGCACGCCGAGGCCGCGATGCAGCCAGCCGAGCCGCTGCCGCAACGTCTCCGCCTCGCTGTTCCACGGCAACAGGGACAGGCCGTGTTCGCGCAAGGCGTCGAGGATGGCGCGATCCGCGTCGGCACCGGTCGGCGCCGGCAGCATGCGTTCGGACAGCGTGATGGCGCCGAGGCGAACCGTTTCGCGTACCCGCACCGCGCGCCTGTCGCGGTCGAAGCTCACCTCGCGGCGGGCCTCGATCTTTTCCGCCAGCGCAGTGCGGATGTCGGCCTCATCGATGGCTGCCGCTGCGGTGATGCGGGCGTTCTGCGCCTTGCCCTGCAGGTCGGCGACGACGAGCCAGGTCTCGCCGGCCAGCGGATCGGAGGCGTCGAGCATGGCGCCCGAGCCGTTGGCAAGCACGAAGCGGCCACGCTCGCCGCGCGCTTTGGCGACCCGATCCGGCCAGGCATGGATGAGGAGAGCGCCGGCTGTGCTGCCCTCCCCCTTGAGGGGGTCGGAAGGACGGGCGAGACCCGTGGCTCGCCCCGGCGCGTCGATCCGCGTAGCGGATAGGGGTGGGGCCGCTTCGGGCACGCCATCGACGACCCCGCCCCGTCTCGCTCGTCTCGCTGCGCTCGGCTCGCTTGCCGACCCTCCCCTAGAGGGGAAGGGTGAAGCCTGCTTTGCCAGCCTCTCAGCCAGCTGCCGGGCGGCGGTGGCGCGCGGCGATCTTTCGGCGCGAAAGCGCAGCAGCCGCCGTTCGAGATCGGCACCATCGCCGCCAAGGCCACGCTCGGTCAATAATACGGCGAGCATCGCCGCCTCGAGCGCCTCTCCGGTCCTTGCCGCCTCGGCGACCATATGGGCGAGCCGCACCGGTAGCGCCAGCCGGCGCATCGCGGCACCGGCATCCGTCAGGCGTCCTGCCGCATCGACAGCATCGAGCGCACGTAGCAGTACCCTCGCCTCGGTGAGCGCCGGAGCCGGTGGGGGGTCGAGGAAGGATAGACTGGTCGGATCGGCGACGCCGAACGCTGCGCTATCGAGCAACAGGCCGGAAAGATCGGCCTCGAGGATTTCCGGCGGCGTGAAGGCCGGCAGGGCCGCCGTCTGCTCGGCCCGCCACAACCGGATGGCGACGCCCGGCTGCGTGCGTCCGGCACGGCCGGCGCGCTGGTCGGCGGAAGCGCGGGAAGCACGTACCGTCTCCAGCCGCGTCAGGCCGCTCGCCGGTTCATAGCGCGGCAGCCGCGACAGGCCGGAATCGATGACGACGCGGACGCCGTCGATGGTGATGGAGGTTTCGGCGATCGACGTCGCCAGCACGACCTTGCGGCGGCCGAGCGGCGCCGGCTTGATCGCCGCGTCCTGCGCCTTGTTGTCGAGCATACCATAGAGCGGCACGATGTCGGTATCGGCGCCGACCTTGCCCGCCAGCCGCTCGGCGGTGCGCTCGATCTCGCGCTGGCCGGGCAGGAAAGCGAGCACGCTGCCCTCCTCCCCGGCAAGCGCCGAGCGGATCGCCTTGGCCATGGCGTCCTCGATCGTGACGCCGGCCGGCCGCTCGTCATAGCGGATGTCGACCGGGAAGGCGCGGCCTGCGCTCTCGATCACCGGCGCGCCGGACAGCAATTTTGCGACACGCGCGCCGTCGAGCGTTGCCGACATCACCAGCAATCTGAGTTCGGGCCTCAGCGCACCCTGCACGTCAAGCGCCAGCGCCAACCCGAAATCGCCGTCGAGCGAGCGTTCGTGGAACTCGTCGAATAGCACCGCCGCGACACCAGGCAGTTCCGGGTCGTCGAGGATCATGCGGGACAGCACGCCTTCGGTGACGACGAGAACCCTGGTCTTTGCGGAACTGCGGTTTTCCATGCGCATGGCATAGCCGACGGTTTCGCCGGGCTCTTGGCCGAGCAATTCGGCCATGCGGCGGGCGGCAGCGCGGGCGGCGAGGCGGCGCGGCTCGAGCAGGATGATCTTTCCGGCGCCGAGCCATTCAGCGTCGAGCAGCGCCAGTGGAACCAGCGTCGTCTTGCCGGCACCGGGTGGCGCCACCAGCACGGCGCTGTTACCATGGCTCAGCGTTTCATTGAGCGCCGGCAAGACAACGGAGACCGGCAGGTCCGGCAAGGGTTTTGTCGTCATTGTGCTATGCTGTGCAGCCAGTTGGCAGCAACCGCATATCAGCGGTGGCGGTCGCGGCGCAACCTCGGCGCCGACTCAAAGCCTGGTCCGCGAAAACGGGTTCCAGCGCACCGTGCCGAGCCGCACCTCCTCGCGCACCATGGTCAGCAGGCCGGAACCGCCGACCACGGCCAAGCCGACCAGCGACAGAAAATCCGGATATTCCCTGAAGAACAGCGCACCTAGAACCACCGCCCAGACGATCTGCGAGTAATGCGTCGGCGCGATGCGGTTGGCCGGCGCGTATTTGACCGCCAGCAGATGCAGCAGCTGGCCGCCGGCGGTAAAGGCGCCGGCCAGCACCAGCCAGGCCCATTGCCTGCCATCCGGCAGCGAGAACGAGGTAGCCGCCGCACCGACGCCGTTGAAGAGCAGGCCGTAGCCGATCAGCACGCCGAGCATCGTCGTGCGCTTTTCCTGCGCGGCGAGCGAACGCATCAGGATGACATTGGTGGCGGCCAGGAAGGCGATGATGAACGCCGCCAGATGGCCAAGCTGCAACTCGCGAAAACCAGGCCTGACGACCAGCATGACCCCGGCAAAGCCGGCGACGACCGCCAACCATCGCCATGGGCCGACCTTTTCCTTGAGGACCAGCGTGGCCAGGATAGTGACGAACAGCGGCGCCAGAAAGATGAGCGCATAGACTTCCGCCAGCGGGATGGTGGTGAAGGCATAGACGCTGAGCACGCCCGAGGCGATGCCGGCCCAGGCCCGGGCCTGTACCGCCCAGGGCCGGTTGGTGCGCCAGAAATCGAGCCAGCGCTCGCCTGCCGGCCTGGCAAAGAGCAGAAAGCAGCCGGCAAACAATGTCGAGAAGAAGCCGATCTCGAAGACGTTGAACTGCCCGCCCAGGCTTTTGACAACCGCGTCGCTGCACGAATAGCTTGCATAGGCGATGAGCGCGAGCAGAATTCCGTTGGGCACGTTTTTCCATTTCCGGGAGAGATGAGAGTGAAGATATTGGCGCTTGGCGCGCATCCGGACGACATCGAGATCTTCATGTTCGGTACGATGGCCGCCTATGCCGCGCAAGGCGCAGAACTCTTTTTTGCCATAGCCACGGATGGCGCCAGGGGCGGCTATGGCGATCCGGCCGCACTTGCGCGCACGCGCCGCAAGGAGGCGACGGCGGCGGCCGGCCTGCTTGGCGTGACGCCGCGCTTCCTCGACTTTCCCGATGGCGGGCTGGTCGCGGATGCCGCGCTGATCGGGGCGCTCAAAGCACTGATCGGCGAGATAGGGCCGGATCTGGTGATAACGCATGCGCCGAACGACTATCATGGCGACCACCGCGCGCTGTCGGATGGCGTGCGCATCGCAGCGTCATTCTCGGTGCCGGTGCTACATGCCGACACGTTCGGCGGCACCGGGTTTTCGCCAACGTACTACGTCGATACCTCCAGGCATTTCGATCTCAAGGCGGAGGCGATCCGGGCGCACCAGTCGCAGGATCCCGAGCGTTTCGTCGACGCGGCGCGCACGCAGAACGCCTTTCGCGCCGGCCAGTGCAATGGCCCAGCCGGATCGTTCGCCGAGGCCTTCCGCTTCGAGCCAGTCTTCCCCTTCGCCGATATCCGCGCGCTTTTGCCGCCGGCCCCAGTGATCCGTCCGGTGGCCGTCAGCAACAAGACGGTGACCTAGGCAGGTCGCCGCAACTTTCTCACGTTGCTTTCCTGTCCAGCATGCTGCGGTGCAGCAACGAATTCGCTTGCCTTGTTTAGTAAAAATTGCATCACTAAACAAATTACTAAACATCCGGTGCGCCGCCGCGTCGTTGTGTTTGGGCCCCGGAGGAGGGGTTTAGCGGGCTCTTGAAACCGTCATCCGGACGCGTTTCGCAAATGGGAGGAAGGCATGAAATCGACCTTGAAATTGGCGTTGGGACTGGCATCGACACTCTTTGCGTCGACAGCCGTTTCGAATGTCGCGCAGGCAGAAGATCTGACGCTTTGCTGGGCAGCCTGGGACCCGGCCAACGCGCTTGTGGAATTGTCCAAGGACTTCACCAAGGAAACCGGCATCGGCATGAAATTCGAATTCGTGCCGTGGACCAACTATGCCGATCGCTTTCTCAACGAGCTGAATTCGCACGGCAAGCTGTGCGACCTCATCATCGGCGACAGCCAGTGGATCGGCGGTGCCGCCGAGAACGGCCACTACGTCAAGCTGAACGACTTCTTCGACAAGGAGAAGATCAGCATGGACGACTTCGTGCCGGCGACCGTCGTCGGCTATTCGGAATGGCCGAAGAACTCGCCGAATTACTGGGCGCTGCCGGCCATGGGTGACGTCGTCGGTTGGACTTACCGCAAGGACTGGTTCTCCAAGCCGGAGCTGCAGAAGGAATTCAAGGAAAAGTATGGCTGGGATCTCGGCCCGCCGACGACCTTCGACCAATTGAAGCAGATCGCCGAATTCTTCCAGAAGCGCGACATCGACGGCAAGACCGTCTATGGCGCGTCGATCTACACCGAGCGCGGCTCGGAAGGCATCACCATGGGCGCCATGGACGTGCTCTACAGCTTCGGCTTCCAGTACGAAAACCCGAAAAAGCCCTACGAGATGGAAGGCTTCGTCAACTCCGATAAATCGGTGAAGGGCCTGGAGTTCTACAAAGCCCTCTACGATTGCTGCACCCCTCCCGGCGCCTCGAACAGCTACATGGGCGAAGGCGTTGATGCCTTCAAATCCGGCCAGGTGGCGATGCACATGAACTTCGCCTTCACCTGGCCAGGCCTGCAGAAGGACGAGAATGTCGGCGGCGACAAGATCGGCTATTTCGTCAATCCCAAAGGTCCGGACGGGGACCAGTTCGCCCAGCTCGGCGGCCAGGGCATCTCGGTGGTCTCCTATTCCGACAAGCAGGAAGCCGCGCTCAAATACATCAAATGGTTCGCCAACAAGGACGTGCAGTCCAAATGGTGGTCGCTCGGCGGCTATTCCTGCCTCAACGCGGTCGTCAAGGACCCCGCCTTCCCGGCCAGCCAGCCCTATGCGCAGACCTTCCTCGACTCGATGGCCATCGTGAAGGACTTCTGGGCCGAGCCGAGCTATGCCCCGCTGTTGCAGGCATCGCAGAAGCGCTTCCACGACTATGTCGTTGCCGGGCAAGGCTCGGCCAAGGATGCGCTCGACGGCCTCGTCAAGGACTGGACCGAGGTCTTCCAGGACGATGGCAAGATGTAGCCGGGGCAAGATGTAAACGGCTCCTCCCGAGCCCATGACCGAACCGTCCCGTGCCACTTGGCACGGGACACAGTTCAGATAAATTCCATTGTCGAGACGAGCCAAGTGACCGAAGCAGGACTGACCATGCTCAATCGGACGGCGGACAGCGTTGCCCGGGCTACGCCCGAGCCGTTGGCCCGCAAGGTCCGGGGCATCAGCGACAAGGGCCTCGCCTGGCTGTTCATCTCGCCGACGATCCTGTTGCTGTTAGCTATCAACATCTTTCCGCTGTTCTGGGCAATCTATCTGTCCTTCACCAATTTTCGCGCCAATCGGCCCAACGAGGTTGTGAAGAACCTCGGGCTGGCCAACTACAAGCGCATCCTCGCCGACCAGGACATCTGGATCGCCATGCAGACGACGGCGCATTTCGTCTTCTGGACCATCCTGCTGCAGACGCTGATCGGCTTCACTCTGGCCTGGCTGATCGACCGCAAGTTCCGCGGCCACGCCTTCTGGACGACCATCATCCTGGTGCCGATGATGCTATCGCCGGCGGTGGTCGGCAATTTCTGGCGCTTTCTCTACGAGCCGCAGATCGGGCTGTTCGCCTACGCCGTTTCGTTCGTCACCGGCATTCCGGCAACCGAGATCAGCATGCTCTCCAACGTGTCACTGGCGCCATGGTCGATCATCATCGTCGACACCTGGATGTGGACGCCTTACGTGATGCTGATCTGCCTCGCCGGCCTGCGCTCGATCCCCGAATACATCTACGAAGCGGCCGAGGTCGACCGCGCCTCCAACTGGCGGCAGTTCTGGTCGATCACGCTGCCGATGGCGCTGCCCTTCATCATGCTGGCGGTGCTGTTTCGCGGCATCGAGAACTTCAAGATGTTCGACATGGTCAATCTGCTTACCGGCGGCGGGCCGGGATCGACCACCGAAGTGGCCTCGATCACGCTGAAGCGGCAGGCCTTCGAAAGCTGGCGGACGGGCTATTCCTCGGCCTTCGCCATCATCCTGTTCGTCGCAGTGTTTGGCCTCGCAAACATCTACGTCAAGGCGCTCAACAAGGTGAAGCAGAGATGAGCCTGACGTCAGCCCACTCCGTTGTCGCACCCTCGGCCACGTCGAAACGCGTCGCCGGCACGATCATCGTCGCCTATGCGCTGATCTCGATCGTGCCGCTGCTGTGGATCTTCGCCACCAGCTTCAAAACGCCGCCGGATTCGATCGCCTATCCGCCGAAGATCCTGTCCCAGCCCAGCCTCGAGGGCTACTGCAACCTGTTCTCGACCCGGACTCGGCAAACACCGGAATACATCAACTCGCTGGGACCGGCGACGGGCCTGTGCGACGAGACGGTGCGCAAGCGCAACATGGTGATCGCCGGCCCGTCCAACTTCATGCCGCGCTTCGTCAATTCGCTGATCATCGCGTTCGGCTCGACGTTTTGCGCGGTGTTCCTCGGCACGCTGTCGGCCTATGGTTTTTCGCGCTTCAAGGTGCCGCTCGCCGACGACCTTCTGTTCTTCATCCTGTCGACGCGGATGATGCCGCCGATCGCCGTCGCGATTCCCATCTACCTGATGTACCGGGAGCTTGGCCTATCGGACACGGCTCTCGGCATGATCCTGCTTTATACGGCGGTCAACGTGTCCTTGGCGGTGTGGCTGCTGAAAGGCTTCATCGACGAGATCCCGCGCGAATATGAAGAAGCGGCGATGATCGACGGCTACACCAGGCTGCAGGCGTTCTGGCGCACGGTACTGCCGCAGGCGACCACCGGTATTGCCGCAACCGCCATCTTCTGCCTGATCTTTGCCTGGAACGAATATGCCTTCGCTGCGCTACTGACCTCGGGCACGGCGCAGACCGCGCCGCCCTTCATCCCGACCATCATCGGCGAAGGCGGTCAGGACTGGCCGGCGGTCGCGGCCGGCACGACGATCTTCCTGGTGCCGATCCTGGTCTTCACCATCCTGCTTCGCAAGCAATTGCTGCGCGGCATCACCTTTGGCGCGGTGCGCAAATGAGCATCACCGCAAAACGCAAATCGCGCTGGCCCGTCTGGGCCAGGCGCGGGCTGATGGAAAACGTCGCCACCGCGGTCATCGCCATCGGCTTCCTGATGCTGTTCCAGCCCTTCGCACTGGTGCTCTACACCTATTCCTTCATCACCATGCTTGCGGGCACGGCGATGTTCATCATCGTCTCGAAATTTCCGGAGTAGACGATGGCCGAGATCAGCGTCGAAAATCTGAGGAAGGCATTCGGCGATTTCGTCGCCGTGCAGGATTCCAACTTCGTCGTCGAGGACGGCGAATTCTTCGTCATGCTGGGGCCGTCCGGCTGCGGCAAGACGACGACATTGCGCATGATCGCCGGGCTCGAACTGCCGACTGGCGGCAAGATCCTGCTTGGCGGCGAGGACGTCACCATGCGGCGTGCCCGCGAGCGCGACATCGCCTTCGTCTTCCAGCTGTTCGCGCTCTATCCGCACATGAATGTGCGGAAGAACATCGGCTTTCCACTGCTGGCGCAAGGCATGCCAGGCGCTGAAATCCGGAGCCGAGTGGAGGAGACGGCGAAGCTTTTGCGGATCGACCATCTGCTCAACAAATCGGTCTCCGGGCTTGCCGGCGGCGATCGCCAGCGCGTGGCGCTCGGCCGCGCCATCGTACGGCGGCCAAAATGTTTCCTGATGGATGAGCCGCTCGGCACGCTCGACACCGAATTCCGCGACCTGATGGTCCATGAATTGCGAGAACTGCACAACCGCATCCACGCCACCACCGTCTATGTCACGCATGACCAGATGGAAGCGATGTCGATGGCCGACAAGATCGCGGTGATGAACCACGGCGTCATCGAGCAGTTCGGCACGCCGCGCGAGATCTACGACCGGCCGGCGACGATGTTCGTCGCCGACTTCATCGGCTCGCCGCCGATGAATTTCCTCGGCTTCGGCGGCGGGCTTTCAAAGGGCGCCAGGGAAATTGTTGTGCAAGGCGCGAAGGTGGCCGTGCCGGAGATCCGCGAGGACGTCGCGCCGGCCGAGATGGCGCTTGGCATCCGACCGGAGCACATCCGCTTCGACGACGCTTCGAAGCTGCGCGGTGCTATTTACGGCACGGAATATCTCGGCACCACTCAGATCGTGGCGGTGGAGACAGCAGACGGCATCATCAAGGCCAGGGTGCCGGCCGAAATCCGGCTCAATCCGGGCGATCATGTGGGCCTGGCGCTGAGCAGCGCGCGGCTGTCGCTGTTCGCAAAAGGATCCGGCCGTGCGGTGCGCACCGAAATCCATGACTCGGCCTCCCAGGGGAGAGCACATCATGGCTGACGTTCACATCAAAAGCGTGACCAAGGCTTTTGGCGAGCATGTCGCCGTCGACAATCTCGACCTGCATATCGCCGACGGGGAATTCGTCGTGCTGCTCGGGCCGACCGGCGCCGGCAAGACGACGACGCTCAGGCTGATCGCCGGGCTGGAGCGTCCGGAAGCGGGCTCGATCCATATTGCCGGCCACGACACGACGACGCTGTCGCCGGCCGAGCGCGACACCGCTTTCGTGTTCCAGCAATATTCGCTCTATCCGCATCTGTCGGTTTACGACAACCTCGCCTTTCCGCTGCGCTCGCCAGCACGGAAAATGCCGGAGGATCAGATCCGCCGCCGCGTCGAGGACGTGGCCAAGATGGTGCGCATCCACCACAAGCTGAATAATCGCTCGACCAAACTCTCTGGCGGCGAGATGCAGCGCGTCGCCATCGGCCGCGCTTTGGTGCGCAAGCCGTCGATCTACCTGATGGACGAGCCGCTGTCGTCGCTCGACGCCAAGCTGCGCGCCGATCTCAGGCTCGAGCTGAAGCGCATCCAGGCGGAACTCGGCGCCACAATGCTCTACGTCACGCACGACCAGATCGAAGCGATGACCATGGCCGACCGCATCGGCATTCTCGCCGACGGCGTGCTGGTGCAGATCGGTTCCCCGCGCGCGATCTATTCTGAGCCGGCAAACCTACACGTCGCCGCACGGCTCGGCCAACCGGCAATCAATTTGTTGCCGGTCGGACTGCTGCCGGATGGCGGCGCGCCGGCGGGAACAAAGACGATCGGTGCTCGCACCGAACATCTTTCGATCGAGAAGGCGGCGAACGGCCATGCCGACGGCGTCGTCGATTGGGTCGAGCATCTCGGCGACCAGAACCATCTGCATGTGACGGTGGGGACCAGGAAGCTGGTGACGCTAACCGACCCCGACACCGACCTGGCTCAGGGCGACAAGATCATGATCCGCTATCGCTCGCCGCTGTATTTCGGCCCCGATGGGCGACGGCTGATGTGAGCGCTGCGCGAGTGTTTTCCTGGCACCTTTCAACCGGCAATTTCGGGCACCGGACTGGACCAATTCGATGAAGCATTTTTTCAATCGCAGGGATACGATCGTAACTGAGGCCCTGGACGGCTTCCTCGGTACGACCGGCGCCGGCGATCTCGCTCGCCTCGACGGCTATCCCGAGATCAAGGTCATTCTCCGCGCGGACTGGGATAAGAGCAAGGTCGCGGTCATTTCCGGCGGCGGGGCCGGGCACGAACCTGCCCATGCCGGCTTTGTCGGCATTGGCATGCTGACGGCGGCGGTTTCGGGCGAGATCTTTGCTTCGCCGAGCGTGGAAGCGGTATTGGCCGCCATCCGCGCGGTGACCGGTCCCGCCGGGTGCCTGCTGATCGTCAAGAACTATACCGGCGATCGCCTCAACTTCGGCCTGGCAGCCGAGAAGGCGCGCGCCGAAGGTTTTCGGGTCGAGATGGTAATTGTCGCCGACGATATCGCCCTGCCGGACATTGCCCAGCCGCGTGGCGTGGCCGGCACCTTGTTCGTGCACAAGATCGCCGGCCATCTGTCGGAAGCCGGCATTGACCTGGCGACGGTTGCCGCTGCGGCGCGGGCAGCGGCGGCGGATATCGTTTCGCTCGGCATATCGCTGTCATCCTGCTCGATCCCCGGTCAGAGCCATGACGAAAGATTTGGCGCCGACGACGCTGAACTCGGCCTCGGCATCCATGGCGAACCGGGCGTTGAGCGGATTGCGGTGCAAAGTGCCGAAAGGCTGGTTGCGATCATGTCGGAGCGCCTTGCCGCGCGGCTCGATCCGGTCAGCGACTACGCCTTGCTGATCAATAATCTCGGTTCGGTGCCACCGCTGGAAATGTTGCTTGTCGCCAATGCGGTATTGGCTTCACCGCTGGCACAAAAGGTGACGCTGACAATCGGGCCCGGGCAGCTTGTGACCGCGCTCAACATGAACGGCTTTTCCCTGTCGCTGATCCGGCTCGATGCGTCGCGCGAAGCGGCGTTGCGGGCGCCGGTAGGCCCTCACGCCTGGCTGCCGGCAAGAGCCGCTCGCCAAGCCAGCGTCGTGCCGATGGCCAAAGCCGCCGGCCCGAACGCGTCGAAAGCCAGCCAGGACGCACGCACCGACCGGTTGGTTGTCGCGGTCTGCGAACGGCTGATCTCGCTTGAAGGCGCGTTGAACGGACTGGATGCCAAGGCGGGAGACGGTGACACCGGATCGACTGTGGCGGCCGGTGCGCGCAGCGTGCTTGGCCGCATTGCGACACTGCCGCTCGCTGACCCTGCCGCAACGCTCGCCGTCGTCGGCGACATCCTGAGCGCCAGCATGGGCGGCTCTAGCGGCGTGCTGTTGTCGATCTTCTTCACCGCCGCCGCGCAGGCGCTGGAGTCTGGCGAAACGCTTCCCAAGGCGCTTCTCGCCGGCCTCGATCGGATGTCCTTCTATGGTGGAGCGAGGGTCGGCGATCGCACGATGATCGATGCCCTGGAACCCGCCTTGAGGGCGCTGGATAGGGGGAGTCTGGAAGATGCGGCGGTCGCGGCGCAACGCGGAGCCGAGGCCACCGCTGCCATGCGCAAGGCCAAGGCCGGGCGGTCCGCCTATATTGGCAGCCAGCTCGACGGCGTGGTCGACCCCGGCGCCTTTGCCGTCGCCGAGGTCTTCACTGCCCTCGCTGCGTTGCTCGAACCCGCTTGACTGGGGAAAAAAATGCTTCAATTGCCGGATATGCAATTTTCTCGTACTGCCGGCAGCGCAGGGGCCAGGAGCATGGGTGATATGGCGGCAGCGGATATTTCCAGGCTGATCGAGGCGGCGGCAAACACGATCGCCGCACATGCCGACGAGCTGACCAGTCTCGACCAGGCCATCGGCGACGGCGACCATGGGCTCAACATGAAACGCGGCTTCGAGGCAGTGCGGGCCGAGGCCGGCGCGTTTGCGGCAAAGCCGTTGCCCGAGGCGCTGAAGGCGATCGGCACCAAACTGGTGATGACCGTCGGCGGAGCCTCCGGTCCGTTGTTCGGCACGCTGTTCATGGCGCTCGGCAAGGAGATTTCCGCCGCGCCAGGTCGCGCCGACCTGGCGGCGGCCTTCGGCAAGGCGATCAAAGCGGTTGCAGCCAGAGGCAAGTCGCAGGCCGGGCAAAAAACCATGCTCGACGTGCTGCAGCCGGTGCATGAGGCCCTGCTGCAGGGAAAGACGGCAGCGGACATCGTCGAGATCGCCGACAACGCGGCCGACGCGACCGTGCCGATGAAGGCGCTGCGTGGGCGCGCCTCGTTCCTTGGCGACCGTTCGATCGGTCATATGGATGCCGGCGCACGCTCGACTGCGCTTCTGGTGCGGGCCGTAGCCGAGGCAATCGAGAGGCGCGCATGAGCAATGTCGGCATCGTCATCGTATCGCATTCGCCGCTGGTCGCCGAAGGCACCGCCGACATGGTGCGGCAGATGGTCGGCAACGAAGTGCCGCTTGCATGGTGCGGGGGAAACGGCCATGGCGGGCTGGGAACCAATGTCGAGGCGATCATGGACGCCATCGACAAGGCCTGGTCGGAGGCGGGGGTCGCGATCCTCGTCGATCTCGGCGGTGCCGAGACCAATAGCGAGATGGCGGTCGAGATGATCGGCGAACCACGCGCCCAGAAGATCATTGTCTGCAATGCGCCGATCGTCGAAGGCGCGGTGATGGCGGCGACCGAGGCTTCCGGCGGCGCCTCGCTCAGGGAAGTGGTGGCGACGGCGCACGAATTGTCGCCGTCGTGAACGAACGGGAATTTTGACAAGCATGTCCGCAGCAGCCGAAGCCAGCGTCCTGATCACCCATGAGGTGGGACTGCATGCGCGTCCTTCGGTGAAGTTCACCAAGCTTGCCAAGACGTTTTCGGCCGACGTCGAGATTGCGCTCGCCGCCAACGGGCCATGGTTCGACGCCAAGAGCATCGTCAAGGTGATGGCGGCCAAAGCGCCGAAAGGCACTGTCCTGCATATCAGAGCCAAAGGGGACGGCGCCGGCGAGGCGGTCGGCGCACTGGTCGAGCTGGTGCGGCGCGATTTCGACGAAGGCAAGGACCATGCCCGAACCGCTTAGGCTGCAGGGCATTTCGGCATCGGCCGGCTATGCCGAGGGGCCGCTGTTCAATCTGGACCAGGCTGCTGTGCGTTATGTCCGCAAGGCGACTGCCGCGGACGAGAAGGCGGCGCTTGAGGCCGCCATCTCCATTGCCGCAGGCCGGCTCGCGACATTGATGGAAACCAGCGACAGCGAGGCGGCCGGTATCCTCGAATTCCAGCTCGCCATGCTGGAGGACGACGCGCTGACCGGCCCGGCCTTTGAGCGAATTGCCGAGGGCATGGCTGCTGATGTGGCTTGGCGAAAAGCGCTCGACGCCGAGATAGCCGGCTATGAAACATCCGAGCAGGACTATTTCCGGGCGCGCGCGGCCGACATGCGCGACATACGCGACCAGGTGCTACGCGCGCTTGCCGGGGGCGGCGACATTGCCGCGCCGGCAGGTGCGATCTTCTACGGCGAGGATATCGCACCGACGCGCTTCCTCGAAACCGACTGGAGTGCCGGCGGCGGCATAGCACTTACGGCCGGAAGTGCCGCAAGTCATGTCGCAATGCTGGCACGCTCACGCGGCGTGCCAATGGTGGTGGGGTTGGGGCTCGTAGCGCGTGGGGTAGCCGGGCCCGGTGCTTCGCCGGCTCACCTTGCCGGAATCGCACTGCTCGATGCCGAACATGGCGGCATCGTGTTGGCGCCTTCGAAAGTGGAGATCGACGCATTCCGGCGATCGTCGTCGTCTTTCGCGGCGCATCGCGACAAAGCGGCAGCCTATTTGACAAGGCCGGCAGCAACGAAGACCGGCATAGCGGTCCACGTGCAGGTGAATATTGCCGATCCGTCCGATGTCGACCGCATCGATGCTGCGGCGTGCGACGGTGTCGGGCTGATGCGGACCGAATTCCTGTTCGGCAAGACGCTGCCGGACGAGGAGACGCAATATCGCGCCTACCGTAGAGTGCTGGAATGGGCAGGCGACAGGCCGGTGACGATCCGTACTGTCGATGCGGGCGGCGATAAACCTGTGCCGGGCCTGACCGTCGAGGAAGGTAATCCATTCCTTGGCCTGCGCGGGATCAGGCTGTCGCTGATGCGTCCGGCGGTCTTTCGTGTGCAGATCCGCGCCTTGCTACGTGCCGCCATGCACGGCAATCTGAAGGTGATGTTCCCGATGATCGCCGTTCCGGAAGAGTATGAACACGCCACCGCGCTGTTCGCTGAGGAGCAGGCTGACCTTTTGGCGCGCGGCATCGCGCACAAAATGCCGCCGCTTGGCATCATGGTCGAGGTGCCGTCGGTGGCCATCGCACCGGAGGCATTCGCCAAGGCCGCTTTCTTCTCGATCGGTTCGAATGATTTGACCCAATACGTGATGGCCGCCGCGCGCGACAATGCGTCGGTCGCACATTTGAATTCCGTCAGGCATCCGGCCGTGCTCCGGCTGATCGCCTCGGTTGCCGCCTTCGGCCGCGAGCATAATATCCCGGTCAGCCTGTGTGGCGATGCCGGCGGCGACCCCGCCTCGATCCCGGCGCTGCTCGAAACCGGCCTGCGTGACCTCTCCGTCGCTCCCGCCCAACTCGCGATGGCCAAGGCGGCCATCGCGGACGTTTCGATCTAGGCCCCGGTATGGCAGACAAGGCGCCGCAATCCGGCCCCGAAGAGGCGATCCGCGCCTACAAGACGATCCTGTCGCAGGTGATCGACCAGCGCCCGTCCGGCATGCGCCAGCGCCTCGCCGATGCGCTGGGCAAGCATCGCAGCTTCGTCACGCAGATTTCCAGCCCGGCCTATTCGACGCCGATCCCGTCGAAGCATTTGCCGGCTATCTTCTCCGTCTGCCATTTCAGCCCGGCCGAACGCGATCATTTCCTTGAGGCCTACCATCGGGCGCATCCGGGAAAGATGTCGCTGGCCGCAGGCTTGCGCAAGACACGCCATGTCTCGCTGATCGTTCCCGATTTCGGCGACGACAAGCAGAACGCGGCGCTCGACCGGGCGGTCAACGATTTCATCCAGAAGATCACCAGCATTGCCGGCAAGGGCAGCTGACGCTGGGCTATTTCGGGAGGACGGCCATGAAGAAATTTTTGAATTCGGTCGATACGGTGCTGACCGAGAGCCTCGACGGCTTCGTTGCCGCGCATGCCGATATCCTGGCGCTTGGCGCGGAACACAGATTTGTCCGCCGCAAGCTGCTCACACCGGGCAAGGTGGCGCTGATCTCCGGCGGCGGCTCGGGTCACGAGCCGCTACATGGCGGGTTCGTCGGGCACGGCATGCTGGATGCGGCCTGCCCCGGCCAGGTATTCACCTCGCCAACGCCTGACCAGATGATGGCGGCGGCCGAAGTCGTCAATACGGGCGCCGGCTGCCTGTTCATCGTCAAGAACTACGAGGGCGACGTGATGAATTTCGACATGGCCGCTGAAATGTCGGAAGGCGTGATGCAAATCGTGACCAATGACGACGTTGCGGTCGAAAACTCGTCCTACACCACCGGCCGGCGCGGCGTCGCCGGCACGCTGGTGGTCGAGAAAATCGTCGGCGCGGCGGCCGAACAAGGCATGGCACTGGAGCCGTTGAAGGCGCTCGGCGAGCGCGTCAACGGCGCGACGCGCTCGATGGGCGTGGCGCTGACCAGTTGCACCGTGCCGGCGGCGGGCAAGCCGACCTTCGATATCGGCGACGGCGAGATGGAGTTCGGGGTCGGCATCCACGGCGAGCCTGGGAGGCGGCGCGACACATTGAAAAGCGCCGATGCTATCGCCGAGGAGATCTGTACCGCAATCCTGGGTGACCTGGGCGACGGTGCCAGAGGCCAGGCGCTACTCTTCGTCAACGGCTTTGGCGGCACACCGTTGATGGAGCTTTATCTGATGTACAACAGCGCCCGCAAAATCTTCGAGAAGCACGGCGTGACGGTGATCCGGTCGCTGGTCGGGTCCTATGTGACCTCGCTCGATATGGCCGGCTGTTCGATCACGCTGAGCATGCTCGACGACGAGGCGGCTATTTGGTGGGATGCACCGGTACATACGGCCGCGCTGCGCTGGGGCATGTAGCGGCGGAGAATGCCCCAGAAATAGTCGGTGACAAGACCGGTATCGGCAACGCCGCGCATCGCCAGACAGGTTGCCCTCCTCACCCTGCGTAAGATAAAGAATCTGCGGGTTTGGGGAGTTCGAGCATGCGTTACAATTGGGATCGGGCGCCGACGGGTTTCGAGCGCCATGGAAAGGTGCTGGCAGCCGCCTTGCTGATCGTCGGCGGGGTCGGACTTATGCTCGCTGCCCTCCCGCTTTAGGGACAACAAACTCGGGTAGCGGACTACGTCTCAGCGCGTTGCCTCAGTGCGCCTGGCCAGTCACGGCGATGAAACGGCGGTCGCGCCCTTCAAATCCCTGGCTGAAGCGCTGCACGAGCACCGCAAGCACGCCCGGTTTTCCATCCGGGGTGAATGCGTAAGATTCCGACAGGCTGTAGGAAGTCGGGCAATTCCTCGAACCGGGCACCGCCTTGTCCTCATGCAGCAGCTTGATCGGCTTGCCGTCCTGACCCTGCAGCGTCAGGCGAAAGCCGAGCGCCTTGCCGGTCGTTTCGCCTTGCAGCGTCGCGTCGAAACTCGCTGAACAATCCGCCGTGCTGTCGGCACGGATCTGCTCGAGCTGGATGGTGCCAAGCTCGTCATAGGCCGGCGAAAGCCATTTTTGCGAAACCTGCTCGAGGCGCGCAATGTCATTGTAGGCGACCATGTCGTCGGGAAAGGTGAACCTGTCCAAGGCAGTCCGCTCGCCGCGCGGCGCGATGGCATATTTGGCCAGCAAGGGCGCCGCCAGTTCGGCGGCCTGTGCCCTCGCCTGCGCAAGCGTCAATGTCGAATCCTCCGTCTCGTCGGCGATGACGATCGGCTTGCCGCCGACGAACTCATCGGTCCGCGTGTCGATGATGTCGATCTCCGACCAGCCCGAATCCGAAGCACCGGGATCGAGCGTGCCGTACTGTTCGAAGGCGAAGTAGTTGCCGTCTGGCGAAAAGCCGATGACGCGCCGAGCCGCCGCGTCGCCTGCCTGAGCAGCTGAAGCGAGCACCACCGCCAGCGTCGCAACCGCGGCAAACCCAAGCTCATATCGCAATTTCATCGCGCCCTGCCCCTAATGCCGAAAATTCGAACGATACCGGCCCCCAGACCACCATGACCCGCACTTGCGGCCAAGTTAACGACGGCAAACGAAACGCACAAATACATGGTTACACAAACCAGCATACGCTATTTCAAGGACAGCAAACATTCCTGGGGAGGAAGCTGGATGGCGTCACGCTACCACGAGGTCTATGACGACTGGAAACGCGACTCGGAAAAATTCTGGGCCGATGCCGCGGGCGAAATCGACTGGTTCTCGCCCTTTGAGACGGTGTTCGACGCCAATGCCGGCGTCTATGGCAGGTGGTTCATTGGCGCCTCGTGCAACACCTGCTTCAATGCCGTCGATCGTCATGTGGCGGGCGGCCGTGCCGACCAGATCGCGTTGATCCATGACAGCGCGATTTCCGGCACAATCAGGAAGTTCACCTATACCGAGTTGAAGCGCGAGGTGATCGCGCTGACCTCGGTGCTCAAGAATCGTGGCATCCAAAAAGGCGATCGCGTAATCATCTACATGCCGATGGTGCCGGAAGCAGCCTTCGCCATGCTTGCCTGTGCGCGGATCGGCGCCGTGCATTCGGTGGTCTTCGGCGGCTTTGCCTCGCATGAGCTCGCCACCCGCATCGACGACGCCAAGCCGAAGCTGATCATCTCCGCTTCCTGCGGCCTGGAGCCAGGGCGCGTGGTTGCCTATAAGCCGCTGCTCGACAAGGCGATCGAGATGTCGCGGCACAAGCCGGAAAGCTGCCTTATCCTGCAGCGCGACCAACTGCGCTGCGAACTCAGGGAAAACCACGATATCGACTATGCCGACGCCGTGGCGCGGGAGCGGGCCGCGGGTGCCAATGTCGACTGTGTTCCGGTGCTTGCCACCGATCCGCTCTACATCATCTACACGTCGGGCACGACCGGCCAGCCGAAGGGAATCGTGCGTGACAATGGCGGCCATATGGTCGCGCTGAAATGGTCGATGGAAAACGAGTTCGGCGTCAAACCGGGCGAAGTGTTCTGGGCGGCTTCCGATGTCGGCTGGGTGGTCGGCCATTCCTATATCGTCTACGGCCCGCTGCTGCATGGCTGCACAACGATCCTGTTCGAGGGCAAGCCGGTCGGCACGCCCGATGCCGGCACCTATTGGCGTGTGATCGCCGAGCATGGCGTCGTCGCGCTGTTCACCGCGCCAACCGCCTTTCGCGCCATCAAAGGACAGGACCCGAAGGGCGAATTCGTCCCGAAATACGACCTGTCCAAATTCCGGACGCTGTTCCTCGCCGGCGAGCGCGCCGATCCCGAAACCATCAAATGGGCGGAGCAGAAATTGACCTTGCCGGTGATCGACCATTGGTGGCAGACCGAGACCGGCTCGCCGATGACCATCAACCCCGCCGGACTGGGCCTGTTGCCGGTCAAATACGGCTCGCCCGGCGTGCCGATGCCCGGTTATGACATCCGCGTGCTCGACGATGCCGGGCATGAGGTCAAGCGTGGTACGCTTGGCAATGTCGTGGTGAGATTGCCGTTGCCCCCCGGCTGCCTGCCGACGCTGTGGAATGCCGACGAGCGGTTTCGCCAAGCCTATCTCGACGAGTTCCCCGGCTTCTACAAAACCGCGGATGCCGGCATGATGGACGAGGACGGCTATCTCTATGTCATGGCTCGCACCGACGACATCATCAATGTCGCCGGCCACCGGCTATCGACCGGCGCCATGGAGGAGATTCTGGCCGCGCATCCCGACGTCGCCGAATGCGCCGTCGTCGGTATTGCCGATGCTATGAAAGGCCAGGTTCCACTCGGCTTCGTCGTGCTGAATGCCGGCGTCGACCGCGACGCCGGCATCATCGAAAACGAGGTTGTCACCCTAGTGCGCGAACGGATCGGCCCGGTCGCTGCCTTCAAGACGGTGGTGACGATCAAGCGCCTGCCGAAGACGCGCTCCGGCAAGATCCTGCGCGGCACCATGCAGAAGATCGCCGACAAGGAGGAATGGGCCATGCCGGCAACGATCGACGACCCGGCCATCCTCGACGAGATCACCGCCGCGCTGAACCGCCGCGGCATCGGCCTGTAATGGGCGCCGAAGCCGAGTTGCGTCCGAAGCTCCGGTATGGAACGACCGGCGCCGGACGTGGTATCCACGCGCGGTGTCGTCATGTTGTTTCGGAATCGAGACGCACCCACAGCCATGCGAGACGCCATACGTGACCCTGTTCCAGCGATCGAGAAAGCCCCAGGCCGCGGCACGCCAGCGGCTGGAGATCGATATGCGGGGCGCAGTCGTCTATGCGATCGGCGACGTGCATGGCTGCTACAAGGAACTCCGCGCCCTGGAGCAGAAGATCGTGCTCGATTCGGCGCCCTTCGAAGGGCGCAAGCTCATAATCATGCTTGGCGACTACGTCGATCGTGGACCCCAGTCGGCGCGTGTGCTCGATCATCTGCTGGCGCCACCGCTCCGTGATTTCCAGCGCATCTGCCTTGCCGGCAACCACGAAGTCGTGATGCTGAACTACGTCGACGGGATCATTTCGAGAGAGTCGTGGCTGGCGATAGGCGGCCTGCAAACGCTGTTTTCCTACGGCGTCGACCCGTCGCGCATGGCCGATCTCTATGGGTCAAGCGAGGAGGTCGACAAGCGCATTCGGGAAGTCATTCCAGCCGACCACATTAGCTTCATGCGCGCGCTGCCGGTCATGGTCTGTTCGGCGAAATTCGTGTTCGTCCATGCCGGCATCAGGCCCGGCATCGACCTCGCCGCGCAGGACGAGGACGACCTGCTGAATATCCGTTCGGACTTCTTCGACGCTGCGCATCTTCTCGACCGCTATGTCGTGCACGGACATACGCCGGTCGACACTCCGAAGCTCGAGGGACGCCGGCTTGGCATAGACACCGGCGCCTTCCAAACCGGCCAGCTGACCGCCCTCAGGATCGTCGACAACCGCGCCAGGTTGATATTTTCCTGAGCGCGATGTCGTCGCTCAGGCGGCTGCCCTGGTGCGCGCTTCCGATTTTTCCAGATAGTAGCTCGAATATTTGTCGAAGAATTTTTCCGAGCCGCCGATCGCGCCATATTTGGCCAGCTTCTTCAGTTCGACCTTGTTCAGCACCGCGCCAATGATCTTCTTGGCGATGTAGGGCTCCGAGCTGAGCATGGATTGCACCATCGCACGCGGCGTGCGTCCCCACTCGGTGACCAGCACGAAGCCGTCGACAAGCGGAGCGAAGGCCTTGGCGTCGACGACAGGCCCGAGCGGCGGCAGATCGACGATGATGTATTCGAAGGTTTCCTTGGCGTTATCGATGAAACGCCGCATGCCGGCTGAAGACAGAAGCTCGCTGGTATGCGAAAACTGGCCACGCAGGACGGCCGGGATGATAGCCAGCTTGGTCTGCCGGTCGATCTTGCCGACCGACTGCCATGTCTGCCCGCTCACCACAGCTTCCATCAGGCCCTGCTCGGCCTCCATACCGAGGCTGCGGCTGAGGCCGGGATTGCGCAGGTCGCCATCGATCAGCAGCGTTTTCGATCCGTTGACGGCAAGCAGCCCGGCAAGATTGGCCGCCACCGTCGACTTGCCCTCGCCGGGAAGCACCGAGACCACGCCGATGACCCGGCTGCCCTGGCCTTCCATGACGACGTCGAAGGCGATCTTGGCGTTGCGCAGCGTCTCGGAGAACATCGATGCCGGGGCATCGACGGTTACCCGCATCCGCGCACGTTTTTCGGCTGCCGACAATGTTTTGGAGGGCTGGGATTTGGAGGACTTGGCGGACTTGGATTCAACGACTTTGACGTCAGGCTGACCGCCATTGCGCTGGTCATCCTTGCCAGGCTTGCCGATGACGGGCAGGTAGCCGAGGAATTTGAGGCCCACACGGTCGCGGACATCCTCGCCGGTCCTGAAGAAGCGTTCCCTGAATTCATTCAGGCCACCAACCCCTGCCCCCAGCATCATGCCAAGCGCCAGCGAAAGCCCCAGCACGATGGCTGTGCGCGGGGTTGCGGCCGACTGCGGCATCGTCGCGTCCGAGATGACCCGGATCTTGCCGACCGGGAAGGATTGCTGCTGGGCGGCCTCCTCATAGCGGTTCAGGAACGTCTGGTAGAGCGTCGACAGCGCCGTCGCCTTTTGGTCCAGCTCACGCAGCTTGACCTGCGACTGGTTGTCGATGGAGCTCTTGCCAGCCGCCAAGGCGACATTTGCGCGGAGCGCGGTTTCGCGCGCCAGAGCGACCTCGTATTCGTTGCGGTAGCTTTCGGTCAGTTGCTTCAGCTCGCCGAAAATCTGCGCCGATATGTCGGCCTTCTCCTTGGCGAGCGCGACGGCCTGCGGATGTTGCGGGCCGAAATTGGCTTCGACATCCTGCTGCCGCTTGGATACGGTGAGATAGCGGTTCTTCAGCGTCGTGATGACCGAGCTGCTCGGTTGGTCGTTCGATATCGCAGCGTCCTTGAACGCATTGTCCGACCCGCTTTCGACGATCGACTTGTACTGCTGATAGCGGGCGCCGGCACGTGCGGTATCGGCCTGCGCGACGATCAGCTGGGTGTTGAGATCGGACAATTGCTTGTCGCTGATCAGCTGGCCGTCATTGACGGCCAATCCGTGTTCGGCCCTGAACTTTTCGACCGCCAGTGCAGCCGCCTGGGAGCTCTCACGAAGCTCGGTCAGCCGGCCTTGCAGCCAGACCGCCGCCCGCTCGGTCGCGTCGAAGCTGGCATCAAGTTGATCGGCTAGATAGGCATCGGCATAGGCCTTGGTGATGGCGGTCGCAAGCGCCGGATCGGTCGCCTGAAAGGAGATGCTGATCACAAAGCTCCGGCCGATCCGCTCGGCATCGAGTTGGGTCTGCAGTTTGAAGATTGCGTAGTCACGGGGCGATGAGGATGCGGTGATCGCGTCACGCGTCGCAGCATCAAGCTGAGTGACATCGGTTGTGCTAGCGGCGCGCTTGGGGCGGACAGACTGGACGATACCGCGCACAAAGCCAGCAACCTTCGACAGGGCCGATGTCGGAGGGTTCATGAAAGCGTCGTTCTGATCGAGCTTCAGCTTGTCGACGACCACCCCAGCCAGCCTGGCCGACTGTAGTATTTCGATCTGGCTCAGAACGGCGGAGTCGGTCTGCATGCTGACCGACGCCGCCGAAATGTCGTCGACGACCTTGTTCAATCCTTCGTCGATCAGCACGCTGCTCGTCGCCACATAGGTAGGAGGCGTCGTCTGCAAATAGAGCACGCCGAGAAAGAGACCGATGACGGCGCAGGCGGCAACCACTTTCGCCTGCCGCGCGGCCATGCCAAGCAGGCGCTCGATGTCGATGAAGTCTTCGGCGTTTGCCGCATTAGAAGCCGGCAATGGCGTCCTCTTGTCGACAGGAAAATTGGCATAGTTCATCTTCGGTCCAATTCTAGTTTGCAGGCGCTACCGCCTCGAAGGTCGGGACATAGGGTGCAAACCTTGCGCCGGACACAGTGCGCGTTACGCGCGGCGCAACGGCCTGTCCTGCGTCATCAGCCGCACCCACAATGCCTCGAAAAAATGGACATTATGCGGCTTCTTCCCGACGCTGATGCGACCGGACGAATTCCTGCAGCATCTCGAAGATCGGGCCCTTCATGTCCTCCCGCGCCAGCGCGAAAGCGATATTGGCCTGGATGAAACCCTCCTTCGAACCGCAGTCGAACATGCGGCCGTCGAAAGGCTGGGCGAAGAAGGCCTGGGTCTGTGCGAGACGCACCATTGCGTCGGTCAGCTGGATCTCGTTTCCGGCGCCGCGTTGCTGGCTGGCAAGCAACGAGAATATCTCGGGCTGCAGGATGTAGCGGCCGTTGATGTAGAAGTTCGACGGCGCGTTGGCAGGAGCCGGCTTTTCGACCATGGCCGTTACCTCGAAGCCCGTGCCGACATCAGCGCCGCGCCCGACAATGCCGTATTTGCTGGTCTCGGTCGGATCGCAACGCTCGACGGCGATGACGTTTGCGCCAGTCCGTGCGTAAAGATCAGCGACTTCGGCGAGACAGCCACGCCCGCCGAAGGACACCATGTCCGGCAAAAGCAATGCGAAGGGCTCGTCACCGATGACTTCGCGCGCGCACCAGACGGCATGGCCGAGGCCTTGCGGCGACTGCTGGCGGATGAAGCTCGTCGCGCCGGCGACGGGAAGCAGGCTTTCAAGCGATTCGAGTTGCGCCTTCTTGCCGCTCTGCTCCAGGGTTCCGATCAGTTCAGGATGCAGGTCGAAATAGTCCTCGATCACCGCCTTGTTGCGGCCGGTGACGAAGACGATGTGCTCGATGCCGGCCTCGAACGCCTCGTCAACCGCATATTGCACGACAGGCCTGTCGACCACCGGCAGCATTTCCTTCGGCATGGACTTGGTCGCCGGCAGGAACCGCGTTCCGAGCCCCGCCACCGGTATGACTGCCTTCCTGACTTTTTTCATTGCATGTTCCTTCTGAGGAGATCGATTTCAACCCTGTCGCAGGCGGCGAAACTGTCTTCATTCACCTGCAGCCCTTCACCTCCCCGCCACTACGGCAAACTGTGCCGCTACCCTTCGCAGCCGGACGGCGATCGGCATGCTCATATGCCGAACCGCCGCCGGATCGCTGAGCGCCGTCCATATCGCCTTGAGCGGCGACCGCGCCTTGATGTGCTGAACCAGCGACAGGAATGATGCCGCCCGCCGCAGGCTGCGAGCGCGCCTGGCGAACGCCGCCTCGGCCGCAGCATCCATGGAATGGGTCGCGGCGAAGGTGGCATCGGCCCTGCGCATCGCCTCGACGTGATGAAGTTCGAGCACCCGGGAGATGGAACCGGTGCGAATGTGGTAGATATAGCCCGTCGTCGGCTCGACGACGCATTTGCCGCCTTTAGCCAGAGCACTGGCCAGGAGGATATAGTCTTCGCCAATGATCAGGCTTTCATCGTAACGAAGCCCGTTCTCGTTCAGGAACCGGCGCTGGAAGATCGGCTTGAGGTAGCCGAGATTGAACCTCGATTCGAAGAGGACATTGCCGCTGATGAAATCTACCAGCGAGATTTCACCGAGGCCTTCCAGATAGTCAGCCGGGAACATCGTCTCTTCGGCAACGCCATCCTCGCGAACGACCTGCAGATTATCGACCGCGATCTCGGCGCCCGCTTTCTCCGCGCGCTCGATCATGGTGCAGAGTCGCCCGGGATAGACCGCGTCGTCGGAATCGAGGACCGCGACCCACCTGCCGCGTGCAAGCTCAAGGCCGGCATTCCTGGCGCCGCCGGGGCCACGGTTTTGCTCAAGCGCGACAACGCGTACGATGTCTTCGGGGTAGGATCTTGCCAGGTCGAGCGTCCGGTCGCGCGACTTGTCGTCGACGACGATGACCTCGACGCTGATATTGCGCTGGGCGACGGCGCTGGCAATCGCCCGATCGATGGTCGCCTCGGCATTGTAGGCGGCAATCACGAAGCTCACGTCAGGCTGCACGCTTGCCCCCTTGCTGCGGCGAA
Source organism: Mesorhizobium sp. M1006 (assembly GCF_040318825.1). Lineage (NCBI taxonomy): Bacteria > Pseudomonadati > Pseudomonadota > Alphaproteobacteria > Hyphomicrobiales > Phyllobacteriaceae > Mesorhizobium > Mesorhizobium sp. M1006. The sequence goes on from NZ_JAMYMZ010000010.1 coordinate 60,271, forward strand.
GACAGGCCGTATTGGCGGATTTCACGAACCCCGACGAGGCCGCTGACGACGCCGACATGCATAATGCCGCGAAGCACGCTGCGGTTCCGACGTACGGGGTCGATGGCGACCGGAATTGCCGACAGGAAACTGTAGGCGGCCTTTGCCGCGGCAATGCCGACCTGCTTGAGCCGGGCAAGGCCGTGTGCGTTGCGCCCCAGAAGATGACCATGCGTCTGCCCAACGCGGAACCGGCGGCGGCCGAGCCAGTCGAATGCCGCCCTGGCAGGTGGCACCGCTTCGTCGACCCAAGCCTCCGGCGAAAAGGCGATGCGGCCGCCGGCCTTGACCATCTGGTCGAAGAATTCCGTATCTTCGCCGCCGGTCTGGCCACGCGCCAGGCTGAAGCGCCGGCCGCGCAGGCTCTCAGCGCCAATCCTGAGCAGGACGTTGCAGGTGTAGCCGGTGCGGATTTCGCCGCTCACCCAGACCGGCAAGGTCGAGTGGAAATCGCCTTTGCGCATCCAGGCGGGCGCATCCGGCAGGTAACGGGCTTGCACCGGCCCAAGCACCGTCGCAGCACCTGTTGCTTCCGCCGTCGCCACCAGTTCGGCAAGCCAGCCAGCGGTGGCCGTCTCGTCATCGTCGATAAAGGCGACGAAATCCGCCGCACTGGTATCGAGGCAAGCGTTGCGCGCGATCGAGATGTTGCGGGCCGGGGCGTGCCGGTAGGTCACCGGCAGCTTCAACTCCGCAGCCAGCGTCGTCACCATCTGTTCGGCCGTCGGCGTATCGTCGTTGTCCGCGATGATAACACCGACGTCGAATCCCGCGGGCATATCCATGGCCGCTATGGAGCGAAGCGTGTCGGCAAGCTCCGGCCGGCGAAATGTGCAGACGCAGATATCGATGCTTCGATTTTTCCTGACCGGGTCCATCACGCTACCCCGCGCTGCGGTCGCGGTGCGAGCAGTTGCAGCCAGAAACCGACCGACCAGCCGAAATGCATGACCATTGCCGAGACCCCGGCCAGCGCAATGTCGGCTTTGCGCTGGCTGACGGCGGTCCAAAAGCCGTAGCCGAGGCAGACCGACGCCCATAGCAAAAGCGGCACGGCCGCCAGCCAGTGGACGAAGGAAAAGGCGGCGAGAAGAACCACGGGGAACACTAGAAGCGGCACCATCTGCCGGATCTTCGGGATCATGCGGTGCTTGAGAACGTTCTTCGCCCGGCCACGGCCATAGCCGAGATATTGAAAATAGAGGCCCTTCAGCGAGGAGCGCGGGTAGTAGACCATTTGCGTCTTGCCGGTCATCCAGATGCGGTAGCCGGCCTGGCGGAGCCGATAGTCGAGTTCGGCATCCTCATTGTGGCTGAAGGTTTCGTCATAGCCGCCGACCGCGGTGAAGGCCGATATCCGTATCAGTGCGTGGTGGCCATGATCGACCCATTCCCCCGCCGAAAGATGCCGGTGCTTGGAGCCGCCGGTGCCGAGCCTGGAGTTCTGCGCCGCTGCCGCTGCTTTCTGAACCATGCCGCTGCCGCTGGTCAGCATTGAGACGACGACCGAATCCGCACCGGTGGCTTGCGCTTCTTCGACCAGCCGGTCGCAATAATCCGCTGGATAGCCGCCATGCGCGTCGATGCGAATGAGATAGTCGACGCCTTCCCCGAACCTGGCGACGGCGAGATTGATTGCCGCGCTCTGCAAGCGCTTTTCATTGTGCAGCAGGATCACCCGCTGATCTTTTGCGGCGATGTCCGCGACGATCGGCCTGGTGCCGTCCGTGCTGCCGCCATCGGCAACGATGATCACGGCGCCCAGCCTCTCGGCCGCAGGGCGGAGCTCTCGAAGCAACGCGCCGATATGGGCCGCTTCGTTCAGGCACGGAACCACGATCATGCAGGATGGAATTTCGGTTTGCGTCATCGGCAGTCCTTCTATGCCAATGCTTCGGCAGCATATGGACCGGGAGCCGCAGTCAGCCCGCGGAGCTTTTCGACGAGCGCCCGGCAATCGGCGCGGTCGTAGCTCCAGATGCGCGGATTGCGGGCGAGAACACGCGCCCTCAATGTCTCGAACCGATGCTGCTCCATCGTGCCGACGGCGGCTTCGAGCGCCTCGGGCGTGGCTTCTGGCAAAAGAACCCCTATGCCTTGCCGGTCGAGGAACCGGCCGGTTTCGGTGGCTTCCATCGAAATCGGCACGGCTCCGAAGCGGCAGCCCTCATAGAGCCGATTGGGCAGCAGCCATTCGGAGTTCAGGCCCTGCTCAAAAAAGTCGATGGCCCAGGAAAAGTGGACCTCGCGATAGATCGCCGCCATATCCTCGGGATTGCGGTAGGTCCCGCCAAACGAGAGCCAGGGTTCCGATTCGACGAAACCGTGGAAATCGGGAAATTCGGACAGCGCCGGGCGGCCCCTGAGGACGATTTCAAAGCGGCCGTCGAGGCGGCGCGAAAATTCGGCCAGAAGCTCCAGGGAGCGACGGCAGCGAAGCGCCCCGAACCAGCCGATCCGCCAAGGCGGCGCAACGGGGTTCTCCGGCGCCGCGCGGTCATCCAGCGAGGCCGCGGCTGGCTCGAAATACTTGTTTTCGAGCAGTTCGACCGGGGCGGCAATCTGTCCGAACGGCTTGAAATAGTTGGCGATGAAGGCCGGAGAGCTGGTCACCAGAAGCTTCACATCCCTGGCCAGGAAGCGTTCTGCGCCGCGCATCGCCCAGCCCAGCGGATCGTCGCGAAGCAGCAGGCGATGGATATCCAGGCACTCGTAGACGATCGGCACCGTTGCCTGGAAAGCCGACCTGGCGCGGCGGGCAAGCGCCAGCATTTCCAGATTGCGCGCGATAATGAGGTCGGGCCGTGGCATTGAGCCCAGCTTCGAGCCGGTCGAGACGACTGCCTTCATGATCGCGGCCAGACGTTGGGCGAATCGGCCATCACGAGTCGGGCCGAGATCGATCGGCTGCAAGCCCTCGACATCAGCAACTGCGCTTGCCGTACGACGAAAGCCCGCCAGCGTAACCTGGGCGCCGCCTGCCTTGAGCATTATGATCCGCCGGCGCACTGCCGGGTCGGAGACGTCGTGTACCAAGTACAAGACATGCAGCATGAAAACTCGACCGCTGTTGGCCCGCCCGCGACAATGCTAGTACAGCTCTTGCTGCATCGCAACATTTTTGGTTGCAGCGTAGCAAAGATCCCCGTTTTTTGTTGCACTGCAAAATCGATAGGTTAATCTCGCTCTGCTTGGGCCACATGGACCGCGCGTTGGCCTGCCAACGGGCTGCGCGCCAATAATCACGACGCGAGGACCATCCTTGGCGTGCAGCATTTTCGGCCAACCCGCCTGCAATCCGCCCCTTCGCACCCGTCGATGGAAGCACGGGACTACTCACGAAATGAGGTCATTCCATGAAGATCGCGGTTGAAAACACCGTCTGCCTGAATACCGGGGATGCAGCGATTCTCCTGGCGATCCGCCATGTTTTCAAGACGATCGTGCAAGACGATATCCAGTTCTACGTCTTCGACAGCCAGCCGGAGGTGGCGGCGAGGCTCTACACAAGGAAAGAGTATCCTGATCTCGAATTCCACAAGCTGCTGTCGGAATCGCTGTTCCGCTACAAATACGGCAGCGGGCTGAAGAACCTGTTCAAGCCGATCTACAATCGGCTCGTCCTCAATGCCCTGCGGCGGTTCGGCACCCGCGGCGTTCTCGGGCGTTTGTTCAGCTCAAGCAATCGCCGTGGTCTCGATATCTACAAAGACGCCGACCTCGTGGTCACGACAGGCGGAACCTATCTTGTCGAGACTTACAATCTGGAACGGCGACTTAATCAATTCCGGATCGACGCGATTCTGGGCAAGGACCCCGTCTTCTTCACGCAATCGCTCGGCCCGTTCAACAAAAGTTACAATCGCCAGGAGTTGAGCCCGATCTTCGACCGGAGCCCGCTCATCCTGCTGCGCGACGAACGTTCGCGAGGCCACATTGTGGACATGGTGAAAGACCCCGGCAAATGCCACGTCGTGGCCGACGCCGTCTTTGCCCTGGCCGATACTGACAGGATCGGAAAAATTCTGGCCTCCTGCCAGTCGGCGACCGTCACCGGCCGCGTCGCCATTTCCGTCCGTCACTGGAACTATGTCAGCGACGGCGAGGGCGGCATGCGCCGCTACATCGACTCGATCCGCGCGATCGCGACCATCCTGGTCAGGGACCACGCCAAGGAGGTCACCTTCGTCTCCACCTGCCAGGGCGTGCCGGAATACGCCCATGATGATTCCAAGACGGCGCGGGCTATCGTTGCCGAACTCGATCCGGAGATCGCCAAGCATGTCAGCGTGGACGCTTCGTTCCACACGCCGGAGCAACTGATGGCACTGGTGAAAGGCTTCGACTTCGTCGTCGCAACGCGCATGCACATGATGATCATGTCGCTCTGCGTCGGCACGCCGGTGCTGCCGATTGCCTATGAATTCAAGACCAAGGAACTTGCCAAGCGGATCGGCGTCGCCGACCTGCTGCTCGACATCGACACGGTGACGCCCGAGGAAGCGAGCGCGAAGCTCGGCAGACTTACCGCCAATCTCGACCTCTATCGCAGGACGAGCCTTCAGGCAGTGCTTGAGGAGCATGCGTCGGCGATGTCGGCAGGTGAGCTTTTGAGGCCGGTGATTGCCGGCCTAGCGGGCGTTGCGCATGGCGCTGGAAAGCGTGGTGAACAGGGCGCTGCGCGACTGGCGAAGGGCGAGCATGAGGACCAGGCCGATCGAATAATTGAGGGCACCCGCCAGGACCACCGCGAGCAGGTCTGACTGGCTGGTCAGCGATGCCGGCAACTCGCGGTACACGGACCAGGCGAGCAGCGACGACGCGATGAATAGTCCCTGCATGACCAGGAAGTCGGCTGCGGTCACCGGGCCGACCCGGTGGACAAGAACGGCAAGTACCGGGACGCGCAGCACATAACCGCTGATCGCGTAGGCCGCCGCGACACCGACGGCGCCCCAGTGCAGGCCGATGATGAAGGCGGCGACCGTCGTCAGCGACGAGTAGATGCCCCAGTGGAACATGGTCTTGGTCTTGCCCTGGCAGATGAAGATCCAGCCGGTGGTGCTCGAGACGGACTGGATCAGGCTGGCGATGCCCAGCCAGGCGAAGATCGGCGCCACCGCCGTCCAGCGCTCGCCGAAGAGAAGCCCGACGACCTGGTCCGACGTCAGCGTCAGCGCCGCGATGCCGGGCATAGTGATGGCCGCCAGCATCCAATTGGTTCGCACATAGATGTCGCGAAACCGCGCCTTGTCCTCATGGATGCGACTCAGCAGCGGCACCATCACGCGTGTCAGCGGCTGGTTGATATTCTGCAGCGGAAACAGCAGGAGCTTGTAGGCGCGGTCATAATAGCCGAGCTCGATCGCGCCCGAATATTTTCCGATCAGGATGTTGTCGAGATTGCGCGAGAAGAAGTTGGCCAGATTGAAGCCGGTCAGATTGGCGCCGAAGGACAATATGTCGGTATCGACCTTCAGGTCCGGCCGCGACGGCGTCCAGCGCGCCACCTGCCATGCCGCGGCCAGCGCGACAACAGCCGAAACCGCCGGGCCAATGACCAGCGACCAGTAGCCCAGCCCCGCATAGGCGGCGATTGCGGTAGTCGCAAGTCCGGCAGCGGCGGTTATCACGTCGTTCAGCGCGAGTTGGCCAAAGCGCAAGTGACGGTTCATCAGCGCCAGCGGCACCGCGGCGAGGCTGCCAAGCAGCAGCGGCAAGGCAGAGCCGATGGTGATCCCGACCATGCGTTGATCGCCATAGAAGGCAGCGATGGCGGGCGCCAGGCATGCAACCACCACGGCACTGCCCATCCCCACCAGCGCACTGATCCAGAATACCTGGTTGAGCTGCTCGGTGCTGATATCCTTGCGCTGGACCACAGCCTGTTGCAGGCCAAGATTTTGAAGCAGCCCGACAAAGGCCACGATCGGCCCGACGGAAGCCACTAGGCCGAAATCCTCGGGCACGAGCAGACGGGCAAGCACGATGACCGAGAGAAACTGGATCGCCATCTTGAAGCCTTGCGCGCCGATCGTCACCATGCCGCCGCGCAGGGCGACGCGACCGAACTGGGGGGGCGGGTTGGCGTTCATGCCGGCTGCCTGGCTTCGGCCAGTTGAGCAACGATCTGCGCAAAACGTTCGTTGAGTACGTCCGCGTTGAAATCCTGCTCGATCTTGCGGCGCGCCGCATATGCGATGCGCTCGCATTTGTCCGGGTTCTCTGCCACCCAGACAAGCTTGCGGGCCAACGCCGCAACGTCTCGCTCCGGTGCGAGGAAGCCTGTCTCCTGATCCTCGATCAGTTCGGGGATGCCCGAGTGATAGGTGCTGACGACGATCAGCCCGGCGGCCATAGCTTCCATCAGCGCCACCGGAATACCCTCGAGATCGCCGTCTCGCGCGGCTACGCTAGGCAGCAGGAATACGTGGGCATTGCGCAGGCGCTGCTTGACCTCGGCATGCGGACGCGGCCCGAGGAAAGTCACCCGGTCGGCAATGCCGAGATTTGCGGCGAGCTTCTTCAACTCTTCCAGCAATTCGCCGCCGCCAATCACCGAATAGACCCAGTCGCGCCGCGGCAGGCTGGCGAGCGCCCGAAGGGCGAATTCGATGCCCTTCTTTTCGGTCAGCCGGCAGACCGAGATGAAGGACAGCGTGTCCCGGTCCCAGGAACGCCAATAGTAGCCGATCTCACCGGGCCGCACGCCCATATGGTGAACCATGACTTGCGCCGGGGGTGCGCCGACGCCGATCAGGGCATCGCGGAAAAACGCGTTCACCGGGAGCTGGAGAACGCCCTTGTCGAAGACAACCTTGTAGCGCGTGAGCGTGTTGTCATGCAGCGGTTCGCCGACATCGCGGCCGTGGAATATGGTCACCAGCGGAGCGGAAATCCGGCCTCGTTTCATGGCGCGGGCGACGCGCATGCCGTTATTGCCGAAATGCGCGACGATCACATCGGCGTTCTGCAACTTGCGCGCAAAAGCGATGTCGACAGCGGTCGAGAGCTTATCCCAGAACCTGCCCGACCATCTCCTGAGCGTCGGGCGAAAGCGCCCCAGCCCGCCCCACCAGCAGACGACCTTGCCAGGGAGACCCTGCCAGCGGCGATCGTCGATGTTGCTGTCCTTGCCGAAGGACGTCTCGTTGCAGACGACGCCGACTTGCATGCCGCGCTCGAGGCACCCTTCTATCTGGTCGAGGACGAAGGTCTCCGACAAAGAGGGGAACTTATCAACTACGAAGCAAATCTTCATCGAATGGACGATCTTTCGAGGCCGGTCGGCGATCTGCTCGCGCGGATGAGGGATGACGCCCGTCGCCGCCGTGCGAGGCGCCTCAAGCGTCCGGTGTTGTGCGTGTCGTTGTCCCAAAGCAGCTCCCACCCCTGGGTCAGGCGCAAAGGCAGGCTTTTGAACGACGTGGATGGTTTTGGACGAATTGCATCAGGCGGCACGCTCCAGCGCGCCTTGCCTGGCGCGGTCGAGAACGCCGAGAAAAGTCGCGAACTGGCCGTCGGGGTTCATTTGCGGCCGCTCCGAAAACAGCTGCGCCGCCGCCGACAGCCGATCGTACTCGGCCTTGTCGCTCCATAGTCGCCTGACCGCGGCGACCCAGTCGTCGAGCGGTGCGTCATAGTCGAGCACCACGCCGCCGGCGCCAATCGCCTCCGGCAGGCCGCCGCGACGGGACCCGACGACTGGAATGCCGCTGCAATGGGCCTCGGATGCCACCCGCCCCCAGGCCTCTTCCCATTTGCTGGGCGCCAGCAGGATCTTGGTGCGGCCATAGACGGTCTTCATGTCGCTGGTGCGGCTTTCCAGCCTGACGTTGCGCAGCGGGGCGATGATCTGTTCGATCTGCGCCCGATGGTCGTCGTCGAGCTTCCAGCTTTCGACGAACAGGAACGGAATTTCGGGGCATTGGCCGGCGATGCGCACGGCGAGTTCGAACCCTTTTTCGTTGTAAGGATTGATCAGCGTGACGAATTCACCGGTGGTCGGCGTGCTGTAGAGCCCGGGATTGATGGTCGGCGGGATCACGGTCGAGTCGATGCCGAACCTTTCCTTATAGGTGCGCGCAGTGAATTCGGAATTGGCGATATAAAGCGCCGAATGCAATTCGCGCAGGTCGCCGGCCAATTCGTGGAATTCGACGTTCCGCAGATAGACCACCAGCGGTATTCCGAGCGCCTGCAGCGCCTTTCCGATCGGCACCGATTTGTGGCACTGCACGACGGCGACATCGGGATCGAGCCGTTCGACCGCGAAGCGCGCCGCCTCCCAGGGAAACCATGCCCGCACGACCGGATAGCCGGGATAGCTGTCGATGACCGCTCGCTGGCGAAGCAGCTTCATCTTGGCGCGCGCCTTGAAGCCGAACATGCCGTCACCGAACAGCGCCGCCAGAACCGAGGCGTCATGACCGTGCTCGCGCAGCTGCTCGACCAGATGATGCGTGCTCGACTGAACGCCACCGCTGAACTGCGGCGTGTAGCCGTTGCCGCCCGCAAACAGAACTTTCATGGACCTGGCTCCTTGCTGGACCGCCCTAGCGTCACGCCGCCATTCTGCCGATGCTGTGGTATTCGATGCCGTGGCGGGCGATGACCTTGGGGTCGTAGAGATTGCGTCCGTCGAAGATAACGGGCGTGGTCAGCGCGTTCTTCAGCGCATCGAAAGACGGCGCGCTGAAGCTTTTCCACTCGGTCACGATCAAGAGCGCATCGGCGCCTCGCAGCGCGGCCTCCTTGGTGCCGCACAGTTGCAGGTCGTCGCGCAGCCCGTAGATCGCCTGGCATTCCTGCATCGCCTCGGGATCGTAGGCCTGGACATTGGCACCGGCGGCCCAGAGCGCTTCCATCAGCGTGCGGGCCGGGGCCTCGCGCATGTCGTCGGTATTGGGTTTGAAGGCCAAGCCCCACAGCGCAAATGTCTTGCCTTTGAGATTGCCCTTGAAATAGCGGTCCACCTTCTCGAACAGGACCGACTTCTGCTGGTTGTTGCGCTCCTCGACGGCACGCAGCAGCTTGGCGTCGAACTTGACGGCCTCGGCGGTCTTGATCAGGGCACGCACATCCTTCGGGAAACACGAGCCGCCATAGCCGAGGCCCGGATAGATGAAGTGGTAGCCGATCCGCGGGTCGCTGCCGATGCCCTTGCGGACTTCCTCGATGTCGGCGCCCAGTTGCTCGGCCAGGTTGGCCATTTCATTCATGAAGCTGATCTTGGTCGCCAGCATGCAATTGGCCGCGTATTTGGTGAACTCGGCACTGCGCACATCCATGACGATCATCTTTTCGTGGTTGCGGTTGAACGGCGCGTAGAGTTCGCGCATCACCGCCTCGGTGTCCTCGTTGCTGGTGCCGACGATGATGCGGTCGGGCTTCATACAGTCGCTCACAGCGGACCCTTCCTTGAGGAATTCCGGATTGGAGGCGACGTCGAAAGCCAGATCCTCGCGCCCGCGCGCCTTCAGCGTTGCGGCGATCCTGGCCTTTATCCTTTCGCAGGTGCCGACGGGCACGGTCGACTTGCCGACGACGATCTTGGGCTCGTCCATCTCACGACCGATGGCCTCGGCGACGGCCAGCACATATTTGAGGTCGGCCGAACCATCCTCGCCCGGCGGCGTGCCGACGGCGATCATCTGGATCTGGCCATGCTTGATCGCCGCGGCGGCGTCGGTGGTGAACTTGATGCGGCCGGCGGCATGGTTCTCCTTGACCATGTTTTCGAGCCCAGGCTCGAAGATCGGGACATGACCCTGGTTGAGCCGCTCGACCTTTTTTGCATCGATGTCGACGCAGACCACCTGATGGCCGACTTCGGCAAGCACCGCCGCCTGTACAAGACCGACATAGCCGATTCCAAAGACAGTCAAATTCATTCGGTTTCATCCCTGTTCAAGGCTTCGGGCCTGTTCGAGCTTCGGTTTTCCGACCACCTTCGGCCCGGCCGGTTCAGATGCGCTTCTAGTTTGTCTTGCATGCCAGCGATTCGGGGAATTGGCAGGGCTGGCCAAGTGCAGTGAATGCAACACGATCCACCTGCATGGTGAGCTTGCGGCCCGGATCCGAGAACGGCCCCATCCAGCCCTTCATCGTATCGCTGCCCCACAGGCTGAAATAGATCCTTTGCGAATGGGTGGGCAGCTTCGCCGGATCGGTGATCTCGTGGACAAGCTTGCCGTTGACGTACCAGCGCAGCCGGTCCCTTTCCCAGACGAATGCGTAGTCGTTGAAGGCCTTGTCGGTGCCGCCGGCGACGTCGACCAGTTTCTCGTTCTTGCCTTTGCCGGCTATGTAGGCGTTAACCTGGACCTTGGACGTGTCCTTGGTCAGCACCTCGAAGTCGATTTCATCATGCGGCTGCTTGTCGGCATCGCCGACGAAGCTGAAGAATGCCGCGTTGACGCCAGAGCCCGTGTCGGTCTTCATCCGCGCCTCGTAGGTGCCGTAGCCGAAGCGCTGCTTGGTCTGGATCTCGGCGCAGGCGAATTCGCGATCCTTCAGCTTGCGCTTCTCGAAACCGAGCGTCAGCATGCCGTCGGAAAGCCCGATCAGGCTTTTGGACCAGGTGCAGTTCTGATGCTTGCCGTTCGTCCAGCCGTCGGAAATGTACCAGCGTGCGCGACTGAGGCTGGTGAAATCATCGACAAAGGACGGCGCGGTTGGGAGATCCTGCGCGCCGGCGGGCACCAGGCCCGCAACCAGACTGCCGAGAACGACCAGCAGAAACGCGCCGTCTGAACGGAGCCGCCGCAGCTTGCCTGGGATCGGGCGCGTGAACGGGGTGCCTCCGGTTGCCGGGGCGGGCGTGCTTTTAAGACCTGCGTTCATATCAAACTCACCTTGTGCTGTGCGCCCCCAAAGCGATCGTTCGAACCGTGACGAAACAACCTGATCTTGACCTCTGTCGCTCCCAAGCTCCGTGTTGTGCCTAAAACCATTGCGCCGACCCGGGTGTTCGCTCAGCCTGTGCCGGAATCGGCGGGCTTCACAAAATCGGTCCTTATGTCGGGACCGTTCTGCCGCTTCTCTTCGAAGATTTCATCCAGCGAATGACGGAGATCCTTCATCTTCTGCATCTGGCGCGACAGCGCTGCGATGCGCCGCTCGCAATTCAGGATTGACCTGGTCAGTTCGCCGACTTCGGAAGACCTGCGAGAGGAGACCGTTCCGTTCTCCATCGCCTCAACCAGAAAGGCGGCATTGGTAGCCGTTGTCCTGTAGCGGTTCTCAAGGCCGCTCTTCTCCGCCTCGACTTCGGCCGAGATCTGGTCCAGCAGCTTTGCCAACCGATCAAGGCGCGAGGTGTCGGTCTGCGTGTCGCGCGCCGGATCTCTCGACCGGAAGCGAAAGATCGAGGCCATGCAGTCAGCGCCCCATCATCGTCGAGCTGGTGAAGGGCCTTAGTGCCCGTCCACATTCAAAAGACATTTCTTGCATCGTCCAGCTCCTCCGACAGGGTATGTCTCGGGCCAGTTCGGTTGGCCGTCCAAAATTGCTGCACCGCAACATAGATTGCCATTCCCTGCGCGCATAGGCAACCACCTAGATCGTAAACTCATGAATCTCGTTGAAATGGTGCGAGCCGACCGAAGGGTAAGGGAGTGGCTACCGCCATCGCACGTTGACGGGCCTAGCTTTCGTTGGCCGTGCTGGTTCCGGCCATGAGGAAGCGCAGCGGCGGCACATGCTGACGCTTCGCAGCGAGACCAGCGCGGCGAAACAGCGCATCCAGCTTGTCGGAGGCAACGCCGCGGACGACGGCTGTGAGGTTGGACGAGCCGGCCAAGGCGTAGGCCGCGGCCGGGGCCAACCCGCGCTCAGCCTTCACGTCTAAAAACTTCCGCAACCGGTATTTGTCGCGGATGTGCCGCTCGTGCCTTCTCAGCGCAGCCTTCGATGCCTCCGGCAAACTGTCGATCGCAAGCAGTGCCAGGTCGGCATCGGCCAGATGCTTCAGGTCCTGGGTCTTGTGCCGTCCGCTCAGCGAATCGGCGCGCACGATCGCGCCGTAGCCACAGGATTTGATGACCTTGAAGCGCGCGCCAAGGGCAACCGCGCGCGCATAGAGTTCATAGTCTTCACCCAGGCGCAGCTTCTCGTCGTAGCGCAGCCCATGCCGATCGAGGAAGGCGCGGCTGATCACGGGTTTGAGGAACCCCAGTTCCCCTCGTTGCACACGGCGCCTGGAGATGTTGGCGTCGATGAAACCCTCGAAATCGAGGAATTCCGGCTCGGGCGAGAACGGTGGAGCCACGATTTTCGAAACGTCGGTTGCCGCGTCATCCCTGACAAGCATGATGTTGTCTGCGGCGAAATCCCAATCGGTGCTGGCGAACAGTCTGTGAAACCTGCCTTCGAAAAAGAAATCATCAGCGTCCAGAATGCTGATGAACGGCGACCTGGAACCGGCAATCGCGGCGTTGCGTGCAAAGGATGGGCCGCGATTGGCGTCGAAGCGGATGACGGAAAGACGGCCCGTGCCGTCGCCGGCCGCGTGGGCGACTTTCGCGGTATCGTCGGTGGACGCGTCGTCGACGACGACAACCTCCGCAACCTCAGGCTCGCGTAATGCCGATGCAATGGCAGCCGGGATTGTCCGCGCCGCATTGCGGGCGGCGATGATCACGCAGACCTGGAATGATGTCATAGACATGCCTCTCGGTTGCAGAAGCCGTTGCGGATTTCCTCGCCCCGTCCGCTCAATGCCCCACCGCCCATCCTGAAATGCATCGGCCCAAACGCCTATGCTGCAAATGCGAAGCAAGCATCGCCAAAATCATCGGCGCCGTCCAGTTTTTCATTTTTCTGGGTGTCATGGCCCGGTTGGGCAGGCGGCGAGCCTCAATCGGGATGGCTCCAGAAATGCGCCGCTTGGCAGAGCCGTTCCTACATGCTCCATCAGAGCGCTCAACTGGCAGAAACCAGTTGCTGATCCTCGCCGACCGGACGGCGGCGGGGCGGAGCGAGCGCGTCGAGGCCCGCAGTGTCAAGGAATTGAAAGAACAGGAATGCCGACTGCCGGTGTCGTTGAGGTGAGCAATTCGTCAGGGGACCGGCGAGCTTAACCACAGGTCACATGGACATCGCAGACCGCGGCCAGGCCCGAAATCAGTGAAGGCCTCTCCTGGCGCTGAGTTTCTCGGCTTCGGCCGCTTCGTTCGAACTCAGCTTTCGTTCAGCGTCGCGGATTTTGTCGGCCGGGGTCGGGGCATTTCTGGCAACCATGGCAAAGACCAGCAGAAAGTAACCCAGTTGGATGACTATAGCGCAGCCGATGACACGAAACAGCGTCGTACCGAGCGAGGCGCCGCCTAAATAGGACCAGACGATCACGATCGCCAGCGCAAAACACATTCCGATAATGAACTTTGGCAGTGACATACCCGATAGCCCATCAACCGGCTCGGGAAAAAATGTCGACAAGCCCACCCCGAGCACCTCCCTTAAACTCTGCGAGCTTATTTAGGTTGCCCGCTTCTGGCCGGTTGCTTCCGGCCTAGCCCAATCTGTCCATAGTCCGACAGAAACAATTTGCAACTCTATTGAGCCGCGCAATAGGCGGCAAGGGCAGCTGCGCAATAAATTTTAAACGAATCCTCGGGATCGACTCTGCCATGGTGCAACGCACACGTCGGCATCACCACTGATTGCCGGATATCGACTCACTCCAGTAAGACTTATAATATTGAATAGTATTTTAGCATAACATCAGTCATTATCTTGAAATTCTAAATGACGGCAAAGCTCCACAGGAGGGTATAAAGAGCGATTCGCCTAAAATCAGCCCCAAAATAGGACTAGTTTTTCCAAAATTGCCCATAATCTGTCTCTTTTGCGACATAAAGGCGAAATTTTGTGCAGGACGAGTTTATTATTTAGTCAGTTCATGACGCGACTATTACAGCCGTCTGGGAAATTGTGTGTTGCGCTGCAACATTTTTTTGGTATCGTGCGGTAAACCATCCGTTCAACGTATGGAGTTTACGCATGAGGGACGTAGCCAAGCCGGCCGATGCGGATTTTTCGCAGGCCGGCGTCGATTTTCCGCCACCGATTGGCGGCCTGCTCAAACGCAGCTTCGATATTGTCGGTTCGCTGATCGGCCTGGTCGCTCTCAGCCCGCTGTTCGTGATGATAGCGCTGCTTGTCAGGTTTTCCGATGGCGGGCCGATTTTCTATGGTCACAGCCGGATCGGCCGCGGAGGACGGATTTTTCCGTGCCTCAAGTTCCGCACCATGGTTCCAGACGGCGAGCGGGTGCTTGCTGCCTATCTCGCCGCGAATCCGGAGGCCAACGCCGAATGGATAGCGACCCGCAAGTTGAAGAACGACCCGCGGATCACGCGCGTCGGAGCGGTGCTGAGGAAGCTCAGCCTCGATGAGTTGCCGCAGATCATCAACATCCTGCAGGGGGATATGAGCCTGGTCGGGCCTCGTCCCGTGGTGCGCGATGAGCTGGAGATTTATGGCAATTCGGCCGTCTATTATCTTAAATCGCGCCCCGGCCTGACAGGGCTGTGGCAGGTCAGCGGACGCAACGATGTTTCGTATGACAGCCGCGTCGCATTCGACAGGCACTATGTCGAGAACTGGTCGATGTTCGAAGACATCCGCATCATCATCAAGACCGTACCCGCGGTCTGGATGTCGCGAGGCTGCTACTGACGGCCGCTTGCTGGCCGTGCATCGAGGAGCGACTGTCCAGAATTCGGGCCTGGAACTCAGGCCCCTAACTCAGGCATCGGCAGCTCATCGGGCGGGGCAAACCAGATCGGAAACGCTCAGTTGAAAGCAGATATAATCGATATTTTTTGCACCGGTATTCTCTCCAGACGCATGCGGCGAGTACGGCTTTTGACGACTTGCCTTACAATGGCGACCGGCCTGACGCTGTCGCTCGCCTTGCCACAGTTTGCCTTCGCCGACGACTATCGCCTAGGAGCACAGGACAAGCTGACCATTCGCGTGGCGGAATGGCAGACCGTCGAAGGCACGTTCCGTGACTGGTCGGCCATCAATGGAGAATACACGGTCGGGCCCGCTGGAACCTTGTCGGTTCCCTTCGTCGGCGAGATGCCCGCATCCGGCAAGACGACTTCGGAGATCGCCGCATCGCTCGGCGAGGCGCTGCAGCGCAAGCTCGCTCTGGCCGACAAGCCGGAGGCTTCCGTCGAAATGGCACAGTACCGGCCATTCTACATCTCCGGCGAGGTGCAATCGCCCGGCCAGTATCCTTGTGTGCCTGGGTTGTCCGTGCTGAAAGCGATGAGCATTGCCGGCGGAGCCCGGCGGAACCCGGAGAGCGGGCAGCGCTACGACCGCGACCTGATCAATGCGAAGGGCAATTTCGACGTATTACAAGACCAATTGGTCAGGCTGACCGTCAAGCGCGCCCGCATCGAAGCGGAACTGGCGGACAAGCCGGCATTCGCGGTGCCGAAAGAGGTGGCCGACGATCCGAAGCTGCCCAGCATCGTTGCCGATGAGACGGCGATCCTGGCGGCCGACCAGAAGAAACTCAAGCTGCGCTTGCAGGCGCTCGACGATTTGAAGGCGCTGCTGCAGAGCGAGATCGATTCGCTGCAGAAAAAGATCGTCAACCAGCAGAAGCAGGTTGATCTGGCGAAGGAGCAGCTCAACGGCATCGGCTCGCTGGCGCAAAAGGGCCTGGTCGTCAACACGCGGGTTTTGAACTCGCAGCAAACCATCGCCGATCTCGAGGGCCAGATCCTGGATTACGAAACGGCGATTCTCACGGCCAAGCAGTCGATCAGCAAGGCCACCCAGGACGCCATCGATCTCGAGAATACCCAGAACTCCAGCCTCGCGACCGACCGGCAACAGACGGAAGCCGATCTCAACGAGGTGACGCTGAAGCTGAATATGGAAAAGGCCTTGATGTCCGAAGCCTTGTCGGGCAGCCCCATGCCGCAATTCTACGGCAACAACGAACCAGCGGCCTTATCATTTTCCCTGGTGCGGGTGGTCGACGGCAAGACCAGCGAAATCACCGCCGATGAAGACACGCCGGTGCTGCCAGGGGACGTGATCAAGGTCAAACCGGCGCCCCTGGCCATCCAGTAGCTTCTTTCCACCGGAGCAAAGCACCAACCCCGCAGGCAGCGGTCTGCGGGGTTTTTGCGTTTGGGATCTTATGGATCAGAAAACAAGCCGGCCTTCGGGCAACGAACCGCCTGGATCCGCCCGCTCTAGCCTCGCACGGCGTCCGGTTCCTCTAGATGGTTCACGGCGCTCCACCGGGAAGGAGCGACGGCCGGCACCCTCACCAGCTTGAAGTAGCTGTAGTACAGCAGGAACGATCCCATGATGTAGGGATTGAGGGTCTCGACCTCGACGAAGGATCGGATGAACAGAAGCACCATGACGCCGGCAAGAATCACGGAATCGGCTTGCCATGTCCTGAATATCAGCGCCGAGACATGACCCCAGAGCGTGCGCAGGATGATCAGCGAAAGCAGTGTCGCGCCGACGAAGCCGAGTTCCACCAAGGTCTCGATGTAGGTGTTGTGGAAGTGGAAGCCGCTTCGCGCGGCGATATAGAATTCGTTCCACAGCCGCTCGGCCTCGGAGAAGCCCTGAACCCAATAAGCCGCGTAGCCGACGCCGAGGATGGGCGATTGCTGCGCGGCATTCCAGCCCTGTTGCCAGAGGTAGGTTCGTCCGGTGAGCGTCGAATCCTTGCCGAAAAGGCCAAGGACAAAGTCCATCAGCCCGAGATTCAGCGCAATCACGGTGCAGGCGACCAGCCCGCCCGCACCGATCATGAAAATCACCCGGCGATGGCGGAGCGAAAGCAGCTTGCCGATGGAAAGCAGGGCGACCAGAGCGAGAACCGCGGGGGTAGATGCCATTGAAGTGGCGGAATGCGACACCACCAGCAGATAGCCCGATAGAAGGACAATCGGTACGATCAACAAACAGCTTATCCGGCCGCGCCTGAGAAAGGCGAGGTAGACAACGCAGAAATAGATGCCAAGCGATGCGACAAAGCCGATCTGGTTCTTGGAGCTGAACGCGCCGACGAAATTATACGTCCCATCGAGAACATCGTAGGAATAGCCCGCGACCTTGAGCGAGTAGAGCAGGACGACGAAAATCCCGATCAGGGCACCTATGGTCAAGGTCCGGACGCTGACGGTGCGCGCGGCAATGTAGGCGCAGGCGATATGGGAGCAATATTGGACGGCCGTTCTTGCCGTGGTGCCGGGAGCCGCCGACCAGAACACCGAGAAGCAGACATAGGTTGCAAAGGCCAGCGGAAGCCAGGCGCTGGAAGCGTGCCTTAATATCTTGCGGTAGTCGACCAGGATGAGCGGTAGCCAGACTGCATAGTAGGCCAGGATCATGGCCTGGCCGAAAATGGTCGAGTAGGAAAACGCCCAGATCGAGACGGCAACGGCAAAGCTGCCATAGACCGTGTTCTTGTCCGGATCGATCAACAGAGATTTTGGAATCTTCATCTCGATAGCGGTTTTCCGTCCTTGCAGCTCAATGCCGATTTCATGGGCCGCTCGTGGGCCGATTCGTCGGATCGATGGGAGCCTCGCCTGCAGGCGCTCGCATTGTGCAGTGCAATATAACCCATCCGGCGCAGCCTGTCACCCGGATGCCAACCGGGTGCGTCGTTCCAGCCGTTCTCTCCGTATCGGGCTCTCCATACGGGCGAGACGATTTGGCCAGAAGGCAGTGCCGTACAATTGACCGGTGCTGGCCCATCATAAGCTGTTCTGAGGTTGCAAGTCCGCGCTTGAACTTGTCCGCCGTTGACTTCACATTCGCCGCCCAGTGGGAGGAAGACACATGCCGATGAGTTTCGCGGGACGATTTGCCGGACGATCTGCCGTTATCACCGGCGGCGCCTCAGGCATCGGCCTGGCCGTCGCGCAAAGGATCACCGACGAAGACGGGCGTGTTTCGGTATGGGATCGCGATGCCGCCCAGATCGAGCAGGCCAAGGCCATTGTTCCAGGCCTGCACAGCGTGACCCTCGACGTTGCCGACCCCCTAGCGGTCGAAGCCGCCGCCGGAGAGACGATCGAAGCGCTTGGCGCGGTCGATGTCCTTGTCACCAGTGCTGCCATCACCGGACCGAACATGACGACCTGGGAGTATTCCGTAGAGGATTGGCGCCGGGTCATCGACATCAACATCAACGGCGTCTTCTTCTGCAACAAGGCGCTGGTCTCGCATATGCTCGAACGCAATTACGGCAGGATCGTCAACATCGCCTCGATTGCCGGCAAGGAAGGTAACCCGAACGCCTCGGCCTACAGCACCTCCAAGGCGGCGGTGATCGGCATGACCAAGTCGCTCGGCAAGGAACTGGCCAAGACCGGGGTGACGGTGAACTGCGTCACGCCGGCGGCCGTGCGCACCGCGATCTTCCAGCAGATGAGCCAGCAGCACATCGACTTCATGCTGTCCAAAATACCGATGGCGCGGTTCGGCGAGGTCGATGAGGTGGCGGCGCTGATTTGCTGGATCGCGTCCGAGGAATGCTCGTTCACGACGGCTGCCGTCTTCGACGTCTCCGGCGGCCGGGCGACCTACTGAGGCAGGCCGGACGCAAACCGCGCGACCGGATCGCGGCGCCTTAGTCGTGAAGCTCTCGCGAGATCGGCGGGCCGATCGAAAAATCGCTGAATGTCACCTCGAAGCCCTCGCGCTGCGGCGAACAGCACATCATGCCGACATCGACCGTTTTCGACGGGGGGAAATAGGCAAGCCGCACCGGTTTCCAGTGCTTGTCGAATGCGTCGCGATACTGGACGCGGACCGTCTCGGCATGGCGGGTCAGGCGGATCCTGACCCCGTCCGGATCGGCCGGTATGCTGGCCAGCGACCAGTCGGAGGCATCGTTGGTGACGACGACGGAAAAATACATCAGCCCGTCAGTGTATTCGATGCCGGCCTTGATCCAGTGCGTCTCGCTCAGGCGGACCATAAGCCCGGCCTGATCGTAAAGCACCTCATAGTGCCCCTTGACCGTGACTTCGGCGCTGAAATCGCCCTCGACCTCACGATAGAGGAAATGGCCATTGTCGCGCCAGAAGCCGTAGAACGTCTCGCGCCAGAAGTCGGTCTCCTCGCCGGTCCGTACATGCACCGTATTGTTGCCGAAGGCGTGGTGCGGCGGCGGATTGAGCCAGGTCAGGTCCGTATTCTCAGATGCCATCGACTTGCTCGCTGCCTGGCTGGTCTGCCGCCTTTTCCTAGCCGGCAAACGTGTAAGCGGTCTTCACCGTGGTGTAGAACTCTGCGGCATAGCGGCCCTGCTCGCGCGGGCCGTAGCTCGATCCCTTGCGCCCGCCGAAAGGCACGTGGAAGTCGACGCCCGCCGTCGGCAGATTGACCATGACCATGCCGGCTTCCGAATTGCGCTTGAAGTGCGTGGCATGCTTGAGGCTCGAGGTGCAGATGCCGGAGGTCAGGCCGAACGGCGTGTCGTTGGCCACCGCCAGCGCCTCGTCATAATCCTTGACGCGGATGACGTTGGCGACCGGTCCGAAAATCTCCTCGCGCGAGATGCGCATGGCGTTGGTGGTTTCGGTGAACAGCGCCGGCTGCAAATAGAAGCCGCGGGTTTCACGATCGAGCCGCTCGCCGCCGAAGGCGAGATCGGCACCTTCCTGACGTCCGATGGCGATATAGTCCTCGTCCTGTTTCAACTGGCTCTGGTCGACAACCGGCCCGATCTGGGTCTTGGCATCGAGGGCGTCGCCGACGACCAACTTGGCCATGCGGTCCTTGAGCGCCTCGACGAAGCGGTCGTGAATGCCGTCCGTCACCACCAGCCGGGACGACGCCGTGCAGCGCTGGCCGGTCGAGAAGTAGGCACCGTTGATGGCGCAGTCGACAGCGACGGCAAGGTCGGCATCGTCGAGCACGACAAGCGGGTTCTTGCCGCCCATTTCGAGCTGAAACTTGCGCATGTGCTCGACGCTGGCGGCGGCGACGCGCTTGCCGGTGCCGACCGATCCGGTGAAGGTGATCGCGTTGAGGTCAGGACTGTCGAGCATGGCCTGGCCGACCACCGAACCTTTGCCCATCACCAGGTTGAGCACACCCTTGGGCAGCCCGGCGCGGTGCAGGATGTCGACAATAGTCCAGGCGCTCTCCGGAACGAGTTCCGCCGGCTTGAAGACGATGGTGTTGCCGTAGGCCAGCGCCGGAGCGATTTTCCAAGCCGGAATGGCAATCGGAAAATTCCACGGCGTGATGATGCCGACGACGCCGACCGCTTCACGGGTGATCTCGACGCCGACGCCGGGCCGCACGCTCGGCACCAGCTCGCCCGACAGGCGCAGCGTCTCGCCGGCGAAGAAGTCGAATATCTGGGCGGCGCGGACAGTCTCGCCGATGCCCTCGACCAGCGTCTTGCCTTCCTCGCGCGCCAACGCCCGGCCGATTTCATCTTTCCGCGCGGTGATCTCGTCCGACGCCTTCCTCAGCACCGCATGGCGGGCCAGCAGGCCCGATCGGGACCACGCCGGAAATGCCGCCTTCGCCGCCGCGATGGCCTGCCGGGCGTGCTCGGCGCCTCCCGATGCATATTCGCCGACCACGTCGTCGAGATTGGACGGGTTGATGTTACGGGAGCCGGCATCGCCTACCCACTCTCCATCGATGAGGTTCTTTCGAAACGGGATCATGTCGCTGTCTTCCTTGTCGTCCTTCGATCGCCGTCTATCTGGACCACCGACCGCCGCACCGCAAGGCCGAAGCCAGGCAAACTTCTCCTCCTCGACAGGCATGTGATAGGTGTCGGGGCGGGAAAGACGATTCCAGTGTGGTGCGACGCGGATCGCACGGGAGGAAAGCATCATGTCCAACAGCGCCTTGCCGCTGGTGATCAGCGCACCCGAACCGCGCACGCTCGACCTGATCTTCACGCCGGCTGCGCTGGCGAAATTTCGATCGAAATACCGCATCGTCGAAATATCGCCCGAAGCGGTGGCGGCGCTGCCGGCCGATATCCTTGCCGAGGCGCGCTATATCGTCGGCCAGCCACCTATCACGCCGGAGACGCTGGAAAGAATGAAGGCGCTGCGCTGCATCTTCAATGTCGAGAGCAACCTCATCAACAACATGCCCTACGAGACGCTGTTTTCGCGCGGCATCCATGTCGTCACCACCGGGCTGGTGTTTGCCGAACCGGTGGCCGAGCTCGGCCTTGCCATGGCGCTCAACCTCGCCCGCGGCATCGTCGACGCCGATCTCGCCTTTCGTCAGGGCAAGGAGCTGTGGGGCGGCGACGGCAACCGGACGGCACGGCTTCTTTCCGGCGCGGATGTCGGCATTATCGGCTTCGGCGATCTTGGCCGTGCGCTCAACCGGCTGCTGTCAGGCTTTCGCACGCGGACAAAAGTCTTCGACCCGTGGCTGCCGCCGTCGATCCTGATCGAAAACGGCGTCGAGCCCGCCTCTCTCGACGACGTTCTGTCGAACAGCGATTTCGTCTTCGTCGTCGCTTCCGTGACCAGCGAAAACCAGGGCTTCCTCGGCGCCGAGGCGTTTGCCAGGATGCGCAAGGGAGCCGCTTTCATCCTGCTCAGCCGAGCCGGCGTGGTCGATTTCCCGGCGCTGATGGACATCGTCCGCAGCGGCCATATCGTCGCCGCCAGCGATGTTTTTCCTGAGGAGCCGCTTGGCCAGGATCACCCGGTCCGCACATTGCCGGGGTTCCTGCGCTCCGCCCACCGGGCCGGTGCGCTCGACATCGCTTTCAAGCGGATGGGCGACATGGTGCTGGAAGACATGGACCTGGTCGACCGCGGCCTGCCGCCGATGCGTTCGAAGCGGGCCGAGCGTGAGACCGTTTCGCGAATGCGTTCGAAGCCGGTCGACAAGAATTAGGCCGTCTGCCCGACGGGTCGCACATGCTCAGATGGTGAAGGACCAAAACAGGCAGGCCAGTGTCGCTGCGGCGAAGACGACGAAGAACAGGCTTCGCAACAGGATGTTCCGGCGCAGCTCGTTGATGAAGAGATGGCATCCGACGACGGCTGCGACAAACAGGAACCGCCAGTTCAGCAGTGCCGGGAGCACATCGCGCTGACCGAAAGCAAATCTCGCGGCGAGACATCCAACGATGACCGCAAACAACAAGATGACCGTCCAGAAGATCGCATCGGCGGCATGTGTCAGGACGATGCCAGCGAGCCTGATCGGTAGAACCATCATCAGCAGTGCGCTGAAAAAATAGATCGCCGCGAGCGGAATGAACGTCCCCGCATCGGCGATGTCGCTCAAGCGCTTGGCACCGATCGCGCCATAGGGATAGCCATGCCTGGCCACCATCAGGCAGAGCGCCATCAGCAAGGCCGCCAGCGCGGCGGCAAGCGCGAATGAGGTCAGGGCTTTGCCCATGAGGCTCCCGTTCCGAGCGAATCGAAGTCAGAACGTTGGTAGCCCATGGTTTGTAAATTGCTAGTAAGCATCATGCGGCGGCACGGCAGAGTTTCTCGGCGCATTCACTCCGCAGCTTGCAGACGCCGCCCGTCGATAATGGTCTTGATCTCGGCGCGGCAAGAGCCGCAATTGGTGCCGGCGTGAAGGACGGCGCCGATTGCCGCGACGCTGGTACAGCCGCCGCGTACCGCTTCCGCGATTTGGTTGGCACCAACCCCGAAACAGGCGCAGACGATGGCACCGCGGTCGACGCTGTTGCCGCCCGGCCGCCCGGCGACAATCGCCAGCCGCGCCTGCCGATTGGCATGGTCAGCGCCAAGTTGTTCGACCGCCCAGCCGCGCGACACCGCCACCGGGGTAGGCGCAAGATAGAGCGCGCCGACCAGCCTATTGCCTGCGAAACGGGCGAAGCGATGGTGCCCGCCAGCGATGTCGTGATAGGCGAGCGTCTCGCCTTCCATGCCTAATAGCGCGGCGGCAAACCCGGTCCAGTCGCGGCTGTCCTGCAGCGCAATTTCAAGCCGCCAGCCGGCGGGGCCGCGGGCGAGGCTCCAGTAATCGGCGTCGATCGATGCGGGCCGTTCGGCAAGCACGGCGAAGCCGAAGGCTGTGGCGGCGAACCGCTCGATGCGGACGGCAACATTCTTCGAGGCCGGTTGGCCTGAAATCGCATCGGTCGTCGGCGCGACCAGTGCATCGACGCGCGCGCGGCCGGAGAACTGATCGGTCCAGTGCATCGGAACGAATACAGAGCCTTGGCGTTGGCGCACCGTCACCAGGGCGCGGACCAGCACCTCGCCATGGGCAGTCGAGACGCGGACGATCTCGGCATCGCCGATGCCGAAGTGCTGCGCATCCGACGGGTGGATTTCGACGAACGGTTCGGCCATGTGCTGCGACAAGCGCGGGCTCTTGCCGGTCCGCGTCATGGTGTGCCAATGGTCGCGCACGCGCCCGGTGTTGAGCACCAGCGGGAAGTCCGGGCTGGTGCGGGTTTGTGCGGCTGGGCGGATGGCAATGAAGCGTGCCTTGCCGTCGGGTGTGTAGAAATTGCCGTTGGCGAAGAAGCGGGTGCTTTTGTCCTCCGGCTGGCGCCGCGCGCGCCCCTCTGGCCTGCCGGCCACCTCCCCCTCAAGGGGGGAGATTGGCAGTTTTGCCGGCACCGCATTTTCAGCAATGGCAACGATTGGCGAAACCGGTGGTGACATCCAATCTCCCCCCTTGAGAGGGAGATGGCCGCCAGGCCAGAGGGGGGTGCCCTGGCTCGGCGCTGGCCATTGGAATGGCGCCAACTCCTCATACGTCCCTGCATCGATCCCGGCGTAGGCGCCGATGTCGAAATCGCGTGCCCCGTCATTCTCGAATGTCGACAACGCGGCATGCTCGGCGAAGATGTCGGCCGGCGACACATGCGAAAAAGCCTCGCCGAAGCCCATCCGCTTGGCGACTTCAGCGATGATCCACCAATCTGGCCTTGCCTCACCGGGCGTGGCCAAAAAGGCTCGCTGGCGCGAGATGCGGCGCTCCGAATTGGTGACGGTGCCATCCTTTTCGCCCCATGCGGTGGCCGGCAGCCGGACATGGGCGTGGCGGACCGTGTCGGTCTTGGCCAGCACGTCCGACACCACAACAAACGGGCAGGCCTTGATCGCCGCCTCGACGGCATCGGCGTCCGGCATCGAATCGACGGGGTTGGTGGCCATGATCCACAGCGCCTTGATGCGTCCGTCGGCCACCGCTTGGAACATCTCGACCGCTTTCAGGCCGGGTTTTTCGGCGGCGGTTGGGGCATTCCAGAAGCGCTGCACGCGTTCGCGGTGCTCGGGGTTTTCGATCTCCATGTGGGCGGCCAGCATGTTGGCCATGCCGCCGACCTCACGGCCGCCCATGGCGTTGGGCTGGCCGGTCACCGAGAACGGCCCGGCGCCGGGCTGGCCTATGCGGCCGGTGGCCAGATGGCAGTTGATGATGGCGTTGACCTTGTCGGTGCCCGCAGACGACTGGTTCACGCCTTGGCTGTAGACGGTCACCGTCTTCGCCGTCGCGGCAAACAGGCTGTAGAAGCGGGCCAGTTCGTCCTCACTGAGACCCGTGGCAGCCGCGATGCCGGCAAGATCGAGCGCCGAGGCGGCGAAAAGCGCTTGCCCGAAGCCGGTCGTGTGCGCCGTGATATAGGTGCGGTCCAGCGCGTTGTGCTGGCCGAGATAGGCGAGCAGGCCGGTGAACAAAGCGACGTCGCCATCAGGCGCGATCGCCAGATGCATGTCGGCGATGTCTGAGGTCATGGTGCGGCGAGGGTCGATCAGCACCACCTTCATCTCGGGCCGCTTTTCCCGGGCGGCGGCTATGCGCTGGTAGAGTACCGGATGGCACCAGGCGAGATTGGAGCCGACCAGCACGATCAGGTCGGCAAGTTCCAGATCCTCGTAATTTCCGGGAACGGTGTCCGAGCCAAAGGCGCGGCGGTGGCCGGCGACCGACGAGGCCATGCACAGGCGCGAATTGGTGTCGATATTGGCCGAGCCGATAAAGCCTTTCATCAGCTTGTTGGCGACGTAATAGTCCTCGGTCAGCAACTGGCCGGAAACATAAAAGGCGACCGAACCAGGGCCGTGTTCGGCAATGGTTTGCGAGAAGGTCGAAGCGACAAGGTCGAGCGCTTCGTCCCAGTCGGTGCGGCGACCGTGGATCTCCGGGTATAGCAACCTGCCGTCGAGATCGATGGTCTCAGCCAGCGCCGAGCCTTTGGAGCAGAGCCGGCCGAAATTCGCCGGGTGGTCCGGGTCGCCGCGAACGGTTATTTCACCGTCCGCGGCGACCTTCGCCAGCACGCCGCAACCCACCCCGCAATAGGGGCAGGTGGTCCTCACCTCGCGCGCTTCATCAATCTGCATGGTTCACGCCGCGCGGCTGGCCAGCGCTTCCAGCGCAATGAACAGCCGCTCGCCGTCGATCCGCACCGCAATGGTGCGCACCGCGCCCTCGTCCGCGCCGAGCGCCTTGCCTGTCTCCAGCGAGATCACCCAATTGTGCAAGGGACAGGTCACCGCCGTGCCATGGACGATGCCCTGGCTGAGCGGCCCACCTTTGTGCGGGCAATGGTCGTCGATGGCAAAGACCTGATCGTCGGCCGTGCGAAAGACGGCGATCTTTCCTTCCGGCGTGGCGACGCAGCGCGCGCCGCGACGCGGAATGTCCGAGAGCGTGCCGATCGATACCCAATTCATGTGGCCATTCCTCTTTTGCGCGTGTTCTTGTCCGAAAACCGCATTCCACTTTTCGGGAACACGCGCCTACTCCGCCGCCTGGGCAAAGCCGATCGAAGCCATCGGCCGGAATTCATGCTTGTCCTTGCCGGAAGCACGTTCCGACCATGGGTCGACCTGGGCGAATTTCTGCGAAAAGACGAAGCGGTCGAAATAGGCTTTGCGCTTCTCGCCATCGTCCATGATCTGACGCTTGATCTCAGCTATGCCGACGCGCTTGGCCCATTTGTAGATACGCTCAAGATAGCGACCCTGCTCGCGATACATCTGCGTCAACGCCACGATATGCTCCAGCGCCTCGTCCTCGGTCTTGACCAGGCCGAGCACTTCGGTGCCCTTGATGTCGAGACCGGCGGCGCCGGCGAAATGGATCTCGTAGCCGCTATCGACGCAGATCACGCCGACATCCTTGCAGGTCGCCTCGGCACAGTTTCGCGGACAGCCCGACACCGCCATCTTGACCTTGGCCGGGGTCCACGAGCCCCACATGAATTTTTCGATACGGATGCCCAAGCCGGTCGAATCCTGCGTGCCGAAGCGGCACCAGTCCGAGCCGACACAGGTCTTCACCGTGCGCAGTCCTTTGGCATAGGCGTGGCCGGAGACGAAGCCGGCCTGGCCGAGATCGGCCCATACCGCCGGCAGGTCTTCCTTGCGGATGCCGAGCATGTCAATGCGCTGGCCGCCGGTGACCTTGACCATCGGGATCTCGAACTTGTCGACGACGTCGGCGATGGCGCGCAATTCGGCCGCGTTGGTGACGCCGCCCCACATGCGCGGCACTACCGAATAGGTGCCGTCCTTTTGGATGTTGGCGTGGACGCGCTCGTTGATGAAGCGCGACTGGTAATCGTCGGCGTATTCGTCGGGCCAGTCGCAGACGAGATAATAGTTGAGCGCCGGCCGGCATTTGGCGCAGCCGCAGGAGGTCTTCCACTCCAGTTCCTGCATAACGGCGGGAATGGTCTTCAGGCCCTTGGCCTTGATCAGCCGGCGGACCTCGTCATGGCCAAGCGCGGTGCAGCTGCACATCGGCTGGACCGCCGCGGGGTTGTATTTGTCGCCGATGGTCAGCACCATCAGCTTTTCGACCAGCCCGGTGCAGGAGCCGCAGGAGGCCGACGCCTTGGTGTGGGCGCGCACATCGTCGAGCGAGGTCAAGCCCCTGGCCGTGATCGCGCCGGTGATCTTTCCCTTGCATACGCCGTTGCAACCGCAGATTTCCGCATCATCCGGCAAGGCTGCAACGGCCGCCATAGGGTCCAGGGGGGCGCCTCCCTGGTAGGACTGGCCGAAGATGAGCGTATCGCGCATCTCGGATATGTCGGTCTGCTTCTTCTTGAGGTCGTTGAACCAGGCGCCGTCCGCCGTCTCGCCATAGAGCACGGTGCCGATGATGCGGTCGTCCTTGAGTACCAGGCGCTTGTAGACGCCGGCCGCGGCATCGCGCAGCACGATCTCCTGGCGGTCATCGCCCTCGGCGAAGTCGCCGAGAGAGAACAGCTCGATGCCGGTGACCTTGAGCTTAGTCGGCGTGTCCATGTGGACGAAAGCCGCCGCCTCATTGCCGGCCAGATGGCTGGCGGCGACGCGCGCCATCTCGTAGAGCGGCGCGACCAGCCCGTAGACCTGGCCGTTGACCTCGGCGCATTCGCCGATTGCGTAGATATCGGGATCGTTGCTGCGCATGCCGGCGTCGACGACGATGCCGCGATTGACCGCAATGCCGGCTTCCTTCGCCAGCGCCGCATTCGGCCTGATGCCCACCGCCATGACGACGAGCGTTGCGGGAATGACTGTGCCGTCGGCAAGCTCCACCCGCTCGACCTTGCCGTTGCCGGTGATCGCCTGGGTGTTGGCCTTGGTGATGACCTTGATGCCGCGCTGCTCGACGGCGCGCTGCAGGAGATATCCGGCGGCCGGATCGAGCTGACGCTCCATCAGCGTCGGCATGACGTGCAGCACGGTGACGTCCATGCCCTGCGCGTTCAGACCCGCAGCCGCTTCCAGGCCGAGCAGGCCGCCGCCGATGACGACAGCCTTGGCCCGCGACTGGGCGGCAAGCATCATCGCCCGGACGTCGTCGAGATCGCGATAGGTGAGCACGCCCGGCAGGTCATGGCCTGGCACCGGAATGATAAACGGCACCGAGCCGGTGGCGATGACGAGCTTGTCGTAGGGCTCGGTCACGCCATGATCGGAGGTGACGGTCTTTGCCTGCCGGTCGATGGCGACGATCTTGTGGCCCTTGTAGAGGGTGATGCCGTGCTTGATGTACCAACCGTCGCCATGGATGATGATCTCCTCATAGGCCTTTTCTCCCGACAGAACCGGCGACAGCATGATGCGGTCGTAGTTCACGCGCGGCTCGGCGTTGAAGATGGTGACCTGGTAGCGCCCAGGCGCCTTTTCCAGGAGATGCTCCAGCATGCGCCCGGGGGCCATGCCGTTGCCGATGATGACGAGTTTCTCGGTCATGTCCTGATCCACTCCGCTCTCACTCAGCCGCGTAGGAAAGGCCTGAAGCTTCGTCAGACGCCGTGCGCTCCATCCGCCGGATGGAAAAATGCATCCAGGCAAAACAGGTGGCGACAATGACGAAGAGCAGCATGAAGCAGCTCGACCAGACGCCGGTGAGGTCGTTGAGCACGCCGAAGGCGATTGGCAGGATAAAGCCGCCGAGCCCGCCAATCATGCCGACAACGCCGCCGACCGCGCCGACACTCTGCGGATAGTAAGCCGGGATGTGCTTGTAGACGGCGGCCTTGCCAAGGCTCATGAAGAAGCCGAGCACACAGGCAACGGCTATGAAGGCAAGCGGGCCGATCTCGAAATGGAAGGCGATCGGCCCGCTGATACCGCGCACGACGTAGTCTGCCGAGGGGAGAGACAGAACGAGAGTCGCGACGGCACTGACAGCGAAGGTGCAGTAGAGCACGGTGCGGGCGCCGATCCGGTCGGAAAGCACGCCGCCATAGGCGCGGAAAATACTTGCCGGAATTGAATAGGCCGCGCCAATCATGCCGGCGGTCGCAAGCCCGAAGCCGTAGACGCCGATCAGGTAGCGGGGCAGCCACAGCGAGAGCGCCACGAATGCACCGAAGGCGAAGAAATAATAGAAGGCGAAGCGCCAGACCTGCAGGTTCTTGAGCGGCGCGAATTCCTGCAAGAAGCTTCTCTTGGGCGCTGCCTTGCCGGCGCGGCGCTCGCGGATGACCGGATCGTCGCCAGTCGTGAACCAGAAGACGGCGGCCATGACGACTAGTGCTGCCGCCCAGATCAGCGCGACCGACTGCCAGCCCCAGGAAAGAAGCACGAACGGTGCCAGGAACTTGGTGACCGCGGCGCCGACATTGCCGACACCGAAAATGCCAAGCGCCGTACCCTGCTTGCCGGCCGGGAAGAAGCGCGAGACATAGGCGACACCGACGGCGAAGGAACCGCCGGCGAGCCCAACGCCTAATGCGGCGACCAGCATCTGCCCGTAGGTGTGCGCAAAAGCGAGCAGAAAGGTCGCGACCGCCGCCGCAAGCATGGTCGCGGTGTATACCAGCCGTCCGCCAAAACGGTCGGTCCAGACACCGAGCACCATACGCACGAGCGAGCCGGTGAGGATCGGCGTGCCGACGAGCAGGCCGAACTCCGTCTCGTTCAGCCCCAACTCCTGCTTTATGCGCACGCCGATGATTGAAAAGATCGTCCACACCGCGAAGCAGACGGTGAAGGCGATGGTGGACATGGCAAGCGCCTGCCGGGGAGCGCTGTCCTGGCTGGGCGCGGCTGGGAGATTTGCGGTCATTTTCTGGCTCCGGTTTGCGGCGTGGGAGGCACCGCCCTTGTCTGTTCGTTCGCGACTGTCAGCGGCGCAGCATCGGCGAACTGGTTGAAACCGACCTTTGCGCGGTCACTTCAAGACCCTTGCCGTCAGTCTTGGCGCCGGCGGGAAAGAGGAGGAGCGCGGCGGTGAACAGCGCCGCCGTCAGCGCGCTGGCGGCCAGAAAATCGCGGCGCGTGAAGTCCGCGAGGGACGCGCCAGTTCCGATCCGTTTCGTCATCGTCGTCTCCGGTTGGCGCCGCTTGGGACCAGCGTGTCGATTGCGTCAAAACAAAAAAGCCGCCGGCCAGGTCTTCGCGTCCGGGATTTCGGGAGCGCGTGTGGACCTGAGCGGCAGCTTTGCCTGTGGCGCCCGCCATTGGACGCCGTGTCACTTGGCCCTTGCGGACCCTACATTTTGGAAAGCAGGAAGCGTGCCAATTCGACAGCGCTCTTAATTATAGAATGAAATCAATATGAACCGCAGCCGCGCGACTTTTGACCAAGCTCGGCAGCGGATCAAAGATTAGTCAAAATGCCTTGCACAGCAGCATAATATTTGTGCAATGCGGTAGATTGCCCATTGCCGATGCAGATTTGCCAATGATGATGACGAGTTTCCAATTATGGCCTTACTCCGCCGGTTCGACGAAGCGGTGGCGTTCGTAGAGGAATTTCAGCACCGCCTCGCGGCAGCGCAGGAAGGTGCGGTCGGAGGAAAGCTCAATGCGCCGACGCGGCCGGGCCAGCGGCACGGGAAGAACCTCGCCGATGGTGGCCGCCGGCCCGTTGGTCATCATCACGATGCGGTCGGACAGCAGCACCGCCTCGTCGACATCGTGAGTTATCATGATCGTCGTCGAGCCGAGCCTCGAATGGATATCCATCACCGCGTCCTGAAGATGCGCGCGGGTCAGCGCGTCGAGCGCGCCGAAGGGCTCGTCGAGCAGCAGGATCTTCGGCTCCATGGCCAGCGCCCGGGCGATGCCGACGCGCTGCTTCATGCCGCCCGAAATCTCGGCCGGACGTTTGTCCTTGGCATGCGCCATCTGCACGAGATCGAGATTGCGCATGATCCATTCATGCCGTTCGGCCCGGCTCTTTTTGCCGCCGAAGACCTTGGATACCGCAAGGTTGATGTTTTCGTAGACGGTGAGCCATGGCAGCAGGCTGTGGTTCTGGAACACCACGGCGCGTTCCGGGCCGGGGCTGTCGACCTCCTTGTCTTCGAGCAGGACGGCGCCGGCCGAGACCTTGGTCAGGCCGGCGATCAGGTTGAGCAAGGTCGACTTGCCGCAGCCGGAATGGCCGATGATCGAGACGAATTCGCCCTTGTCGATAGTCAGCCGGATGTCCTTCAGCACGTCGCTGACCTGGCTGCCGCGGGCGAAGGATTTGTTGATGTGGTCGAGTTTCAGATAGGCCGTCATCGTCCCTCTCCTCACTTTGCCGTTGTGCCGCGGGTGACGAAGACGCCGACCGCCGCGACCAGGCGGTCGAGGCAAAAGCCGGTGATGCCGATATAGGCGAGCGCGACAATGATGTCGGGCAGGCGCGACGAGTTCCACGCGTCCCAGATGAAGAAGCCGATGCCGACGCCGCCGGTCAGCATTTCGGCGGCGACGATGGCGAGCCAGGACAGGCCGATGCCGATCCGCAAGCCGGTGAAGATGTAGGGCGCGGCCGCCGGCACCATGATCTTCACAAAGAACTCGAACTGGTTGAGCCGGAGGATACGGGCGACGTTGCGGTAGTCCTCGGGGATGTTGCGGACACCGACCGCGGTGTTGATGATGATGGGCCAGATCGAGGTGATGAAGATGACGAAGATCGCCGACGGGCTGGAATCGCGGAACGCCGCCAGCGACAGCGGCAGCCACGCGAGCGGCGGCACCGTGCGCAGGATCTGGAAGACCGGATCGAGACCGCGCATCGCCCAGATCGACTGGCCGACCAGCGCGCCGAGCGCGACGCCGACGATTGCTGCCAGGCCGAAGCCCATGGCGACGCGCTGCAGCGACATCAGCACCCGCCAGGCGAGTCCGATGTCCTGCGGGCCATTGTCGAAGAACGGGTGGGCGATCAGGTCATAGGCCTCGTTCCACACTTGGCTCGGCGGTGGCAGGCTGGCCGTGGGCGACGAACAGGCGACCTGCCAGACGACGAGCATAATGGTGATGACGATGACCGGCGGCACCAGCGTGCTGGCCAGCTTGGCGGCGACCGCGGCCGGGTCGAAGCGGCGCCGCGCCCTGGCGGTCAAGGCGATGACCTCGGCGGGCTTGGCCGGTGCGGGGAACGGCTTCACCTTGCGGTCCTCGATGGCTTGGATAGACATTCTCGAAAAACTCCTTGGCGGCAGGTGCAAGGCAGGCGGCGCTGCCACCGCCTGCCGCGCATCCCCTGTCAGGCTCAGGCCGACACCTTGATTTTCAGGCTGTCGAGATAGGCCGACGGGTTCTCCGGATCGAATATCTTGCCGTCGAAGAAGGTTTCAGTGCCTCGCGACGTAGACGCCGGAATATCGGCCGCGGCGACACCAAGATCCTTGGCCGCCTCGCGCCACAGATCCTCACGGTTTACTTGGCCGACCAGTGCTTTGATGTCGGTGGTCGGCGCGAACTTGCCCCAGCGGATATTTTCGGCGAGGAACCAGCTGTCGTGGCTCTTGAAGGGATAGGACACGCCGCCCTTCCAGAACTTCATATAGAGGTCGGTGCCGTTGGCGACGCGGCCATTGCCGTAGTTGATGTCGCCCTTGAGGCGGCCGATGATGTCGGCAGTCGGCACGTTCATCCACTGCCGCTTGCCGATGATGGCGGCCATCTCGTCCTTGTTTTCTTTTGCCTCGCACCATTGCTGGGCTTCCATGACGGCCATCAGGATCGCCTTGGTGGCGTTCGGGTACTTGTCGATAAAGGCGGCGCGCAGGCCGAGCGCCTTTTCCGGATGGCCCTTCCACAGTTCGCCGGTGGTGGCGGCGGTGAAGCCGACGCTCTGGTGGACGAGTTGCTCGTTCCACGGCTCGCCGACACAGAACACGTCCATGTTGCCGACCTTCATGTTGGCGACCATCTGCGGCGGCGGCACGACGATGGTCGAGACGTCCTTGTCGGGATCGATGCCGCCGGCAGCCAGCCAGTAGCGCAGCCAAAGATCGTGCGTGCCGCCCGGGAAGGTCATGGCGGCCTTCACCTCCTTGCCTGCGGCCTTTTTCGCAGCGAAGGCGTCCTTCAGCTTGGAGGCGTCGAGGCCGACGCCGGTGCCGGCATATTCCTGGGCGACGGAAATGCCCTGGCAGTCGTAGTTGAGCCGCGCCACGATCGCCATCGGCAGTGGCTGCTTGTTTTGCGTCACCTTGCCGGTGTGCATCAGATAAGGCATCGGCGTCAGGATATGGGCGCCGTCAATGCCGTTGGCTTCGCCGCCGAGCACCAGATTATCGCGCGTCGCCCCCCAGGAGGCCTGCTTGAGCACCTCGACATCGGGCATGCCGAATTTCTCGAACAGGCCTTTCTCCTTGGCGATCATCAACGGTGCTGCATCAGTCAATGCGATGAAGCCGAGCTTGGCGCCGGTGACTTCCGGCGCGGCGGGCGCCGCATAGGCGCCGGAGGGCAGCAGCGCACGCGCCGCGGCCAGCGTTGCCGCGGTGGCCGCGCTGATCCTCAGGAAATCCCGGCGGCTGATCGCCGTTTGGGCGGAATGGCTATTGGTGCTTTTCGTCATCGTCATCTCCGGTTGGGCGCGGCTTGGGATCGGCGCCGTCGATTGCGTGTTCGACCAAAACAAAGAAAGCCGCCGGCCAGGCCGCGCGCGTCCGTCCATCCGGGATCGCGTGTTGACCTGAGCGGCAGCTTTGCCTGTAGCGCCCGCCATTGGACGCCTATTCCGTGACCCGAGAAGAGTCTGCCTATTACAAAGCAGGAACCGTGCCAGTTTCGGAATGGGTGACAAACATCAATGAGATCAACGGCATGCCACAATCTTCGGCGCGCCGGGCCGCTGGGCGAGCAAGCCAAGGATTGTTCATTAGCGCAGTTGCACGCACATTTTTTGTGCAGCGCACAAGAATGCCGGAGAAATGATCAGGCCTCAGCGCGCGCCAATTTCTGGCCGGCAATGTAGGCGTCGATCTCGTCGGGATCGAATATCTGGCCATCGAAGAAGCCATCGGGACCGAGCACCAGGCTTGCCCCCGCCGAACCGACCGGAGTCGCGGCCTTCAGCGCGCCCTCGACCTTGGCATTGGCACCGGGAAGCGCCACGCCAAGCGGCTTCAACGCCGAGCGGTAGAGATCGGGGCGGTAGCAGTCGCGGGCAATAGCGAGGTTTTCCGGCGTGTGCGGGACATGCCCCCAGCGCACCATCTGCGTGTAGAACCACAGCGCATGGCTCTTCCACGGGAAGTTCGCCGCCTTGTTGAAGGGCAGAAAGAAGTCACCGACGGTGAGTTCGGCGCCGCCGCCGAGCGCCAGATGCCCGCTGAGAATCGGCATCTGCAGCGCCGGCGCAAGCCCGAGGAAGGCCGGCTGCGCCATCAGGGCCGCGAGTTCGTCACGGTTTGCCGGATCCTGGCACCAGCGCGCCGCGTGATGAAGCGCACGCAGCAGGGCTGAAAGCGCGTCCGGCTCTCTTTCCGCCCATGCCTTGCGCACGCCAACGACTTTCTCCGGGCTGGTCTTCCAGATGGCCGCCTTGACCGTGGCGATGCGGCCGGTGCCGGCGACGACCGCGGCACTGTTCCAAGGTTCGCCGACGCAGTAGCCGTCGATCCTGCCGGCGGCGAGCGCGTCGGCCATGAAGGGGGGCGGCACGATGACGATCTCGATTTCACGCGACGGGTCGATGCCGCAGGCGGCGAGCCAGTAGCGCAATTCGTAATTGTGCCCGGAATGCGGATGGACGACGGCGAAGCGCAGCGGATCGCCGCCGCCATTCGCCCGTTCGCGAATCAGCGCTCGCAATGCCTTGCCGGCCCGCGCCGGATCGAGATCGGGTTGGGCGCCGTGCGCGGCCATGCCGGCCCAGACCGCGTTTGAAACCGTCACGCAATTGCCGCCGAGGCCGAGCGAGAACGGCACGACCGTGTCGGAGGCGAGCGGCGTCAGCCCCAGATTGCAGGCGATCGGCATCGGCCCCAGCATGTGCGCCAGATCGAAGTGGCCGATGGCGATGCGGTCGCGGATGTTGGCCCAGGACGTTTCCCGGTTGAGGGTGAGGTCGATGCCTTCGCGCAAAGCAAAGCCGATTTCCTTCGCCGCGACAAGGATGGCGCTGTCGAAGAGCGGCATGAAGCCAGCATTGATCCGGTGCTCGGCCGCCATTCTCAACTCTCCTCGGGATCCAGAAGCCCTGCCGCCGTCACCAGGCTCTGCGCGATTTCGGCGATCTTGCGGTTCTGGTTCATGGCTGTCTTGCGCAGCAGCGTGTAGGCCGCGTCCTCCGACAGGCCGCGCGATTTCATCAGGATGCCCTTGGCGCGATCGATCACCTTGCGGCTCTCCAACTCGCTGCGGGCTTCTTCCAGTTCGCGCGCCATGCGCGAGAAGGCGTTGAAGCGGCTGATCGCCATGTCGAGGATCGGCTTGACCCGCTCCTGGCGCAGGCCGTCGACGACATAGGCCGATACCCCCGCTTCCACCGCAGCTTCGATCGAAGCCTGATCCGAGCGGTCGACGAACATGGCGATCGGCCGCTTCACCACGCGCGAAAGCTGGAACATGTTTTCGAGCATGTCGCGGTTGGGATTTTCGAGATCGATGACGATCACGTCGGGTTCGATCTCGGCGATCCGCCGCGCGATGCCGGCGACGTCGTGGATGACCGTGACCTGCTGATGCCCGGCCTCCCGCAATCCCGCTTCGATTATCGAAGCGCGGATGTGGTTTTCATCGATCACCAGAACAGTGAGGGATTTGCGGATCATGCCGCATTTTGCGCAGGCGAGACGATTGTGCAATGCGGCATGGCGAGATTCACGGAAACAAAGCCGGCGTCCAGGCGCCGCCTGAGGAATTGGACGACGGCCGGCGCCACGAAGTTGACGCCGCGGGCGCCGCACCCGCCTGATCGGCTGCCTGCAGGTCTGTCGGCGCACGGTGATCGCGTCGGGCGGAAGCAGACATCGCAAGCGAGGACTCCGGAGGTCGCGGTTGCGCCCTCAAGCCCCGCCTGGTCGACCAGATAGAAGATCGCATTGGCCTCTCCGCCCGGCATCGTCTCGCTGAACTGGATGCGGCTGTCAGGCTGGATCAGACCGAGCAGGGTCTCCGCGGCACCTCGACGCCGAGGTTGCGCAGATCGTAGCCGTTGCCGCGCCGCGCCGATTTTCTGGAGTGATAACCGCGCTCGCGCGGCGAATTCGTAACCCTACTCGGCGGCCGTCTCCGATGGCGCCTCTGCCGGCCCCGAAGGTTCGGCCTCGGCACGGGGCTTGCGCCGTGAAAACAGCGACCTGAGCGTGACGTAGAACACCGGCGTCAGGAACAGGCCGACGAAGGTGACGCCGAGCATGCCGGAGAATACCGCGGTGCCGAGCGACTGGCGCATTTCTGCGCCCGGTCCCGTTGCGATCATCAGCGGCACGACGCCAAGGATGAACGAGAAGGCGGTCATCAGGATCGGCCGCAGCCTGAGCCGGCAGGCTTCGACGGCAGCCTCGGCGGCCGACAGCCCGCGTTCCTGCGCCTGCCGCGCGAATTCGACGATCAGGATCGCGTTCTTCGCGGCAAGCCCGATCAGCACGATGAGGCCGATCTGCACGAGGATGTTGTTGTCCAGCCCTCGGAAAGACACGCCGAGCAACGCCGCGAGCACGCCGAGCGGCACCACCAGCACAATGGCGAACGGCAGCACCCAGCTTTCATATTGCGCCGCCAGCGCCAGGAACACGAACAGCACCGACAGTCCGAAAATATAGACAGCGGCATTGCCGGTGTTGCGCTCCTGATAGGCGAGCTCGGTCCATTCATAGGAGGTACCGGCGGGCAGCGTCTTTGCCGTGATCCCTTCCATCAATGCCAGCGCGTCGCCCGTGGAAACGCCGGGCGCGGCGTTGCCCTGCAGCGGCACTGAGACGTACATGTTGTAGCGCTGGACCAGCGCCGGGCCGGTGACGTCGCGGATCTCGATCAACGTGCCGAGCGGAACCAGCGCGCCGGTCGCCGAGCGCACCTTCAGTTTCAAGATGTCGGCGCGATCGAGGCGGAACGCCTGGTCGGCCTGCGCCCGCACCTGGTAGACGCGCCCGAACGCGTTGAAGTCGTTGACGTAGGCGGTGCCCAAATTGATCGACAGCGTCTCGAAGATGTTGGGGATCGGCACGTTCAGGATGCGCGCCTTGTCGCGATCGATCTCCAGGAAGAATTGCGGGCTCGACGCGGAGAAGGTGGTGAACACGCCCGTCAGCCCCGGCGTCTTGTTGGCCTTGCCGGCGATTTCGTAGGCAAGCGCCAGGATCTGCCGCATGTCGGCGCTGTTGCGCTCCTGGATCTGCAGCTTGAAGCCGCCGGCATTGCCGACGCCGCGGATCGGCGGCGGTGGCAGTGCGATAATGAAGGCTTCCTTGATGCTTTGCAGGCTGCCGAACAGATTGCCGATGACCTGGGTCGCCGACTGGCCGGCTTTCAGTCGCTCGTCAAACGGCTTGAACCTGGCGAAGATCACGCCCGCGTTGCTGGCGTTGGTGAAGGTCGCGCCGGAGAAGCCGGCGAAGGCGACAGCGTAATCGACGCCTGGCGTTTTCTGGATGATCTGCGACGCCTGCTGGATGACCGAATCGGTCCTCGACAGCGAAGCGCCGTCCGGCAACTGGACGACGACGATCGCATAGCCCTGGTCAAGCGACGGAATGAAACCGCGCGGCACCGCCTGCACCATGTAGACCGTGGCGTAGATGAGGGCCGCGAAAACGGCCAGCATGGCGGCCATCGTTATCCACGAGCCGACCAGCACGCGGATAATGCTCGAATACCAATGGGCGACCCTGTCGAAGCCGCGATTGAAGCCGTCGGCGAGCGCCCGTCCGAACCGCGCCAGGAAAAAGCGCGGCGGCGCCGCCGCGGCGTGATGCGGCTTGAACAGCAGTGCGGCCAGCGCCGGCGAAAGCGTCAGCGAATTGAATGCCGAGATCGCCGTCGACACCGCGATGGTGATAGCAAACTGCAGATAGAACTGCCCAGAAATGCCGGGGATGAAGGCTGTCGGCACGAACACGGCTATCAACACCAGCGAGATCGCGATGACGGCCGTTCCGACTTCGTCCATGGTCAGGTGCGACGCCGGACTGGGCGCCAGCCCTCTGGCGATATTGCGCTCGACGTTTTCGACCACGACGATCGCATCGTCGACGACGATGCCGATCGCCAGAACGAGGCCGAACAGCGTCAGCATGTTGAGCGAGAAGCCGGCGGCGTAAAGTACCGCCAGCGTGCCGATCAGCGACACGGGAATCGCCACGATCGGCACGATCGCCATGCGCCACGATTGCAGGAAGACGATGATAACGATGATGACCAGCAGCATCGCCTCGAGGATCGTCTTGTAGACCTCCTGGATCGACTCGGCGACGAACTCGGTCGGATTGTAGACGATGTCGTAGTTCAACCCCTTCGGGAAGTCGCGGGAAAGCTCCTTCATCTTGTCCTGGATCTCCGCGGCTGCGGCGAGCGCATTGGTGCCCGGCCGCTGGAAGATGGCGAGCGCCACCGCCGGTTTGCCGTTGAGATAGGAGTTGGTGACGTAATCCTTGGCGCCGAGCTCGATGCGCGCCACGTCCTGGAGCGAGATCAGGCGGCCGTCGTCGGTCGATTTGACGATCACGTATCGGAAGTCGCGTGCGTCGTTGAAGCGGCCTTGCGTTGTGACCGTGTACTGGAACGCCGTGCCGGTGCTGGTCGGCGGCGCGCCGATCGAGCCGCCCGACACCTGGACATTCTGGTCGCGCAGCGCCTGCACCACATCGCCCGAGGTCATCCCCAGGGCGGACAGTTTTTCCGGATCGAGCCAGATGCGCAGCGAATATTCGCGTTCGCCGAAGATGATGAGGTCGCCGACGCCGTCTAGTCTGAGCAGTATGTCGCGCACCCGCGAGCGGGCGTAGTTCGAGACGTAGAGTTGGTCGTAGGTATTGTCGGGCGACAGCATGTGCACGACCATCATCAGGTCGGGCGAGGTCTTGGTGGTGGTGATGCCGAGGCGGCGGACTTCTTCGGGCAGGCGCGGCTCGGCGACCGACACGCGGTTCTGCACCAGCACCTGCGCCTGGTCGAGATCGGTGCCCAGCTTGAAGGTGATGGTCAGCGCCATCGCCCCGTCGCCCGACGAATAGGACGACATGTAGAGCATGCCCTCGACGCCGTTGATCTCCTGCTCGATCGGCGTTGCCACCGTCGCTGCGACCGTCTCGGCGTCTGCGCCCGGATACTGGGCGCGAACGACGATGGTCGGCGGCGCGATCTCGGGATATTGCGCGACCGGCAGCTGGGTATAAGCAATCCCGCCGAGGATCAGCAGGACGATCGAAACGACCGATGCGAAGATCGGACGGTCGACGAAGAAATGTGCGAACCTCATTGCTGCAACTCGGCGGTCTCGGCCCTGGGCGGCAACGTCACCATCTCGACCTTGACCTTGGTGCCGGGCCTGGCGTGCATCAGCCCGTTGACGATGATCGTCTCATCGCCGGTCAGGCCCTGGCGGATCACCCGGTAGCCGTCGAGAAGCGGGCCGGTGCGCACGGGCTTCGCCGACACCATCCCGGCCTCATCCACCAGGAACACGATGCGGCGATCCTGATCGGCGCCGATCGCCTCGTCGGGCACCAGCACGCCGCTATGCGGCAGCGACCCCGGCACGTTGATGCGTCCGAACATGCCTGGCTGGAGAATGCCGTCGGCGTTGGGAAACCTTGCACGCACCCGCATGGTGCCGGTCGCGTTGTCGATCCGGTTCTCGGCAAAATCGAGCTTGCCTTTGAATACCGCCTCCGCGCGGTCGGCGACGCGAACCGCCACCTCAAGCCCGCCGGCGCCTTCCTGCATGCTGCCGCCGCGCTCCTTCGCGTCGCGGGCGTAGCTGAAATACAGGCGCTCATCGACGTCGAAATAGAAGTCGATCGGATCGCGCGTAACGATGGTCGTCAGCAAGGTGGAATCCGGCTGCACGAGGTTGCCGACCGACACCAGCCGGCGGTCGATGCGGCCGGACAAGGGCGCCTTGATCTCGGTGAATTCCATGTTCAGTCTGGCCGTCGTCAGCGCAGCCGTCGCGCCCTGCATCTGCGCCTGCGCCGAAAGGTATTCCCGCCGGCGGTCGTCGACCGTCGCGGTTGAGATATTGCCGGTCTTGGCGAGTTCGTCGGCGCGATCCAGCTGCATCTTGGAGAATTCGAGCAGACTCTTGGCGACGTCCACTTGCGACTTGGCGGCATCATAAGCCGCCTGGTACGGACGCTGATCGATGGTGAAGAGCAGGTCGCCCTTGTTGACCAGTGCGCCGTCCTGGAAGCTGACCTTGTCCAGATAGCCGCTGACGCGCGAACGGATGGCGACCTGGTCGAGGGCTTCGAAGCGCCCGACGAACTCGTCGTCTTCGACGATTTCACGGACCACCGGCTTGGCCGCCGTCACCACGGGTAACTGTTGGTCCTGCGCAAACGCAGTGCTGCTGAAAGCCATGCCGAGCAGGAATGCCGCCAACACGGCGGCGCGGGTAAGCCAGCCGGCCGATCGACAGGGTCGCCCGCCCGCGTCGCGATGCAATTGCCCATTCTCTTGGGTGTCCATTTGCGTCCTCGCTCGCTGGACCCGGAGGTCGGTTGATCCGCTTCTACGCTCAGGCTTTTCGTCGAAATCAGAGCACTACAGTGTGTGCATGGCAACATGATCATTTTCGATGTGGGCTGAAATGTCCACCCTGTGGCTGCCCCGCCACCCGCCACTTGCGATGCAAATCCACCGGGCGGTCCGGGGATGCCATTGAGAGGGGGGCGGCTAGACCTGGGAACAGACCTTGGTCCCGTCGGGCTGAACGTCCGCAATCCTTCTTCAAACGTTAAAGCCGCCATTTCGCTATCGGCCCCAAACGCGACGTCTGAGTACTGGTTCGGCGATGAACACTCTGGCGCTTGCTGATGTTGAGCGACGTCAGCTTTCGCCCAAACCGCGTCAGCCCTTACACCACCAACCTCCCCTGCTCCGCGTCCTCTGCATTGGGATCGCCCGGCGCGGTCGCCCAGGCGAGCTCCACCAGCGTCACCGTCCGCCTTCCAACCCCGTCGAGCTGGCAGACGATCAGCCCCTGCTCCTCGATA
This sequence comes from Mesorhizobium sp. M1006, assembly GCF_040318825.1. Lineage (NCBI taxonomy): Bacteria > Pseudomonadati > Pseudomonadota > Alphaproteobacteria > Hyphomicrobiales > Phyllobacteriaceae > Mesorhizobium > Mesorhizobium sp. M1006. Next base: position 101,153 of record NZ_JAMYMZ010000010.1, read on the forward strand.
TATATCAGCAGGCGCCGGGCGCGGCGTAGCGAGTGCGAGCCGTAGGCGCGGGCGATCGCCGCGTCGCTCGGGCAGGGCCAGCCCTCCTTGGCGGCGCGGGCGATCATCATGAACACGCCTTGCATGTCCTCGGGGAGCAGCGAGGCGCGCGCCGAGACGTCCTGCCAAGCGTCATCGCCTGCCATGTCGGAGCCGAGGCCGGCGCGGGCGCGGGTCAGCATGCGGCGGAACTCCGGCAGGTCCGGCACGACCGAGGCGAGGCCCTCGATGCGGCAGCGGACCACGAACTCCTGATAAAGCACGCCGATGACCCGGAAGCCGGCATCGGGTTGCGCCAGCACGGCGCGCAGCACCCGGTCGACGCGCTCGCGGCGCTCCGCCAAATCCTCGGCGCTGATCGGCGGCTCCACCGCTTCGGGGCGGATTTCCAGCGCCGCCGATTTCGCCGCCATCAGCTGGTCGAGCAGGTCCGGCGACGACCGGCGCTGCGGCCGGACGGTTTCGGGCGGCGAGGCCGCCAGGATGATCGCGCGCGCGTCCTCCAACGCCGATTCCGGCAGCGGCATCAGGCGCGGGGTCGCGTTGCGCGGACTTGTATCGGTCGGGCCGATCCGCAAGCCCAGCGGACGGCGCGACAGCGCCGGGCCGAGCGCCATGAATTGCCCGCGCTCGAGGTCGCGAAAAGCCTCCGCCTGGCGCCGCTCCATGCCGAGCAGGTCGGCGGCGCGCGCCATGTCGATATCGAGAAAGGTCCGGCCCATGAGGAAATTGGAAGCCTCGGCCGCGACGTTCTTGGCAAGCTTGGCCAGCCGCTGGGTGGCGATGATGCCGGCCAGCCCGCGTTTGCGGCCGCGGCACATCAAATTGGTCATGGCGCCGAGCGAGAGCTTGCGCGCCTCGTCGGAAACCTCGCCGGCGACAGCCGGCGCGAACAGCTGCGCTTCGTCAACCACCACCAGCATCGGGTACCAGTGGTCGCGGGCGACCTCGAAAAGCCCGCCGAGAAAGGCGGCGGCGCGCCGCATCTGGTTCTCGGCGTCGAGCCCCTCGAGATTGAGCACCGTGGAGACGCGGTGGATGCGCGCCCGCTCGCCGGCGCTCTGCAGGCCGCGCTCGGTATGCTCCTCGGCGTCGATCACCAGGTGGCCGAAACGGTCGCCCAGCGTCACGAAGTCGCCTTCGGGGTCGATGATGGTCTGCTGCACCCAGGGCGCGCTCTGCTCCAAGAGCCGGCGCAGCAGGTGGGACTTGCCGGAGCCCGAATTGCCCTGCACCAAAAGGCGGGTCGCCAGCAGCTCCTCGAGATCCAGCGCCGCCGGGGCGCCTGCGCTCGTCTGGCCCATCTCGATCGCAACGGTCATGTCTCGACTCTCCTTGCGGAGAGGGCTTATCAATCGCATCACAGCCCGTCGAGCGCGGCATGGCCGGCGCTCCGTGTTGCGCACAGGCTGGATGTCGCGGACGATCGAGGATACGGAACGTACCGTTTCGATTCGATGAGGCTTGTCTCCTCAGGTCGAAAACCGGTACCCGCCTTTCACCGGCTGGGCCTGCCTGGCTTTCTGCGAGCCGGCGCGCGCGGCCGCTGCAAGAATGCTCTCCACAAGATCCTTGTCGCGCAGCGGTTTGCCGAGCAGCGGCACGTCGGGGGGCCGGCCGGCGATCGCGTCGGCATCGGCATATCCGGTTATCATCACCGCCGGCCAATCGGCCCGCAGATTGCGGGCGAACCGAATGACCTCCAGGCCCGAGACGAGCGGCATGGCAAAATCGGTGACGATGACATCGAAATCGTACGGCGCGCGCTCGATCATCGCCAGCGCTTCGGCACCGCCCGCGGCACAGGTAACCGCAAAGCCGTGTTGGCGAAGCGATTGCGCCGTCAGTTCCCGCAGTACGTTGCTGTCGTCGATCAGCAGGACCGATGGATAGTCCTCGCCGGCATTCACGACGCTGTCGTCGGCATCGGATTTCTCGGGGATTTCGACCGGACGCTCGATTGAACGCGGCAGCCAGAGCTGGACGGATGTTCCACTGCCGACGGTGCTTTCCATGCGAAGCGTGCCGCCCGATTGCTTGACGAAACCATGCACCGTGCTCAGACCGAGGCCAGTGCCCTTGCCGACCGGTTTTGTGGTGAAGAACGGTTCGACGACCTTGGCGAGAATGTCAGCCGGTATGCCCGACCCGGTGTCCTTGACGGTGACCACGACATAGTCGCCCGCCGAAATATCCTCGGCTGCACGGCCTAGCGTTCGATTTTGCGCCTCCACGATTATCGTGCCGCCGGACGGCATGGCATCGCGCGCGTTGAAGACCAGGTTCATCAGCGCGAGCTCCAGCTGGCTGGCATCGACATGCGCCGGCCACACAGTGTCGTCGACAAGCCAATCGAAACGGATCAGGCCGCCCAGGACCGGGGCCACCAACCCGTTCATTGTATCGCCGAGCGCGGCGAGGCGCACGGCCTGCGGCCTCAGCGTCTGGCGGCGCGAGAACGCAAGCATGCGGTTGACGAGCTCGGCGCCTTGTTTTGCCGACCGGCGTGTCAGTTCCAGAACCTGCCTGGTCTGTCCATCGAACTCGGCGTGGCGCTCGAGCAATCCCAATCCGCTGAGAATTGCGGCAAGCAGATTGTTGAAATCATGCGCCAGCCCGCCGGTAAGCTTGCCGATCGCATCGAGGCGCTGCGATTGCAGCAGCTGGTTCTCAAGCTCGCGCCGCTCGGTAACGTCCAGCAACGTGCCGAGGATCTCAGGCTCTTTGCCGTCGGAGCCATTCGACAGGACGCCCTGGTCGAGAAAAATCCGGTAATTGCCGTCGGCGCATTGCCAGCGGAATTCGCAGGTGTAGGAGCCGGCGGCCTTGGCTGCGAGCAGGACCTCCCTCACTCTCGGCAGATCGTCGGGATGAACCCGGCTCAGGCCGAAGCCTGGATCGGATGTCAGGCGTTCGGGAGGAAAGCCGGTCAGGCGTTCGACCCCTTCGGTGACAAAGCTGGCGCCGAACGGCGGCTCCGCCGCCCTTGCGTGGAAGCAGACCGGAAGAGAGCTCAAAATGGCATGCTGCCGCTCCTGGGCGCTGCGCAGGGCTCGCTCGGCCTCGAGCTTTTCCTTCTGCGCCTGCAGTGCCTGGGCCAGCAGCCGTTGCTCGGCAGCCGCCTTTTGCTGGATTTCCAGCGTCTTCTCATGAAGTTCGACGAACACGGCGACCTTGGAACGCAGCATGGCCGGGTCGAAAGGCTTGAACACGTAATCGACCGCGCCGGCGTCGTAGCCGCGCAGCATGTGCGCGTCTTCCTTGTTGATGGCGGTGAGAAAAATTATCGGCGTTCGCCTGGATTGCTCGCGCTGGCGGATCAATCCCGCGGTCTCGTAGCCATCCAGCCGGGGCATCAGCACATCCAGCAGGATGACTGCGAAATCCTCCTTCAGCAGTGCGCGCAACGCCTCTTCGCCCGACTGCACGCAGACGACTTCACCGATAGGGGCCAGAACCTCGCCGATCGCCAGCAGATTGCGCTCGTCGTCATCCAAGGCCAGGATGCGCGCCTTTGCCGGCCCTGCTGCCGGCGCCATAACCTCCAGCTTCCTTGCTCCGTTTCTCGACAGTTTCTGCATCGAGCGGCCGTCAGTTCACTGCCATGAGCGTCTTTTCCGGACCATGAACACGGGATCGCGAACGGCCGATCCAGACACGCAGCAATGCCAGCAGCAGATCAAGGTCGACAGGCTTGGCGATGTAGTCGGAGGCGCCGGCGTCGAGGCACTTCTGCCGGTCGCCCTTCATTGCCTTGGCTGTGACCGAGATCAACGGGATATGGGCGATCGCCGGCATGCTGCGGATCTGCCGCATCGTCTCGTAGCCATCCATTTCCGGCATCATGATATCGATCAGTGCCGCATCGATGTCCGGGCTCTGCTCCAGAAGCGCGATACCTTCCCGGCCACGCTCCGCATGCAGCACCTGGATGTCATAGGTCTCGAGAACGCTGGTGAGTGAATAGATGTTGCGGATGTCGTCGTCGACGATGAGGACCTTTGCGCCGGCGAGGTCGAACTTGTCCGGCTGTTCGGCTGCCGCACTATTGTTGTCGTGGCCTCGCCCCGGGAGCGTCGCGGATATCAGGAGAGCCAGCTGCGCGAAATTCTCCGCCCGCGGAACGTCCGCCAATGCCGGATGCAAGGCGAGCGACTGTTGCAGCGCTTCCGGATGAGGCGCAAAGAACAGCAGCCGCGACACCGACTGTCCGAACAGGACGGCAATCTCATCCAGCATCTGGGCGTTGTCCTTGGCCGAGCGGCCAAAGCCGAGCACAACGGCATCATAGTTGGCGATGCCGATATCGTCCGCATTCGCGGCGACGCGGCCGATCGCGGTGACCGAGGTGACGCCGTCGCGGATCGCCTCGATCAGCGAAAGGCGGCGCTCGGGATCGGGATCGGCAATCAGGACGCGGCTCTGGACGCGGAGCTTTCTGGAATGAATATCCTGGAAGACCTTCATCAGTTCGTCCGACGATACGGGCTTGGTTGAAATGCTGGATGCACCCTTGCGGGCAAGCACCTCGATGTCTTCGGCGCCCGAGATGACATGAACGGGAATGTCCTTGGTTTTCGGGTCATGGCGAAGCAGATCGAACAGCACCCAGCCGTCGATATCCGACAGTCCGAGATCGAGCGTAATCGCGTCGGGAACCAGCTTGCGTGCCAAAGCCAGCGTGCCGGAGCCCGCGGTCGACAGGACGCCTTTCAGCCCGGCCGAACGTGCAAGGCCGAGCAGCAAACCGCCGAAGGTCGGGTCGTCCTCGACGATCAGCACGACCCGATCTTCCGACGAGATCGTGTCGCGGTCATCGAGCAATTCGGAGGACGGCGGGCTCGGCTGCACCGTCGTCGCGGCCACCTCCATCGCCGGCAGCAACGCCGCTTGCGGGGCCAAGGCCATCCGGGGTCCGTCGAATGGAATGACCAGAGTGAACGTCGAACCCTTGCCCGGCGTGCTCTCGACCCTCAATTCGCCGCCAAGCAGCCGGGCAATCTCCCGGCTGATCGAAAGCCCAAGCCCAGTGCCGCCATATTTGCGGCTTGTGGTGCCGTCGGCCTGCTGGAAGGCTTCGAAGATCAGCTTCTGCTTGTCCTGCGGAATACCGATGCCGGTATCGCTGACGACGATCGCGAGCGCCTCCATGGGTTGCGCCGAACCGTTGTGACGGCCCGCCTTTTCGGCCCGGAAATTCAAGCGGACCTCGCCTTGCGAGGTGAACTTGAACGCGTTCGACAAAAGGTTGAGCACGATTTGCTGCAATCGCTTCTCGTCGGTGCGGACGGTCTCCGGAAGCTCGGGATCGACGTTGATGGTGAAGCCAAGTCCCTTGTCGGTCGCCAGTTGCCGGAAGGTTCGCTCCATGTGCTGGCGAAGATGCACCACCGGCATGTCGTTGATGTCGATCGAGACGGTGCCCGATTCGATCTTCGACAGGTCGAGGATGTCGTTGATCAGGCTCAAAAGGTCGGTGCCGGCCGAATTGATGGTGCGCGCGAACTCGACCTGCTTGTCGTTGAGATTGCCCTGCTGGTTGGTTGCGAGCAGGTTTGAAAGGATGAGCAGCGAGTTCAGCGGCGTGCGCAGTTCGTGGCTCATATTGGCGAGGAATTCCGACTTGTATTTCGAGGTGAGCGCCAGCTGCTCGGCCTTCTCCTCCAGCGCCCGCCGCGCCATCTCGATTTCCAGGTTCTTGTTCTCCACCTGCTTCTTTTCGTTCTCGAGCAGCTGCGCCTTTTCCTGCAGCTCCTCGTTGGTGGCGTGCAGCTCCTCCTGCTTCTTGGTCAGTTCGGTCTGACGCGCCTGCAATTCCGAGGTCAGCAGCTGCGACTGCTTGAGCAGGCCTTCGGTACGCATGGTGGCGGCGATGGTGTTGAGAACGATGCCGACTGATTCCATCAGCTGGTTGAGGAAGGACTGGTGCGTGTCGCGGAATTCGCTGAACGAGGCGAGTTCGATGACGGCCTTCACCTCGTCCTCGAACAGAGCCGGAAGAATGATCACGTTCGCCGGCGCGGCATTGCCAAGGCCGGAGGTAACGCGCAGGAAATTCGGCGGCACATTGTCCAGCATGATGGCGCGCTTGTCGGCGGCACTCTGCCCGACAAGCCCTTCACGCAGATCGAGGCGTTGCTTGATTTCCGCCTTGCTTTCGGCGCCATAGGAGGCGGCGAGCTCCAGATAGAATTCATCCTCGTCGCGGTTGGTCACATAGAACACGCCATATTGCGCATTCACCAGCGGGGCGAGTTCGGACATGATGAGGCGCGAGACCGTGGCCAGGTCACGCTCGCCCTGCAGCATGCGCGAGAAGCGGGCGAGATTGGTCTTCAGCCAGTCCTGCTCGGCATTCTTCAGCGTCTGGTCCTTCAGATTGCGGATCATCTCGTTGATGTTGTCTTTCAGCGCCGCCACCTCGCCGGAGGCCTGGACGCTGATCGAGCGGGTCAGATCGCCCTTGGTCACCGCCGTCGACACCTCGGCGATGGCGCGCACCTGGGTGGTCAGGTTGGCCGCGAGCTGATTGACGTTGTCGGTCAGGTCGCGCCAAAGGCCGGCAGCGCCGGGCACCCGGGCCTGGCCGCCGAGCTTGCCTTCGATGCCCACTTCGCGGGCGACGTTGGTCACCTGGTCGGCGAAGGTCGCCAGCGTCTCGATCATGCCGTTGATGGTGTCGGCGAGCGAGGCGATCTCGCCCTTGGCATCGACCGTCAGCTTGCGCTTGAGATTGCCTTGCGCGACCGCGGTCACGACATCGGCGATGCCGCGCACCTGGTTGGTCAGGTTCGTCGCCATCAGATTGACGTTGTCGGTCAGGTCCTTCCAGGTGCCGGCGACGCCCTCGACCCGCGCCTGGCCGCCGAGCTTGCCCTCGGTGCCGACCTCGCGGGCGACACGCGTCACTTCGCCGGCAAAGGAGTTCAGCTGGTCGACCATGGTGTTGATCGTCGATTTCAGCTCCAGGATCTCGCCCTTGACGTCGACGGTGATCTTCTTCGACAGGTCGCCGCGCGCCACAGCGGTGGTCACCTCGGCGATGTTGCGGACCTGGCCGGTCAGGTTCTCGGCCATCGAATTCACATTGTCGGTCAGATCCTTCCAGGTGCCGGCAACGCCGCGCACCTGCGCCTGGCCGCCGAGCTTGCCTTCGGTGCCGACCTCGCGCGCCACGCGCGTCACCTCCGAGGCAAAGGAATTCAGCTGGTCGACCATCGTATTGATGGTGTCCTTCAGCTCGAGGATCTCGCCGCGCACATCGACGGTGATCTTCTTCGACAGGTCGCCCAGCGCCACTGCCGTCGTCACCTCGGCGATGTTGCGCACCTGGCCGGTCAGATTGGCGGCCATCGCATTGACGTTGTCGGTCAGGTCTTTCCAGGTGCCGGCGACGCCGCGCACCTGCGCCTGGCCGCCGAGCTTGCCGTCCGAACCGACTTCGCGCGCCACGCGCGTCACCTCGGAGGCGAAGGAATTCAGCTGGTCGACCATCGTATTGATGACGTCCTTGATCTGCAGGATCTCGCCCAATGCATCGACGGTGATCTTCTGGGTCAGGTCGCCGGTCGCAATCGCGGTTGCTACCTTGGAGACGTCGCGTAATTGCACGGTCAGATTGCCGGCCATGGCATTGACGTTGTCGGTCAAATCTTTCCAGGTGCCGCCGACGCCCTCGACATGCGCCTGACCGCCGAGCTTGCCCTCCGACCCCACTTCGCGCGCCACACGCGTCACTTCCGAGGCGAAGGAATTGAGCTGATCGACCATCGTGTTGACGGTGTCCTTGAGCTCGAGGATTTCGCCCTTGACGTCGACGGTGATCTTCTTCGACAGGTCGCCGCGGGCAACGGCGGTCGTCACCTCGGCGATGTTGCGGACCTGGCCGGTCAGGTTGGCGGCCATCAGGTTGACGTTATCGGTCAGGTCCTTCCAGGTGCCGCCGACGCCCTTCACCTCGGCCTGGCCGCCGAGCTTGCCTTCGGTTCCGACCTCGCGCGCCACACGCGTCACTTCCGAGGCGAAGGAATTGAGCTGGTCGACCATCGTGTTGATGGTGTCCTTGAGCTCGAGGATTTCGCCCTGCACGGCGACGGTGATCTTCTTCGACAAGTCGCCCGAAGCGACCGCAGTCGTCACCTCGGCGATGTTGCGGACCTGGCCGGTCAGGTTCTCGGCCATCGAATTGACGTTGTCGGTCAAGTCCTTCCAGGTGCCGGCGACGCCGCGCACCTGAGCCTGGCCGCCGAGCTTGCCCTCGGTGCCGACCTCGCGGGCGACACGCGTCACTTCGCCGGCAAATGAGTTCAGCTGGTCGACCATGGTGTTGATGGTCGATTTCAGTTCGAGGATCTCGCCCTTGACGTCGACCGTGATTTTCTTCGACAGGTCGCCAAGCGCCACGGCCGTGGTCACCTCGGCGATATTGCGCACCTGGCCTGTCAGATTTTCGGCCATCAGGTTCACGTTGTCGGTCAGGTCCTTCCAGGTGCCGCCGACACCTTCGACGCGCGCCTGACCGCCGAGCTTGCCTTCTGTACCGACTTCGCGCGCGACGCGCGTCACTTCCGAGGCGAAGGAATTGAGCTGGTCGACCATCGTGTTGATGGTGTTCTTGAGTTCGAGGATTTCGCCTTTCACGTCGACGGTAATCTTCTTCGACAGGTCGCCGGAAGCGACGGCGGTCGTCACCTCGGCGATGTTGCGCACCTGCCCGGTCAGGTTCGTCGCCATGGCGTTGACGTTGTCGGTCAGGTCCTTCCAGGTTCCGGCCACACCTTTCACGCGAGCCTGGCCGCCCAGCTTGCCTTCGGTGCCGACCTCGCGCGCCACGCGCGTCACTTCCGAGGCGAAGGAGGCCAGTTGCCCGACCATGGTGTTGACGATCTTGCCGATGCGCAGAAACTCGCCGCGCAGCTGCCGGCCGTCGATTTCGACCATCATCGTCTGCGACAGGTCACCCTTGGCCACCGCGCCGATGACGCGCGCCACTTCGGCCGTCGGCTGAACCATGTCCTCGATCAGATCGTTGACGGAACGGACGCTCGATTCCCAACTGCCGGTGGCGTTGCGGACACGGCCGCGTTCGCCGATCCGGCCATCCTTGCCGACGACCTTGCTGAGGCGTTCGAACTCGCGCGTGACCTGATCGTTGAGTTCTACGATTTCGTTGAAGGTGTCGGCGATCTCGGAATCAAGGCCGGCGTAGACATTGTCGATACGAACGGAGAAATCACCGCTCCGAAAAACCTTCAGCGCGTTCAGTATTTGACGACGGTCCAATTGCCTTGTGGATGCAAGCACGCTCACAGCGCCCCTCCCAGCTCACGGATTTCTTGAATGTCCTGGTGAAACTGTCCCCTGCGGCCGACACAACTCCCCGCAAGCGCAAGAACGCGGCATGCTCGATTTGGTTCCAGACGAAATTGCCGCTATGCGGCAGGAATTTCGCAGCCGCATTCACGAAACGACGAGCAACAAAGATCCATAATGATTGTATCGATCAATATTTCTGCCCAACGGAACATCTCGAAAAAACTCTCGTTGGTATAGATCGCGATCCAGCGATGCAACTCGATGGAGACACTAAGATGATGAAAATTCTCTCTGCATCCCTACTTGCTATCGGCCTGGCCACATCTGCCATGGCACAATCCATGGGCTCCGGGACCGGTAGCGCCGATGGCAATACCGGCGTCAACACAGGCACTTCCGGCGGCAACACCGGGACCGGCAGCGCAACTACCCCGAACACAATCGATCCGAACGCAACGAACGCTACCACGCCGCAGACAAACGGTATGGAGGATCGCTGCAAGGATACGGCGGGCAGCGATACCGACAACAACACACCCAGCGGCGCTATGACGTCGGATATGCAGAACTGCAACAAGTAACGGAGTTTTGCGCAGCGGTCATTCAGCCCGCGGCCTGGTCCAGACCGGTGCTCGCGGTTCAAACCACAGCCAGAAATATGCAGAGACCGGGCACGGGCTCATTACTTCTGAATGGATCGGCGAGCCCAAGCCGGGCGGCCGATTAACTAGTCTCAGCTAGGTTCTGCGATAGGCGGCGGCCAGCCCGGCGGGCGGGGCGGCCGTTCTGCTGATTTTCGCGGAGAGAACTGGTGGAGCCAATCGGAATCGAACCGACGACCTCTTGAATGCCATTCAAGCGCTCTCCCAACTGAGCTATGGCCCCACTCCGGCAGTTCACCGGCGCCGTTTCCGGCGAAGAGATCCGGCGCGGGTTCTAGACCGCGCCCTTAGTGAAGGCGGCTTCTAACCCCGCCTTCAGTCAATATCAAGCCTTCAAGAACCGCTTTTTCTAAGCAGCGCCGCGAAAGCCGGCGAATGCGGTTCGCTCAGACTTCGTCGTCGTCTTCGCCGACGCCGATCATGTCGGCAACGTCGTCGTCTTCTTCCTCCTCGTCGGCGAGGAACGTGTCATCCTCGTCATCGCCAAGGTCAACGTCGTCTTCGTCATCGCCGAGATCGGGAAGCTCGTCGGCCTTCGCGTCCTCGTCCGCCTCTTCGAGCGAGACGACCTCGACGCCCTCTTCCTCCTCGGCGTCCACTTCCTTCTCGGCAACTTCCTCTTCCTCCTCGAGGGCGGCGATCTTGCCTTCTTCGAAATAGGAGCGCGGATAGCTCTTGCCCGTGTAAGGCGAGACGATCGGGTCCTTGTTCAAGTCATAGAATTTTCGACCTGTCTCCGGGTCGATGCGTTTGGTGCCAAGTTCGGGTTTTGCCACAGCAAGCCTCGTCGATGAAAGTTTGGTCCCCTTAACCAGAGTTTACGGCGCTGTCAAAGCGAAAAGCCGGCGTCCCAAAAAGCTTGAATTCGAAGGCCTTCATACCAAGGGGATGACCATTTCGGCACGCCATGATAGGAGACCCCGCAAACCAGCAGAAAATGGCCGGCCGCCGGCGTTTCCAGGAAAGAACCATGTCGCACACTGCCGCCCCGAAGCAGGCCACCGCCCGCAAATCATCTGGCCTTTCAGGCGCGGCACGGGTGCCGGGCGACAAGTCGATCTCGCACCGCTCGTTCATGTTCGGTGGCCTGGCCTCCGGCGAAACCCGCATCACCGGGCTGCTGGAAGGCGAGGATGTGATGCGTACGGGCGCTGCCATGAAGGCCATGGGCGCCCATATCGAGAAGCATGGCGCTGAGTGGGTGATCCGCGGTACCGGCAACGGCGCGCTGCTGCAGCCGGAAGGCCCGCTCGATTTCGGCAATGCCGGCACCGGCTCACGCCTCACCATGGGCCTGGTCGGCACCTATGACATGGAAACCACCTTCATCGGCGACGCCTCGCTGTCCGGCCGGCCGATGGGCCGGGTGCTCGAGCCGCTCCGCCAGATGGGCGTGCAGGTGCTGAAGGCGACGCCCGGCGACCGCATGCCGATCACGCTGCACGGGCCCAAGCACGCCGCTCCGATCACCTACCGCGTGCCGATGGCATCGGCACAGGTCAAGTCGGCGGTGCTGCTGGCTGGGCTGAACACGCCGGGCATCACCACCGTCATCGAGCCGGTTATGACGCGCGACCACACCGAAAAGATGCTCAAGGGGTTCGGCGCCAATCTGTCGGTCGAGACCGACGAGCGCGGCGTGCGCCACATTTTCATCGAAGGCCAGGCCAAGCTCACGGGGCAGACGATCGCAGTGCCTGGCGACCCCTCCTCGGCCGGCTTCCCGCTGGTGGCGGCGCTGATCGTGCCCGGCTCGGACATTACAATCGAAAACGTGCTGATGAACCCGACCCGCACCGGACTTCTGTTGACGCTGCAGGAAATGGGCGCGCGCATCGACATAATCGATCCGCGCAACGAAGGCGGCGAGGATGTCGCCGATCTGCGCGTGCGCTATTCCGAGCTGAAGGGCGTCACCGTGCCGCCCGAACGGGCGCCGACCATGATCGACGAGTATCCGGTGCTTGCCGTGGCGGCGAGCTTCGCCGAGGGCGAAACGCTGATGCTCGGGCTGGAAGAGCTGCGCGTGAAGGAATCCGACCGGCTGTCGGCGGTCGCCAACGGGCTGAAGCTCAACGGCGTCGACTGCACCGAGGGCGAGGCCTCGCTTGTCGTGCGCGGAAAACCCGGCGGCAAGGGCCTCGGCCAGCATCCCAACGGACAGGGCACCATCGTCCAGACCCATCTCGACCACCGCATCGCCATGAGCTTTCTGGTGATGGGGCTGGCGACGGAAAAACCGGTGACCATCGACGATCAGGCGATGATCGCAACGAGTTTTCCGGAGTTTATGGGGCTGATGAAGGGGCTTGGGGCGGAGATCGAGTAGCTTGATGGCAATCAATAGCCTTGGGGGTTGGGGCCAAACTGGAACGTCGGCGGGACAGCGCCCCCCTCTGTCCTGCCGGACATCTCCCCCACAAGGAGGGAGATTGGCAGCTTCGGCGCTCCGCTCAATCCTGCGACGTAGACAATTGGCGAAAGCCGCGATGGCCGCCGATCTCCCCCCGAGTGGGGGAGATGTCCGGCAGGACAGAGGGGGGCGCGAAGGATCGCCACGCCTATCTGGATCATTGCGCTTTTCGATTCCGGTGGGCGGCCAATGACCCCAACCTTCACCATCGCCATCGACGGCCCTGCCGGCGCCGGCAAAGGCACCCTCGCCCGCCGGCTCGCCGACCACTATCACCTGAACCTGCTCGATACCGGCCTCACCTACCGTGCGGTGGCGCATTCGCTGCTCCGGCTCGGCCTGCCGCTCGACAATGTCTCGGCCGCCGAGACTGCCGCCCGCCAGGTCGATCTGGCAAAGCTCGACCGCGCCGTGCTTTCGGCACACGCAGTCGGCGAGGCGGCTTCGAAAGTGGCTGTCATCCCGTCGGTCCGGCGCATACTGGTGGACAAGCAGCGTGCCTTTGCAAAAACCCCGCCGGGTGCGGTGCTCGACGGCCGCGACATCGGCACTGTCGTCTGTCCCGATGCCGACGTAAAACTCTATGTCACGGCCAGCGCCGAGGTGCGGGCAAAGCGGCGGCTGGATGAAATCGAGAGCATCGGCGGCACTGCCAATTTCGATGAAATCCTTGCCGATATCGTGCGCCGCGACGAGCGCGACATGGGCCGCATGGACTCGCCCTTGAAGCCGGCCGCCGATGCGCACTTGCTCGACACGTCGGAAATGGCTATAGAGGCCGCGTTTCTGGCAGCTCAGGCGATCATCGACGACGTCCTGGCTAAGAGAAACGAAGCCTGAGCCGGGTTTTCCTGCCGCCGCCGATTGCCGGCGACAAAAGAATTCCCATATTGGGCGTGAACCAGCCTGCCAGCATTCTTCATGCGCCGGAATTGCCGCTCAAGGGCGGCCAAGGGCTTTTTGCCCGGAACGCCGGCAGGCCAACGCAACGCTAACCCACGGCGCCCGCCCCGCGACAGATGCGGGGCATTCCAGGAGAAACTATGTCAGTTGCAAACCCCACTCGCGATGATTTCGCGAGCCTGCTCGAAGAATCATTTTCCGCCGGCCATTCCGGCGAAGGCCAGGTCGTCAAGGGCATCATCACTGCCATTGAAAAGGACATGGCCATCATCGACGTTGGCCTCAAGGTCGAAGGCCGCGTGCCGCTGAAGGAATTCGGCGTCAAGGGCAAGGACACGACCCTCAAGGTCGGCGACACGGTCGAGGTCTATGTCGAGCGTATCGAGAACGCGCTTGGCGAAGCCATGCTGTCGCGCGAAAAGGCCCGCCGCGAAGAGAGCTGGGTCCGTCTCGAAGAGAAGTTCACCAAGGGCGAACGCGTCGAAGGCGTCATCTTCAACCAGGTCAAGGGCGGCTTCACCGTTGACCTCGACGGTGCCGTGGCCTTCCTGCCGCGCAGCCAGGTCGATATCCGCCCGATCCGCGACGTCTCGCCGCTGATGCACAACCCGCAGCCCTTCGAGATCCTAAAGATGGATCGCCGCCGCGGCAACATCGTGGTGTCGCGCCGCACCGTGCTTGAGGAAAGCCGCGCCGAACAGCGTTCGGAAATCGTGCAGAATCTCGAAGAAGGCCAGGTGGTCGAAGGCGTCGTCAAGAACATCACCGACTATGGTGCGTTCGTCGACCTCGGCGGCATCGATGGCCTGCTGCACGTCACCGACATGGCATGGCGCCGCGTCAATCATCCGACCGAAATCCTCAATATCGGCCAGACGGTCAAGGTGCAGATCATCCGCATCAACCAGGAAACCCACCGCATCTCGCTCGGCATGAAGCAGCTCGAGAGCGATCCGTGGTCCGAGATCGGCACCAAGTTCCCGATCGGTAAGAAGATCAAGGGTACCGTCACCAACATCACCGACTACGGCGCATTCGTCGAGCTGGAGCCGGGCATCGAAGGCCTCATCCACGTTTCGGAAATGTCGTGGACCAAGAAGAACGTGCATCCCGGCAAGATCCTGTCGACAACGCAGGAAGTCGACGTGGTGGTGCTCGAAGTCGATCCGGCCAAGCGCCGCATCTCGCTCGGCCTCAAGCAGACGCTGGAGAACCCGTGGGAGGCCTTCGCGCGCAGCCATCCGGTCGGCAGCCAGGTCGAGGGCGAGGTCAAGAACAAGACCGAGTTCGGCCTGTTCATCGGCCTCGAAGGCGACGTCGACGGCATGGTCCACCTTTCCGACCTCGACTGGACCCGTCCGGGCGAGCAGGTGATCGAGGAGTACAATCGCGGTGACATGGTCAAGGCGCAGGTGCTCGACGTCGACATAGACAAGGAGCGCATCTCGCTCGGCATCAAGCAGCTGGCCAAGGACACGGTCGGCGAAGCAGCGACGTCAGGCGAACTGCGCAAGAACGCAGTCGTCACCTGCGAGGTTATCGGCGTGAAGGATGGCGGTCTGGAAGTGCGGCTGGTCGACAGCGGCATCGAGACCTTCATCAAGCGCTCCGACCTCAGCCGTGACCGCGACGAGCAGCGCCCCGAGCGCTTCACCGTCGGCCAGAAAGTCGACGCCCGCGTCATCGCCTTCGACAAGAAGACCCGCAAGCTGCAGGTCTCGATCAAGGCGCTGGAAATCGCCGAAGAGAAGGAAGCGGTCGCTCAGTACGGCTCAACCGATTCCGGCGCTTCGCTGGGCGATATTTTGGGTGCCGCGCTGAAGAAGCAGGGCAGCTAAGCCAACACCGCGCCTCGCGCGGGTTATAAACGAAACAAAAAGCCCCGCCGGAACGATCCGGCGGGGCTTTTGCTTGTGAGCCTTGCTTGCGACGGACCGCAGGCTCAGGCCCGGCCGTAGAGTGGCACCAGCGTGCCGCTGATCGCCATGTTGGCCGGCGAGGCGAGATAGGCAATGGCCTCGGCGGCCGCTTCAAGGCTGACCCATCTGCTGAAATCTGCGTTCGGCATGTCAGCCCGGTTGGCCGGCGTGTCGAGCGTCGAGGGCGCCACGGCATTGACCAGGATGCCGTTGCCCTTCAGCTCTTCGGCCATCGCCACGGTCATCGCGGCGACTGCCGCCTTGGCGGCGGCGTAGGCCACCTTGCCGGAGCCGCGCCGCGGATCGAGCCCGGCTCGCGCGGTGACATTGACGATGCGGCCCGGCACGGAAGATCCCAGCATCGAGCGTATCGCCGCGCGGCAGCACAGAAAGGTGGTGCGGGCATTGGTGTCCATCATCTCGGCGAAGGAGGCGGGTTCGATCTTCTCGACCGGCGCCGCGGTGAAGCCGCCGGCAAGATGCACCGATGCCCATAGATCTGGAACGCTGGCATAGAAGGCGTCGACCTTGGCAGGGTCGGCAAGGTCGACATTGTGCGCCAGCCTGACGCGGTCATGCGCCGGAAAGGGAAAATGCGCAGGCGCGGCAGCGTGGGCATTGGGCACATGGCAGATCGCGCCCTGCTCCAGCAGTTTTCCTACGACCGCGCCGCCAAGGGCACCGGTGCCGCCGGTCACCACGATATGTCTGCCGTCCAGTGTTTCCGTCATATTCGACCGCTCCGTCATTGCGCGCCGCCGATGCGGAAGGTCGCGCCTTTCGCGCGATCACTCAACCGAAATCTCGATGACGTAAGGTCGTCCAGTCGCCCGCGCGCGCCCAAGCGCGTCCGCCAAGCCGCCGGTGCCGGAAATCCGCTCGGCGGCAATGCCGTACGCTTCGGCCAATTTGCAGAAATCCGGCGGTGCCGGGGAGACGCCGACCGGCTCGACGCCGACGTCGAGCATCGAGGTTTCGATCTCGCGGTAGCCACGATTGTTCCAGACGGCGAAGATCACCGGCGCCGCCGCGTCGAGCGCGGCGCCCAGTTCCGGCAGGGTGAACTGGAAGCCGCCGTCGCCGGTGAGGCAAACGACCGGCGCCTCAGGCCTGGCAAGGACGGCACCGATCGCCGCCGGCGGGCCATAGCCAAGCGCGCCGAAGCCGGTGGCGGCGTTGAACCAGCCGCCCGGCCGGTCGTGATCGTAATAGAGGTTGGCGGCGTAGACCGGCTGGGTCGAATCGCCGACGATGATCGCGCCAGGCAGCGCATCGCGGATCGTCTCGACGGCGCGCAGTTGCGCCTGCATAGCCGGGCCGATCTCGGCAAAGGCCGCTTGCCGCGTCGCGGCGGCGCGAGCGGCGCCGTCGACCGATTGCGCCTGGCCCGTGCCGAGTTCGGCACGCAGCGCCTCGAGCGCTGCACCGCAATCGGCATGGATCGAAATCCGGGCCGGCCGGCGGGCAAGCTGGTCGGCGCCGATGTCGATGCGGATCAGATTGGCAGGCAGGACAAAACCGCCGTCGCCATAGCCATCATAGTCGGTCGGACCGAATTCGGTGCCAGCGGCAATGACCAGGTCGGCGCCGGCCATCAGCGCACGCACCGCCTTCAGGCTGGGGCTGGCCGGCACGCCAAGTGGATGACGATAGAGCAGGCCGCGCGCATTAGCGGTCTGGACGACCGGCGCTCCCAGCCTCTCGGCCAGGTGCTGCAACGGCGCTTCGGCGGCCTTGGCGCCGCCTCCGGCGAGGATAAGCGGCCGGCGGGCAGACGCGCACAGCCTTGCCGCCTCTGCAATCGCCACTACATCCGGCTCGGGCGGCGCTGAATTCCGCAGCAGCGGCACGATGCCGTTGGCCGGCATGGTCATGACATCGGTCGGGATCTCAATATGCACCGGACCCGGACGCGAGGATGAGAACAGCGCAAAGGCGCGGGCGAGCACGCCGGGCAGTTCGCCGGCCTCGGTGACACGGTGCGAAAACAGCGCCACCTTCTCCATCATGCCGCGCTGGTCCGGCAGTTCATGCAGATGGCCAAGGCCTTTGCCCAGCGTCGGCGTGGCGTTGACGCCCGAGATCACCAGCATCGGCACCGAATCGGCGCGCGCCTGACCCATGGCGGTGATGGTGTTGGTCAGCCCCGGCCCGGTGATGACGAAGGCGATACCCGGCCTGCCGCTGGCGCGCGCATAGCCGTCAGCCATGAAGCCGGCGCCCTGCTCGTGGCGCGGCGTGACGTGACGGATCTTCGATCGCGCAAGCCCGCGATAGAGCTCGACCGTGTGTACGCCGGGAATGCCGAAGACGGTGTCGACGCCGTGCGCTTCGAGCAAGGTGATGAGCGCTTCGCCGATGGTCGTCATTGTCTTAACACCGGGCGCGTGAGGCAGGTAGGGCCGCCCTCGCAGGCAATGCACAGCGCATCGGCCTCGAATGTCGAGACCGTACAGCCGGCGGCTTGCATGGCAGCCGCCGTCTTCGGAAAACCGGCAACGGCGATAACCTGGCGCGGCGCGGTCGGCAGCACGTTGAGGCTGAGCCCATTCGAGGCGAAGAATTCGTCGGCGTCGCCCTCGACCAGCCGAATGGCGCGTTCGCGCAGCATCTGGTGGAAGGCGACCGGCAGGAGGGGCGCATAGACCAGCGCCAGATCGTCTGCGAGCGGGCTGATCACCGACATCAGGTGCAGGCAGGCCTCCTCGCCCTGCCAGAGCGGCAGGTCGAAGCCATAGACCTGGATGCCTTTGGGTGAAAGCAGGTTGGAGAGCTGCTGGATGCCGTGCTGATTGGTGCGCACGCCGCGGCCGATGGCCAGCGTGTTTGCATCCACCCACACACAGTCGCCGCCCTCGACCTGGCCGGGAGCCTCGATTCGGCCGAGGACGGGGATGCCCATGCGCCCATAGGCTGCCTCGTGGAGGCTGGGCTCGGGCCGGCGCAGCGCCTTGCCCATGGCAAGGATGACCGCGCCATGATCAGTCATCAGCGAGGGATCGTGGGTAAAAACCGAATCGGCAAGCCCGTCGTCGGCGTCACTCAGCCATTCGATTTTGGCGCCTGAGGCCGAAATCAGCCTGGCCAGCGCATCATGCTGGACCGCCGCTTTTTGCGGATTGAAGCCGGGGCCATAGTGCCACTCCAGCGCTTCGGCCCGACGCATGGCGCCGGCAGCGGAGCGCATCAGCACGCGCTGCAGCGTCCCGGCCATCGACTGCGACCCGTATGCTTTGCCCACTAAATTCTCCTGAAACGCGCCCCTCCTGCCAATAGCCACTCGGCAGGCGGTGATCAATGGTCCAAAAAACTGCGGTTGACGGAGACAAGCGGAACGGTCCATCTTGAGAATCGGAACGCTGTCCAGTGACGGGTAATGGGTAAAAAATTCCAGCAAGGACTGCCTCGGCTGCTCCGCGGGGCACCGCGACGATGACAGCGCCGGCCACTGCCCTGAAGCATACGGCGCAGAACGGCGCTGCCGAAGCCATCCACGTCGAGAACCTGCACAAGAATTTCGGCAAGCTGCATGTATTGAAGGGCGTTTCGCTGTCGGCGCGCGATGGCGAGGTGATCGCCATCATTGGCGGCAGCGGCTCGGGCAAATCGACGCTGCTGCGCTGCATCAACTGCCTGGAGAACCCGACCAGCGGCATTATCCGGGTCAATGGCGAAGAGATAAAGCTGAAGGCCGACAGCTACGGCCACACCGTGCCCGCAGACCGCAAGCAGATCGAACGCATCCGCTCCAAGCTTGGCATGGTCTTCCAGAACTTCAATCTGTGGAGCCACATGACGTTGATCGAGAACGTCATCGAGGTTCCCGTGCATGTGCTCGGCGTCAAGCGCGATGTGGCGATCGGCGAGGCGGAAAAATTGCTCGCCCGCGTTGGCTTGGCCGAAAAACGCGACGTCTATCCTGCCTATCTGTCGGGCGGCCAACAGCAGCGCGCCGCGATCGCCAGGGCGCTGGCCATCAATCCGCGCGTCATGCTGTTCGATGAGCCGACTTCGGCGCTCGACCCGGAACTCGTCGGCGAGGTGCTGAAGGTGATCGGCGACCTGGCGCGCGAAGGCCGCACCATGGTGCTGGTCACCCATGAGATGAAGTTTGCCCGCGAGGTCGCGACGCACGTCGTTTACCTCCATAACGGGCTGGTCGAGGAAGAAGGGCCGCCGGAACAGATCTTCGGCGCACCAAAATCCGAAAGGCTGAAGCAGTTCATCCGCAACATCAGTTAAACTGTGGGCGGACGAAAACCGGGAACAACAACAAAACTGGGAGTCATGACGATGAAGATTATTCTCAAGACCTTTGCCGCAGCGCTGCTGGTTGGCGTTGCCGCCATGGGCGTGGCCAAGGCCGATCCGGTCAAGATCGGTGTCGCTGCCGAGCCCTATCCGCCGTTCACCTCGCCGGATGCTTCCGGCAAATGGGTCGGTTGGGAAATCGAATTCATCGACGCTGTCTGCGCCGAAGAGAAGCTCGACTGCGTCATCACGCCGGTCGCCTGGGACGGCATCATCCCGGCGTTGACGACCAAGAAGATCGACGTCATCGCCAGCTCGATGTCGATCACCGACGAACGCAAGAAGACGATCGACTTCTCCGACAAATATTACAACACCCCGACTGCGATCATCGGGCCGAAGGACCAGAAGTTCGGCTCGACACCGGAGGACCTCAAGGGCAAGATCATCGGCGTCCAGGTCTCGACCGTACACGCCGACTACGCCAAGAAGCACTTCGCCGACGCGGCGGAAATCAAGGAATACCAGACCCAGGACGAGGCCAACCAGGATCTTGCCGCCGGCCGGGTCGACGCGGTGCAGGCCGATTCCATCGCCCTCGACGCCTTCCTGAAATCGGACCAGGGCAAGCAATGCTGCGATCTGAAAGGCATGGTCGCGCCGGATCTGGCCATTCTCGGGCCCGGCGTCGGCGCCGGCGTCCGCAAGGAAGACACCGAGTTGAAGGAAAAGATCAACGCCGGTATCAAGGCCATCCGCGCCAACGGCAAATATGACGAGATTTCGAAGAAATACTTCGACTTTGATATTTACGGCTCCGACACGCAGTCGAACTGACGGCCTCATCCATGAGCGATTAACCACGCGGCCCCGATAGAGCCGCGTGGTTGGTCGAAATCCATCGACGCGAGCTTCCGCGGGCGGAAATCGCCGGCGGTTTTAGCGCCAGCAATTCGAGGGCGACGCTGATCGACGCATTTGTTCCGGCTTGGGCCGCCTCTGCCATCGCGCTTCTCTCGCCCGTGCCGCCGGGCTGGGGTGGAACGCTCATCGTCGGGCTGCTCCATACGATCGAGATTGCGGTCGGCGCCACCTGTCTCGGCCTTTTGATCGGCATCGGCGGCGCCTCCGGCAAGCTGTATGGTGGTCCGGTGGTGCGCGATCTCCTGGCAGTCTATACGACCGTCGTGCGCGCCGTGCCGGAGCTGGTGCTGATCCTTCTGCTCTATTACGCCGGCACCGACCTGATCAATCAGATGCTGACGGCAACGGGCTATCAGCGTATGGACATTAGCGGGCTGGCGGCCGGCATTGCCGTGCTCGGCTTCGTCCAGGGCGCCTATTCGACCGAGGTGATCCGCGGCGCGATCCTCGCCATTCCGCAGGGCCAGATCGAAGCCGCGCGCGCCTATGGCATGTCTCCCGGCCTGCTGCTGCGGCGCATCACGCTGCCGGCGATGCTGCCGTTCGCCATACCCGGCCTTGCCAATCTCTGGCTGATCGCCACCAAGGACACAGCCCTGCTGGCGGTCGTCGGCTTTTTCGAGCTGACATTGGCGACACGGCAGGCGGCCGGCGTGACCAAAGCCTATCTGACATTCTTTATCGCCGCCGGCGCGATCTACCTTCTGTTGACGCTGGTTTCGAACCTGATCATCGGCCGCATCGAGACATGGGCCCGCCGCGGCATGCCGTCGCTCAAGGAGGCCCGGTGATGGCTGGCCCGGCGATGACTGGCGAAGCGGCCGTCGAGATAGCCGCACGCGCTTCGCTGTGGCTGAAGCCGCATCGTATCGCGCTGATCCTGATCGCGCTGGGGCTGGTTTTGGCGGCGGCCGTCTTCATGCGCTGGGACTGGCTGCCGAAATATTACGGGATGGGATTGCTCGGCATCTGGCGCGCGCTGTGGATTCTTGCCGTCACCTGCACGCTGGGCTTCCTGCTCGCCATGCCGCTCGGACTGGCACAAGCCGCAGGCTCTTTCTGGTTCGCGGCGCCCGCCAAGGCCTTCTGCACGGTCATCAGGGGAACGCCGCTGCTGCTGCAGCTCTGGTTGCTCTATTACGGGCTGGGCTCGCTGTTTCCACAATATCCATGGATTCGCGAGTCCTGGATGTGGCCCTATCTGAGGCAGGCATGGCCCTATGGCGTGCTCGGGCTGACGCTGTCCTTCGCCGGCTATGAGGGCGAGGTGATGCGAGGCGCTTTTGCCGGCGTACCGAAAGGCCAATTGGAAGCCGCCCGCGCCTTCGGCATGAGCCGGTGGAGGATTTTCCGGCGAATCTGGCTGCCGCAGGCCTTCTACCGCGCGCTGCCGACACTGACGGGCGAAATCGTGCTGCAGCTGAAATCGACGCCGCTGGTGGCGACCATCAGCGTGATCGACATATTCGCCGTCTCCTCCAAAGTGCGGCAGGATACCTATCTCACCTATGAACCCTTGCTGCTCTTGGCGTTGATCTATATGGCGATCACCGGCATCCTCGTCTTCACCCTGGGCAAGATCGAGGCGCGGATCCCGAACAAGGTTGGTTAGGTGAATAGTGAATGGTGAATAGTCAGTAGTGCGTAGCCCCTATGTTACCGGCTAAGTCCCCACTCACCATTCACTATTCACCATTCACCCATTCCCTCAGATATCCATGGCAATCACAATGCAACTCAGTCTCGACCAGGCGACAGGGCTGTGCCGGATGGCCGCACTTGGCGCTGGCGCCAACGAAGAGGCGGCGCAGTCGCTGGCTGCCTCGATCGTCGCGGCCGAGGCGGAAGGACTGTCGACCGTTGGGCTGTCGCACTTCATCGATTATCTCGAAGCGCTGGAAGCCGGCCGCATCGACGGCAACGCCGATCCGGTGATCACCAGGCCGGCGCTCGCGGTCTATCTCTCCGATGCGCGCGGCGGACTGGCGCATACCGGTTTCGACCGCACGATCGATGACCTCGCCAAGGCGGCGCGGCTGTTCGGCGTCGCGATTTTTTCGCAGAAGAATGCCTATACGTGCGGCGCGCTCGGCTATTTCACCGGAAGGCTGGCCGCGCAGGGATTGGTGTCGTTCGCCGCCACCAACGGCCCGGCCGTGCTTGCCGGCTCGGGCTCGGTCAAGCCGGTCTACTGCACCAACCCGATGTCCTTTGCGGCACCCGCCGCGGACGGGGCGGCGCTGGTCATCGACCAATCGTCGAGCGCCACCGCCTTCGTCAACATCCGCAAGGCGGCCGAGGACGGCAAGAAGATACCCGAAGGCTGGGCACTGGATGCGAGCGGCAATCCGACCACGGACCCGGCAGCTGCAATGAAGGGCGCCATGCTTGCCTTCGGCGGCCAGCGCGGCGCCAACATCGCGCTGATGGTCGAGGTGCTGGCTGCGGGCCTGTCGGGCGCCAACTGGTCGCTCGATGCGCCATGGTTCAGCGGCGGGCCGGACAGTCCGGGGACCGGCCTGTTCGTGCTTGCCGTCGAGCCCAAGCTGCTCGATCCGGACTTCGAAAAGCGGATGAAGGATCAACTCGACCGGCTGCGGCGGCGCTATGGCGTGCATGTGCCGGGGCGTGCCCGGGCCGAGGCCGCGGAGAAGGCGGCGGCGCGCGGCATAAGCGCGCCGAAAGCCGTGGTGCAGCGCATTTCCGAATTCGCCGCCCGCTATTCGTCCTGAAGAAATTCGTTTGTCCGATGAGCGGCTGAGAACGCCTGCCGATCCGGCAGCGCGAGCCTACTTCCCGCAATAATGATCGTTGATGACGTTCGCCGCATTCGCGTCCGGCCCTACCCTGTTGTAGGAGCAGGGTTCGGCGGCCGTCGTGAACAGGTGGTTGTCATAGTAGCGCGGGCCACCGAACAGAATGTCGATGATGTTGCCGTTGGCCGGAACGTAGCGTTCGGGTTGAGCTTGGTGGTGATGCCGGTTTGCCGCGAATGCCGAGGCACCAATGCTGCAGCCTGTTGCGAAAGCCAGAGCGAAGATCGCAACGCGTTTTGTCGTCATCGGCAATATCCTCCATTCGGAATCAAACCATACATCCTAAAATCGCCGGCCGGAACAAAGGTTCCTGTCCCGAATGGAGTTACCCTAAAGCCCGGCGTCGGCGGGTTTTCTGCCGTTTCCAACGGATACTGGAAATCATGCTTCAACAATGCCGGGCGACCGATGGTCACCCTTTGCCTTTGGCGCGAAACCGACTATGAAACGGCTTCAAACCAAACCATCTGGATAGCCCGCCGGAGCCAGCCATGACCGAAATCCTGCAGACCCCAAAGCTCGTCGTCGTGTTCGGCGGCTCCGGCTTTGTCGGTCGTCATGTCGTGCGGGCGCTGGCCAAGCGCGGCTACCGCATCCGGGTTGCCTGCCGTCGGCCCGATCTCGCCGGCCACCTGCAGCCGCTCGGCAATGTCGGGCAGATCCAGCCGGTGCAGGCCAATGTCCGGGTGCGCTGGTCGGTCGACCGCGCCGTGCAAGGCGCGGACCATGTCGTCAATCTGGTTGCGATCGCGCATGAGGCCGGCCGGCAGAAATTCACTGCCGTCCACGAATTCGGCGCGCGCGCTGTCGCTGAAGCGGCGCGCGCCGTCGGCGCCGGCCTCACCCACATCTCGGCTCTGGGAGCGGATCTCCACGCGCAATCGGACTACGCGCGTACCAAGGCGCTCGGCGAAAAGGCTGTTCTGGAGACGGTCCAAGACGCCGTGATCTTGCGGCCATCGATCAATTTCGGGCCGGAGGACGGTTTCTTCAACCGCTTTGCCAACATGGCCCGCTTTTCCCCGGTGCTGCCGCTGATCGGCGGCGGGCAGACGAGATTCCAGCCGGTCTATGTCGGCGACGTCGCCGAAGCGGTGGCGCATTCGGTCGACGGCAAGGTCCAGGGCGGCCGGATATATGAACTCGGCGGGCCGCAAGTGCTTACCTTCAAGGAATGCATGCAACAGCTGCTTATCATCATCGGACGCAAGCGGTTTTTGCTGCCCGTGCCATGGTGGCTGGCGAACCTCCAGGCATCAATTCTCGGGCTGTTGCCCAATCCGTTGTTGACCAAGGACCAGGTCCTGCTGTTGCGCCAGCACAATGTCGTGTCGGAAGCCGCCGTCAAGGACAACCGGACGCTCGCCGGCCTCGGGATCCAGCCACGGTCGATCGGAACCATCCTGCCCAGCTATCTCTGGCGCTACCGCGCCGCCGGCCAGTTCCAACGCAAGTCCGCCGCATAATACAAACGGACGTCGGTTGCCTACGAGGCGCGCCGGGTGACCTGCATCGGCAGGCCGCCTTGCGGCTGCGTCGTCAGCTTCTGCACCGGCCAGGGGCGGGTTTCCGCGGTGGCGTCGAAACGGTAGCGCGACAGCATGATCGCCAACGCGATGATTGCCTCCTGCATGGCAAAGCTGGCGCCGATGCAGACGCGAGGCCCGGCGCCGAACGGCAAATACTGGAAACGGTCGATCTTCTCGCGGTTTCCCGGATGGAAGCGTTCCGGCATGAAGGCGTCGGGCCTGTCCCACAGCTTGCGATGGCGGTGGACGACCCACGGCATCACCAGCACCGCGGCACGTCGCGGTATGTAGAGGCCGTTCCAGGTTTCGGGCTCGATCGGTTCGCGGTTGATCGATGGCGCCGGCGGATAGAGCCTGAGCGCCTCTTCGAAGGCGGCACGGGTGAGCGGCATGGCGTCGAGCCATTTCGTCGGGTCGGGCTCACGCGCCAGCACGGCATCGATCTCGTGCTCGATCTTTTCGCGCTCCCACGGCGCTTCGGCAAGGCAGTAGAGCGTCCAGCCGAGCGCCCTGGCCGTAGTCTCGTGGCCGGCGCCGATAAAGGTGATGATGTTGTCCTCGACCTCGGCCCGGGTCAGCCCGCCCGGTCCCTCCGCTTTCAACAGCAGCGTGAGAAAATCCTGCGGCACCGTGTCCGGATCACGCTTCAACCGCGCCTCGCGCATCTGCACCGTGTCGGTGACGATCTTGCGGAAGTAGGCCATTGTCTTGCGGCCGCGGATGCGGGTCAGACGCGGCAGCCAATCGGGTGCCCGCAACAGGTCGAGCGGATCGACCCGACCCATGGTCTCGAACAGGCGGTCGATCTCCTTGGCAAAGCTGCCCGGCTCGCCTGAAATCTCACCGGAAAACAGCGTCTCGGCCAGGATGTCAAAGGTAAGCAGCGTCATGTCGTGAGCGATGTCGAACGTGCCGCCGCCCTCGTAGCGCGTGACGAACTCCCGCGTGCGCCTCAGCATCGGCTCGGCAAAACCGAAGATATGGCGCGGCGTGAACACCGGCGCCATGGCCTTGCGTGAACGCCTCCACACCTCGCCCTCGGCGGTCAGCAAGCCGTCGCGCAGGATCGGCCGCAGGATCAGCTGGCGAACCGTCGCCATCTTGTAGTTCTTGGCGTTATCGACCAGCACGTGGCGAATGAGACCGGGGTCGTTGGCGATGACCAGCGGCCCGCCGATGCCGGTCACCGAAATCCAGGGCTCGTTGTAGGTCGGCTCGCCCCACAGTTCGAGCGGATTGCGGTAGACGATGCGGATCATCTCCAGCGTCGAGGGCGGCGCGGTGCGCGGCTTCGGCGCCGGCGGGACGAAGGGGACGGGCTGACTGTCCATGACTTGCTCCGCTGACACCTCAATGTAGTGGCGGGCAAGGCAGGCGTCCATGTGAGCGGACGACAAGGTGATGCATCCGCTGTCTGGAATGTGACCCGGGCACCGGAAAGTGCCTGCTTGCTGTGTCCGGCTGCGTGTCTTAGGTGGCAGCACCACAGATGTCAGAACCGGCGGGAGCCTGCCTTGAAGCACCAGTTGAACGTCATCATCGGCAGCACGCGGCCGGGCCGCGCCGGGCCCGCTTTCGCAAAGTGGCTGGAGAGCTTTGCGCGCGAGCATGGCAAATTCGAGCCGGTGCTCACTGACATCGCCGCATTCAACCTGCCGGTGCTGGACGAGCCGCATCATCCGAGACTCGGCAAATACGAAAACAGCCACACGAAAGCCTGGTCGAAAGCAATCGACGCAGCCGACGCATTCGTCTTCGTAGCGCCGGAATACAATTATTTCACCGCTCCCGCGATCGTCAACGCGGTCGACTACCTGCTCAGGGAATGGCGATACAAGCCGGCCGCCATCCTCAGCTACGGCGGTGTCTCCGGCGGTTTGCGAGCGGCGCAGGCGGTCAAACCGTTGCTGACCGCCGTCGGTGTCATGACGATTCCGGAAGGCGTGGCGCTGCCGATGTACCAGAAGCTGCTCGACGAGACCGGCGCCTTCCTGCCCAGCGAGCAGGTGCTCGGCGGGGCCAGGACCATGCTGGACGAGCTGTTCCGCTGGAGCGAAGCGCTGAGGCCGATGCGCGCCAGCTAACAACGCGAACGGCCGAACTGGCCGATGCCATAACTTGCTCATGCCATAAAGAGATGGAATGCTCCGGCAAATGACCGGGCCGGGGCGGTTCGATTTGCGTTTTCTGTTTGCCTTGCTGCTGATCCTCTCGACGGCCTCCGCTGCAATGGCGGAACGGCGCGCTGCGCTGGTCATCGCCGAGAACGACTACCGGCTGATCCGGCCGCTCGCCAATCCCGTCAATGACGGCGAGATCATGGA
The DNA here is from genome assembly GCF_040318825.1 of Mesorhizobium sp. M1006. Classification (NCBI taxonomy): domain Bacteria; kingdom Pseudomonadati; phylum Pseudomonadota; class Alphaproteobacteria; order Hyphomicrobiales; family Phyllobacteriaceae; genus Mesorhizobium; species Mesorhizobium sp. M1006. Next base: position 128,248 of record NZ_JAMYMZ010000010.1, read on the forward strand.
AACGGTGCTGAGGAAGCTCGGTTTCGAGGTCTTCCTCGAAACCAACCGCGACCTGCGGCGCATGCGCCGGGCGCTTGACGATTTCCGCGAGGATGCCAAAGGCGCCGACGTGGCACTGGTGTTCTTCTCCGGCCACGGCGTCGAGATAGCCGGCGAGAATCGGCTCCTGCCGGTCGATGCAGACGCGTCGTCGCTCGCTACGCTGGAACGGACCAGCCTGCCGCTGGAGGAGATCCGCGCGACCGTCGCCGCCACCAGCAAGGTCGGACTGATCGTGCTCGATGCCTGCCGCAGCGATCCGTTTGCGGCTACGGGCGGCGAAGGCCGCGGCGCAACGGCGCTGGTAAAAGAGGTCAGCGACAAGGTCCGGCCGGGTCTTGGCCGCATCGGGCGGGCAGAAAACATCCTGTTTGCCTTCTCGGCGGCGCCCGGCGAGACCGCCGCGGATGGGACGGACCAGAATTCGCCGTTTACCGCGGCGCTGACGAAATACCTCGGCACCGAAGGTCTCGAGATCCGCTCCGTGCTGACGCTCGTGCAGCAGGAGGTTTACGACCTCTCGCGTGGCAAGCAATTGCCCTATGTCGAGAGCGGCCTGCCGCAGCTGTTCTTTGCCGCCTCGGCCAAGGAGAAATTGCCGGAACGCGAACGCCTGTTGCTGGCCATGGCCGAGGTGACGCCTCAGATGCGCGGCGAAGTGGAGAAGATCGCCAGCGACGCCGACATGCCGCTGGCACCGCTCTATGGCGCGTTGATCAGTTCCGATGCCGGCCACCTCTCCGCGGACAGTCTGAACGCCAGGCTGCGTGAGGCAGCCGACGCCTTCGTCAAGGTGCGGAGCGAAATGCAGACGCTTGGATCCGACGATCTCAGAGTGTCGGCGTTGCGCCGGCAGGCCGAAGAGCAGCTTTCGCTGGGAGCGTTCGATGTGGCGCGGAAAAAGCTCGCCGAGGCAGCCGAGATCGACAGTGTCTCTCGCAACGCTTTGAAGGCCAATTTCGTCAGCCGCACGCTCTCCGAGGCCGCAACGCGCTATTTGTCCGGCGGGGCGGCGCGCGCCGACCTCGACTACGCCGCAGCCATCAAGGACTATGAGTCCGTGCTCGCGCTTTATGGCGAAGCCGGACAGGTGGTGCTGTCGCTCGACGATGCCGACCGCTTGATCCGCACGCTGGACGAGCTCGGCAAGCTCTATACCACGATCGGCAATATCGATGCGGCCGGCCGCGCCTTCGAGGCGCTGCAAGCCGATCTTGAGCGGCGGTCGCATCATGAAACCGATCCCAACGTGAAGCGCGACTTCGCCGTCAGCCACGTCAAGCTCGGCAACGTGCGAATGGCGCAAGGCAATCTGCCGACAGCGCTGCAGAATTATGAGACGGCCAAGACCATTCTGCAGGGCCTGACCGAGGCAGAACCGGCTAATCTGGAGTGGTTCGGCGACCTCGCCATGACCGACGACAAGATCGGCAACGTATTGGCGACACAAGGCGACCTGGCCGGCGCCGCAGAGGTCTACCAGGAAAGCCTGTCGATCAAGAAACAGCTCGCCGCCGGAGAGCCAGACCGTGCCGAACTGCAGCGCGACCTGACCATCACCTACGATGAGATCGGTCACCTTGCCCATATCGCAGGCCAACTGGACAACGCACAGGCGGCCTATGAAGAGAGCCTGAAGGTGCGGCTGGCGCTGGCGGCGGACAGACCGGGAGACGCCGACCGGCAGCGTGACGTCTCGGTCAGCCACGATACGATAGGCGACCTGCTGCGCGAACGCGGCGACGCCGCCGGGGCGCTGGCGGCCTACAAGGAAGGTCTGGCGATCGTCAAGCAACTGGCGAAACGCGATCCGGACGACACCGAGTTGAAGCGCGACCTGTCGGTCGGCAACGCCAAGATCGGCAATGCGCTGAGCGACCAGCAGAATTGGCCGGCGGCACTTTCGGCTTATCGTGAGGCACTTTCGCAGGCCAGCGCGCTCGCCGCCGGCGACCCGAACAACACCGAATGGCAGCGTGACCTGTCCGTGTGCATCGAGAAAGTCGCCGGCATCCTGGCCATACAGGGCGACCACAAAGGCGCGCTGAAAGCCTATCTGGACAGCTACGCGATTGCGCAGAGGCTGGCCAAGCTCGATCCCGCCAATTCCGACTGGCAGCGGGACTTGTCGATAACGCTGTCCGAAGTCGCCACGCTGCGCCTCAGGCAGCGCGACGTCAGGGGCGCCCGGCAAGCCCTTCAGGACAGCCTGGCCATTCGCGAGAAACTTGCCCGGTCCGATCCGGACAACGCCACCTGGCAGCGCGACCTGGTGGTCGCCTATATCGACTACGCCCAAGTCGCAAAGGACCCGAAGGCTGTGCTTTCCAAGGCGCTCGACATGACGCTCGAGCTCGACCGGAGCGGGCGGTTGGCACCGCGCCACAAGTTCATGATCAAGTTTTTACGTGAGCGGCTGGCCAGGATCGAAGCCAGGCGCCGATAGCCTGCTCACGCGATGGTCATTCCGTTCCGAAATGCCTGCAAACCTTGGAAAAACCGCCTTTTGCGCCTATATCTACGACATTAGGAATGCGCGATTCGAAGCCGATTTTTCGCGCTCTGCACACGGCATCAATCAGACAGGTTTTCATGAGCGACCAGACCGACATCGCCAACGGCGTTGAAGCCGAATACGGCGCCGATTCCATCAAGGTTTTGAAGGGCTTGGATGCCGTTCGCAAGCGGCCGGGCATGTATATCGGCGATACCGACGACGGCTCGGGCCTGCACCACATGGTCTATGAGGTGGTCGACAACGCCATCGACGAAGCACTGGCCGGCCATGCCGACCTGGTGACGGTGACGCTCAATCCGGACGGATCGGTGACGGTCATCGACAATGGCCGCGGCATTCCGACCGATATCCACACCGGCGAAGGCATTTCAGCGGCCGAAGTGATCATGACGCAGCTGCATGCCGGCGGCAAGTTCGACCAGAACTCCTACAAGGTCTCAGGCGGCCTGCACGGCGTCGGCGTGTCGGTCGTCAACGCCCTGTCGGCCTGGCTGAAACTGAAGATCCGCCGCAACGGCCAGATCTACGAGATGAGTTTCACGCATGGCAATGCCGACGCGCCGCTGCGGATCACCGGCAGTTATGAACAAGACAAGGTCCCCGGCACCTATGAAGGGCGCAGCGGCAGCGAAATCACGTTTTTGCCGTCGTCCGAGACGTTCACCATGGTCGAATTCGACTACGGTACGCTGGAGCATCGGCTGCGCGAGCTCGCCTTCCTGAACTCCGGCGTGCGCATCGTTTTGACCGATGCCCGCCATGCCGACATCGTGCGCCATGAACTGCACTACGATGGCGGGCTGGAAGAGTTCGTCCGATATCTCGACCGGACGAAGAAGCCGTTGCTCGACAAGCCGATCTCGATCCGCGCCGAGCGCGACGGCATCACGGTTGAAGTCGCCATGTGGTGGAATGACAGCTACCACGAGAACGTGCTGGCCTTCACCAACAACATCCCGCAACGCGACGGCGGCACGCATCTGGCAGGCTTCCGCGGTGCGCTGACGCGCCAGATAACCGGCTATGGCGACTCCTCGGGCCTGACCAAGAAGGAAAAAGTGGCGCTGATCGGCGATGATTGCCGCGAAGGGCTGACCGCGGTGCTGTCGGTCAAGGTTCCCGACCCGAAATTCTCCTCGCAGACCAAGGACAAGCTGGTGTCGTCCGAGGTCCGCCCGGTGGTCGAAGGGCTTGTCAACGAAGCGCTCGGCACCTGGCTCGAGGAGCACCCGACCGAGGGCAAGGCGGTCATCGAGAAGGTCATCCAGGCCGCTGCCGCGCGCGAAGCCGCGCGCAAGGCACGCGACATCACCCGCAAGAGTTCGCTCGGCGTCACCTCGCTGCCCGGCAAGCTGGCCGATTGCCAGGAGCGCGATCCGGCGAAATCCGAGATCTTTATCGTCGAGGGCGACAGCGCCGGCGGCTCGGCCAAGGGCGGCCGTTCGCGCCAGAACCAGGCCATTCTTCCGCTGCGCGGCAAGATCCTCAATGTCGAGCGCGCCCGCTTCGACCGCATGCTCGGCTCCGACATGATCGGCACGCTGATCACCGCGCTCGGCACCTCGATCGGCAAGGACGAGTTCAACGCCGACAAGCTGCGCTACCACAAGATCATCCTGATGACCGACGCCGATGTCGACGGCGCCCACATCCGCACCTTGCTGCTGACCTTCTTCTTCCGGCAGATGCCGGAACTGATCGAACGCGGGCATCTCTACATCGCGCAGCCGCCGCTCTACAAGGTGACGCGCGGGAAGAGCTCGCAATACATCAAGGACGAAGCCGCCTTCGAGGAATTCCTGATCGGCTCCGGGCTGGAAGAAGCGTCGCTTGCGCTCAGCACAGGCGAGGTGCGGGCTGGACAGGACCTGCGCAGCGCCATCGACGACGCCTTGGCTGTCCGCCAGCTCATCAACGGATTGCACACGCGCTATAACAGAGGCGTGGTCGAGCAGGCAGCGATTGCCGGCGCGCTCAACCCGGAGATCTTCACCGACCTCCGCCGCGCCAACGAAACGGCCGAGCGTGTTGCCCGTCGTCTCGACATTATCGCCGAGGACACCGAGCGCGGCTGGATCGGCCGCATGTCGACCTCGAACGAGGGCATTGGCGGCTATGTCTTCGAGCGAACGGTGCGCAGCGTCAAGGAGTTCGCGCATCTCGACCTGGCATTGATCAATTCCGCCGACGCACGCCAGCTCGACCGCTATGCGCCGCGCCTGGCGGAAATCTACGGCGAGCCGCCGGTGCTGCGCCGCAAGGATGTCTCGGAAACCATTTCGGGGCCGCTGGCACTGCTCAATGCCGTGTTTGCCACCGGCCGCAAGGGCCTGACCATGCAGCGCTACAAGGGCCTTGGCGAAATGAACGCCGAGCAGCTCTGGGAAACGACGCTCGACCCGAATGTGCGCTCGCTGTTACAGGTCAAGGTCAATGACGCGACTGATGCGGACAGCTTGTTTTCACGGCTGATGGGCGACGAGGTCGAGCCAAGGCGCGAATTCATCCAGGAAAACGCGCTGTCGGTTGCCAATCTGGACATCTGAGCCGCCATCCAGATACCCAGCCAGCAGGCATGAAGTGTATTGGTGCGCCTTGGCGCACCAATACGACTGCTGCAACGCAACAAAGATCACCAGGACCGCCGGAACGGAAAGGCTTTCAAGGCATTGTAGTTGATCACAATCGCCGCAGGAGGCATCCATGGGACGTGGCATTTTGCTCTGGCTTCTCGGAGTCCCAATTCCGATCATTATTCTGATCATGCTGTTCGCACGGTAGGGAGGCTTCGATGCAGTCCACCGTAACAGCTGTCGACGTTTCCGCCCCGACGGAATCCGCTTCCACTGCTGTCAGCTGGGGGCCAATCGTCGCCGGCGCCTTTGCTGCGTCAACGCTTACCTTCATCTTGATGCTGCTCGGCTCCGGGCTTGGGCTGAGCATGGTGTCGCCATGGTCCGGCTCGGGTGCGTCAGTCACCACTTTCGCCGTTTCCACCGCCGTCTGGCTGATCGTCGTGCAGTGGCTGTCGTCGGCCCTGGGCGGCTACCTCGCCGGACGCCTGCGCACCAAATGGGTCGGCATCCACACCGATGAAGTCTTCTTCCGCGATACCGCTCACGGCTTCCTGGCCTGGGCGCTGGCGACGCTGCTCGTCGCCGGCGTGCTCGGCACGGCGCTTTCGGCCGCGATAGGTACCGGTGTCCAGGCTGCTTCGACTGTGGCATCGGGCGCGGCAATGGGCGCTTCGGCAGGCGCTGCTGCAAACGCGGGTAGCGCCTCGACCGACAACGCCACATGGTATTTCGTCGATACGCTGTTCCGCCCGGCCGATCCGGCAAGGCTCGCTGCCGCCAACCCGGAGAGCGACGCCGCGGCAACGGCGCAGGCATCGCGCATTCTAGTCGCGAGTGCCGCAGCAGGCGAAATATCGGCCGACGACAAGACCTATCTGTCGCGGCTGGTGGCCGCCCGCACAGGCCTGTCCGAAGCGGATGCCACCGCTCGCGTCGATGCGGTAATCGCCAGAGCGCAGGACGCCAAGGTCAAGGCCCAGCAGGCGGCCGACACCGCCAGAAAGGCAGGCGCGACCTTCTCGTTGATTGGCGCGCTGTCGCTGGTCGTCGGGGCCTTCATTGCCAGCGCGGCTGCAGCACTTGGCGGCAGGCAGCGCGACGACGAGGAAGCGATTTTCCTGACCAATCGTTGATCGGTGACTAAGCGAACTCGGTCCGCTTCGGGAAGATTACGCCCGAAGGGGACCTTGCTTTGAACTGCCGCCGCGCATTGCTTGCCGCCTACAGCTCAGCTTCCAGTTTGCGGCCGAGATCGACCGCATCGCGCAGCACGGCAAGGTGCGAGCGCGGCTGTACGCCGGCCGGCGCGTTGACCTCGACGCCGCTCGCCGTCAGCGACCAGTAGAGCCTGTGCGTGAAGACGCGGCCGCCCGAGCCGCGCAGCTCGACCTGGATGTTTTCCACGCCGGGACCAAAATTTTCCGTCATCCGCCCTGAAATCGGGTCGCCGGTCAGCCAGCCATTGCCCCTGTCGAAAATATTGGTCCAGCGTGTCGCGGCAAACACCGCGCCATGATGCACCGCCCGCTGCGGCTTGCCGGAATGGCTGCGCCCTTCCTGGTAGAGCATGGTCCCGCTCGCCGCCCTGTCGGCGATCGGCGGGCATGCCGAAAACAGGCGCTCGGCGATGCCGCGCCTGAATTCGGCGAGGTTGTAGGTCACCAGAAACTCGCTGTGGGTCAGCGGACTGCCGAGCGTGACGAAATCGCTGATCTTCCACGGCAGCGGATGATCGGCGTCGCCGACGCGAAGCTGCCGGTAGAGCTCCCATTGGCTGCGCCGGAATGCGGGGAGGTCATCGAGGCTGTCGGGCCAAGCGGAGGCATCGGCGGCCAGCGTCGCCTTGTCGACGGCGTGGATCGCCTTCAGCCTCGCTTTGTCGCGAATGGCTTCCAACTTTCTAGGCCTGAAATCGGCCCACAATATCTGCAAGAGATCATAGGCGATGATCGACCCGAGGCTGTGCGAGACCAGCACGATGCGGTCATAGGCATCGTCCATCATGAGACGCTTCAGCAGCTTGAGGCCACGCTCGCGGACCAGCGCCCGCTTCTCGACCGTTGCCGCTTCGGCCCGCACATAGGCGGCGACGTCGCCGAAATAAGGCAAGCCAAACTGGTCCACCGACCAGATGACGAACGACGCCAGAACCGTGACAAGCACACCGGTCGTCCAGGAGATGTAGCCTTGCCAGGTCGACGTTGCGAGCGCCAGCGCCGCGCCGAGGACGACGATGGTGGCCAAAAGCGTGACGACATAGAGTTTGAGCACATCGCGCGGAATATCGGCCGGCTTGCGCCAGAGCAGGGTCGTCACCCAGGCAGCAAGGCGGCTTCGGGTCGTGCCCTGGGTGATGTCGGCCCAGTAAAGCTCGTAGAAATCGGTGCGGCGGCCATCGACATCATAGGGCGTGGTGATCCGGCGGAGTTCGTGCGAATTGGTCCGGCTGTCGGGCGTGATCCAGCTCTGGTTGATCTTCGCACCCATCGGGTCGGCCGGATCGGGGACATGGGCATAGAACGGTGCACGGGCCGGATCGTGGCTCCATACGGCCTGGACAAACTCCCTCAACGTGTCCATGGGACGCTGCTCGCCCATGCCGTGCACGACCACTACCGCCTGGCTGCGCTTGCGTGGCGCCTTCTCTGCTGCGGTCAGATCGGCGGCCGGCAATGCAGCAGAACCAGGGTCGGGCACCAGCACCTCCACGATGACGCCGTTAGCAAGACGACGGGTCGGCATCGTAGCTTCAGAACCGGTAGCAGCCAAGAAAAAGCCCGGTGCGGAGCCGGGCTGTATTCGACGATCGGCAGTGAGTTGGCAGCGACGCCGTTTCAGTGATCTATCGCTTTGACGATCTCCTCGGTCATCTTCTTGGCGTCGCCGAGCAGCATCATGGTGCCGTCCTTGTAGAACAGCGTGTTGTCGATGCCGGCATAGCCGGAGCCGAGCGAGCGCTTGACGAACAGGCAGGTGCGGGCCTTGTCGACATCGAGGATCGGCATGCCGTAGATCGGTGACGACTTGTCGTCACGGGCCGAGGGATTGGTGACGTCGTTGGCGCCGATGACATAGGCGACGTCGGCCTGCGCGAACTCAGAGTTGACGTCCTCCAGCTCGAACACTTCGTCATAAGGCACGTTGGCTTCGGCCAAGAGCACGTTCATGTGGCCGGGCATGCGGCCGGCAACCGGGTGGATGGCGTATTTGACGTCGACGCCGTTGGCCTTGAGCTTGTCGGCCATCTCGCGCAGCGCGTGCTGCGCCTGGGCGACGGCCATGCCGTAGCCCGGCACGATGATGACCTTTTGCGCATTCATCATCAGATAGGCGGCGTCCTCGGCCGAGCCCTGCTTGACCGTGCGCTCGATGCCGTCATTGGCAATGGCTGATGTCTCGCCGCCGAAGCCGCCGAGGATGACCGAGATGAAGCTCCGGTTCATGCCTTTGCACATGATGTAAGACAGGATGGCGCCCGACGAGCCGACCAGCGCGCCGGTGATGATCAGCGCCAGATTGCCGAGCGTGAAGCCCAGGGCGGCGGCGGCCCAGCCCGAATAGGAATTCAGCATCGATACGACCACCGGCATATCGGCGCCACCAATCGGGATGATGAGAAGCACACCCAGCACCAGCGAGGCGGCAACGATCAGCCAGAACACCACCTTGGACTCGGCGGTGACGAGCAGGACGATCAGCACGATCAGCGCAATGCCCAGGGCCGCGTTGATGAAGTGGCGGCCACCGATCATGATCGGCTTGCCCGACATGCGGCCGTCGAGCTTCAAAAAGGCGATGACCGAGCCGGTGAAGGTGATGGCACCTATGGCAACGCCGAGGCTCATCTCGATCAGTGCCTGGGCATGAATATCGGCGACGGTGCCGATGCCGAAGCTTTCCGGTGCGTAGATGGCGGCGGCCGCCACCATGACCGCGGCAAGACCGACCAGCGAGTGGAAGGCGGCGACCAGCTGCGGCATCGAGGTCATGGCAATGCGCCGTGCCGTGACCGCACCGGCCGAGCCGCCTATCAGCAGCCCGAGCACTATGAGGCCGAAGCGCCCGGCCGAAGGGGTCGCCAGCGCCAGCGTCGTGGCGATGGCGATGCCCATGCCGATCATGCCGTACATGTTGCCCTGGCGGCTGGTGGTCGGATGCGACAGGCCGCGCAATGCGAGGATGAACAGGATGCCGGAGACCAGATAGAGAAAGGAGGCGAAGTTGGCGTTCATAGCGGCCTACTTTTCCTTCTTCTTGTACATGGCCAGCATGCGCTGGGTGACGAGGAAGCCGCCGAAGATGTTGACCGATACCAGCATCAGCGCAACGAAGCCGAAGCCGGTGGCAAGCCCTGAGGCCGAGATGCCGACGGCCAGCAGCGCGCCGACGACGATGACGGAGGAAATGGCGTTGGTGACCGCCATCAGCGGCGTGTGCAGTGCCGGCGTGACGGACCACACGACGTAGTAGCCGACGAAGATCGCCAGGACAAAGATGGCGAAGCGAAAGACGAAGGGATCGATGGCACCGCCGGACAGCGCGTGAGCGGCGTCACCCGCCGCCTCGGTGCCGGGCGCGGCCGCCAGGTTCTGCACCGCGAGCCGCACGGCAGCTGTCGCCTGGTCGAGCTGGTCGAGGGCTTTCTGCAGGGTCTGGTCCATCACGCGATCCCTCCGGTGGTCTTGGGCTTCCTCGAAGCGGCCGTTTTCTTCGCAGCCGGCTTCGCCGAAGCCTCGGCAACCATCGTCCTGGCCGGAATGGCCGGTGGCTCGACATATTGGCCCTTTGGCGGCTCCTGCTCAGCCTTTGCGAAAGCCGGATGCACGATCTTGCCAGCATCGGTCAGCATCGTCGCCTTGACCAGTTCGTCATCGTGATTGATGGCAAGCGTCTTCGCCGCCTTGTCGACCAGCGTCTCGAGGAAGGCATAGAGGTTCCTGGCATAGAGAAGCGAAGCGGAGGCGGCGACGCGACCGGGAACATTGAGATGGCCGACGATCTTTACCCCGTTGGCGGTGGTCACCACCTTGCCGGCTTCGGCGCCCTCGACATTGCCGCCGCGCTCGACCGCGAGGTCGACGATCACAGAGCCGGGTTTCATCGAGGCGACCATCGCCGCCGAGACCAGCTTCGGCGCCGGACGGCCGGGGATCAGCGCCGTGGTGATGACGATGTCCTGCTTGGCGATGTGCTCGGCGGTCAGCGCCGCCTGCTTGGCCTGGTATTCCTTCGACATTTCCTTGGCGTAGCCGCCGGCCGTCTCGGCCGCCTTGAACTCCTCGTCCTCGACGGCCAGGAATTTTGCGCCGAGCGAGGCGACCTGCTCCTTGGCGGCCGGGCGCACGTCGGTGGCGGTGACCACGGCGCCGAGGCGGCGCGCGGTGGCGATGGCCTGCAGACCGGCGACGCCGACGCCCATGACGAACGCCTTCGCTGCCGGTACGGTGCCGGCCGCCGTCATCATCATCGGTAACGCCCGGTCATATTCGGCAGCCGCGTCGATCACCGCCTGATAGCCGGCGAGGTTGGCCTGGCTGGATAGAACGTCCATCGACTGGGCGCGGGTGATGCGCGGCATGAACTCCATGGAGAAGGCAGTAACACCGGCCCTGGCAAGGGCTGCGACGGCAGCGTCGTTGCCGTAGGGATCCATGATCGCGATGACAGCGGCGCCGGACTTGTAACCCTTCAGCTCGGCGTCCGTGGGCCGGCGCACCTTCAGCACGACATCGGCCCTGGCTGCATCGCCGGCCTTGCCGATCGCGGCGCCCACCCGGGCGAACTCCTCGTCGGGAATGCGCGACGCAGTGCCGGCGCCGGTTTCGACAATCACGTCGAAACCCAGTGCCGCCAGCCGCTTCACCGTGTCGGGGGAGGCCCCGACGCGCGGCTCGTTTGCGTCGAGCTCACGAGGGATGAAAACCGTCTGTCCCACCGCATGATCCTTTCGGCCGGAACCCTGTTACCGCAAGACATCGACCGACCCCGGCGGCGCCTTCGACAAAGGTTGGAGGAGTTATCGGAGAATAAAGGCGCCGATGGCCAGGATCAGCACGAATAGGATAGTCCCCGAGAAGAAGCCGCCCACAAAGAAGCCGAACGCCATGGCAAGAAGCACGGCGGCGCAAAATAGCGACCCATATTTGGCCAGCATCACAAAGCCGGCATAGGTGCGGTCGTGCTCGGCATAGTCCATCTTCGCGCCTAGTTCGACAGGACCGGTCGGCGTGTGTTCAGCCATTGGAATACCCCTTCGAAGACATCTTTCAGGCACATAGCGAAAAGCCGCGTTAAGGGCAATGGCGCTATTGCCGCATCGCCGCAGCCAACAATCTCAAGCAAAACTTGAAATCGCTGCGCGAAGCGCGGCGATACCAATCACAATGGATGGCAGGTCCGCTATTGCCTATATCGTTAGCCGGCGAGATGCGGGAACAGACCGAGCAGGCCGACAACGATCAGATAAAGGGCGACGATATAATTGAGCAGCCGCGGCATCACCAGGATCAGCACGCCTGCAATCAGCGAGATAAGCGGGGTAAGGGCGAGCGTGGAAATGGTCATGTCGGTTCCTTTGATCGGATGGCTATCGAAGCGATGCTTGGTGGATGCCGGCCATGCCGACCTACCACCAGCACCCTTGCCCAGAACGCCGAAGCGACCGGAAGGCTCCATGGGCTCGTTCAGGCGGCTTCGCGAAAATACTTGGCGGTGGGCAGGATGGTCAGCGGGGCGAGTTCGCCGGCACCGGGCGTATCGAACAACATGCGCTGCTCCATTGGCGTCGAACGGAAGAACGGAAAGCGAGCGTAGGTTTCATTCTTGATCGCCAGGACATCGGCTTGATAAAGCAGCGCGAAACAGTTGATCACGCCGGCATAGGGCCGCGCATCGCCAATCGGTCGCGCCCGATAGATGCGCTTGTAGAAAGCCGCATGGTCCTCGCGGATCATGGATATGCAATAAGGCGCGCCGAAATGGAAGCAAGCCATGCCCGCAAGGCGCAGCGTCACATACGGGATCTGCGGGTAAAGCCGTGACCATTCGGCGTCCACGGCAAAACGGCTCGGGTCGATAAAGACTTCGCCGGCCGCCAGACGCGGCATCAACAAGTCCTTGTAGACGCTGAGCGCTGGTGATGTGGCGTTATCAGCAGACACGTTATGCAGGCGCATTGTGCTGACCAGCCGCCCCTCGATATAGATTCCGAACGTATGGCAATTGGGCAGTTCGTCAAACTCGTCATGGACCTGACGAGACGCATTCTCGGGCACCAGATCGTTCATCCGATAGGAATTGTAGCGCAGCCTGTAAATGTTTTCGAAGTCCTCGCCGCTTTCACAGCGTCGGTACTCCGTCCGGTCAAGCAGCGCATAAACATGTTGCGCGAAGCTGGACATGGTCTCGGACGCATCTTTCCCACCAGCGCCCGCCGCATGGCCGAGCGAACTCAACTGGGCACACATGAACTCTATTCCCCGCGATTACCGCCACCAGCCGACACTACGGACGGGTCATGAGATGTAAAGATGAAAATAAGTAGGAGCTCGTTTACCGCTCGTTAAGGTTAACAATTAATAAAATTATACTAAAATACGCGGGTTTTCAGCGCGAAGTCAGCGCCGCGGCGCCTTCCTTGCCGTCTGGATGTCCTTGGCAAAGGGCCAGACGGTGCTCGACATCGTCTCGATGCCGGACGCGCTGAGTGCCGACCCGAACAGAAAGCCCTGGACCAGGTCCGGCTTGACCTGCAATGCCAGGATCTTGAGCTGTTCGAAGGTCTCGACACCTTCGACGGTAACCGAAAGTCCCAGCGGCCGTGACAGGTTGACGATGCCCTTGAGCAATTCGAGCGACCGGCTGTTCTGAGTGACATCCATCAGGAACGAGCGGTCGATCTTGATTTTGTCGAGCGGCAGTTTGTGGAGATAGCTGAGGCTCGAATACCCGGTACCGAAATCGTCGAGCGCAATGCGCACGCCGAGCCGCTTCAACTCCTCGATATATTGGCGTGTCAGCGACTTGTCGTCGAGCAGCGCCGTCTCGGTGACCTCAATCTCCAGACGTCCGGCGGAGAGACCGGATTCAGCCAGCGCGTCGCGAACCTTCTGGATGACATCACGGTTGCGGAAATCCTTGGCCGAGAGATTGACCGACACGCTGGTCTGGGCCGGCCATTTGGCGCATTCCGTGCAGGCCGCATGCAGGACGAAGGTGCTGATGTCGGAAATAATCCCCATTTCCTCCGCCAGCGGAATAAAGATACCGGGGGAAATCGGCCCGAGATCGGGATGATCCCAGCGGCACAGCGCTTCGCAACTGGCGATACGCATCGTGCTCATCGCGACGATCGGCTGATAGACCACCCGCAATTCGTTGTTTTCCACGGCGCTGCGCAGGTCCGCCTTCATCAGCTGACGGCTGCGGAAGGCAGCATCCATGGAGGCCTCGAACAGCCGCCAACCGTTCTTGCCAAGCTCCTTGGCCTTGTAGAGTGCAAGGTCGGCTTTGACGATCATGGCGTCAACGTCGGTATCCTTGACCCGCGACAGCACCGCGCCGCCGGAGGCCTGGATGCGTAATCCGTGGCCGGCGACATCGACCTCGCCCTGTAGATTGACAAAGATCTCGTCAACCTGGCCGGTCAGGTGGCTTTCATCCTCGATGCGCTCGAAGAAGATCATGAACTCGTCGCCGCCGAAGCGGCTGACGGTGATGCCTGGCCCAGCGACTGCCGCCAGCCGCTCGGCAACGGCGTAGATCAATCCGTCGCCGACCGGATGGCCGAGCGTGTCGTTGACGCTCTTGAAATCATCGAGATCGAGCACCACCAGCCCGCAGAGACGCTCGGGATCCCCTGAGGCCATGGCTTCCACCACCAACTCGTGGAAGTAGGCGCGGTTGGGCAGGCCGGTGAGACTGTCGTAGCGCGCCATGAAGCGGATCTTGTCTTCCGCCTCGACCCGGGCGGTCACATCCTCGAAAGTGACGACGCCCAGTTCCTGGCTGCCTTCGCGCGCCGAAAATTCATAGTGCTGGCCGTTGGTGAGCGAGACCAGGACCTTGCGGTCGCGGCCCTCGCGCAACGCACGCGTCAGCTGGGCTTCGATGTAACGGCAATCTTTCGGCGCCAGCATGCCGCCTGCAGCGCCGCGCATCAGCAGACCGTGGATCGAGCGGCCTAGCAGCGCATCGGCCGATTTGAGCGACATCAGGTGCGCGGCTTCGGCATTGGCCACCGCCACCCGGCCGTCGGGACCAAGCATGACAAGGCCATGCGACATGGTGTTGAGCGCGCGGTTGAAACGCTGCGCGATGCGGTTCGCCTTCTTTTCCTCCGACAGGGCGGTAAACAGGACTTCGCGGACGATGTCGGCGAACCGCTTGATCGCAAACAGAAAAGGGGCCGACATCAGACCGAGGATGATGTGGTAGATATCGCCGCGCAGGATAAAGCCAAGCGATATGGGCCATGTGGTGGTTATGATAAAAATCATGACCATCCGCGGCGACCCATAATTGCGGCCGGCAATCGACGTGACCGATGCCAGAGTGACGCAGACAGAGGCTATTTCGGCATAATTGTCGTGGCTGTCATTTGCCAGATAGATACTGACGAAACAGAACGCGCCAAGCATGAAACCATGCATCGAACCGAAAATTATGTAATCGTTTTCGCGATCATGGGCTTCTTCCCACGTCGTCGGGGAAGGAAGTCGCCCGTATTTTCGGATGTTGCGAAGGCGCAGAGTACCGACAATGATGAGCCCAGCGGCAACTAGAAGATACGCCAAGTCCATGGTCTTCCAATAGACCAGAATGACGAGGAGTGTCTGCGCAACAAGGCCGATCGACAGCGTGAACCCGTCGCGAAACAGCGTTTCCACGAACGGAATGTAAACGTCGACCGGAATCTCGTTTTTTCGTCTCAGATTCACGCCTGGATCCCAACCCTGGGGAACCCAGCAGTGTCACATTGGCCTTAAGAAAGGTTTAGAGCGGCGTTTCGAACCCTGCCAGCATCCATTGGTGACGCGGCGGAAGCAGGGAAACTACCGTTCAGGTAAACAAGGCGTATCACAGCGCTGAATTATTCGGCGGCTTGAAGTTGCGGCCGCAGCGGCGCCGTTGAGAGGCGGTCGAGCAGTCGCTGGCGTTCGCCGGCGGCTTTTTCGGCACTGGCCTGCTTGACGTAGCCAAAGCCGCGGATGAGCGCCGGTACCGAAACAAGCGCGGCAGCAACCTCGATCTTGCCCGGCGCCAGCGCGCCGGCGACAAGTTCCAGGTCGGCTTCATAGAGGGCAAGAAGCTGCCGCTCCATACGCCTCTCGGCGCTGTAGCCGAACAGGTCGAAAGCGGTGCCGCGCAGGCCCTTCATCGCCGCCAGCAGGCGGAACCCGTTCATTATCCACGGGCCAAAGCTCGATTTCTTCGGCTTCCCGTCACTGCCGCGCCTGCCCATGATCGGCGGTGCGAGATGGAATTCAAGCTTGCCGTAGCTCTGGAACTGCTTTGCGAGCTCTGCGGCAAAGGAGCCGTCCGTATAAAGCCGCGCCACCTCGTATTCGTCCTTGATCGCCATCAGCTTGAACAGGTTCTTTGCGGCAGCCTCGGTCACCACGGTCGACCCGGGCACAGCATTGGTTTCGGCCTTGCGCAGCGCCGCCAGTCTGTCGGCATAGCGCTTGCCATAGGCGGCGTTCTGGTAGGCGGTCAGGAAGCCGACGCGGCGAGCAATGATATCGTCCAGCGTCTCGGCAATGGCGGCATGCTGCGTGGCCTTGCCCGGCTGGGCGAGAAGGCTGCGGACGAAATCCGGCTGGTGGGCGGCGCGGCGGCCCCAGCGAAATGCCGCGACATTCATCGCTACCGCCTCGCCGTTGAGCTCGATCGCCTTCTCGACCGCCTCCGCCGACAGCGGCAAGCCGCCATGCTGGAAGGCGAATCCGAGCATGAACATGTTGGCACCAAGCGAGCTGCCGAACAGGGCAGTGGCGGTGCGGGTAGCGTCGAAGAAATGCGTCCTGTCGTCGCCCGCGGCCGTTCTTATCGCCTTCTTCAGCCGCTCGACGGGCAGCGAGAAATCGGCCGAACGGGCGAACTCGCCCGGCATGATCTCGGCAGTGTTGGCGAGGAAGATGGTATGGCCTTCGCGCACCGCGGCCAACACCTTCTTGGCACCTGAAACGACGAGATCGCAGCCGAGCACGAGATCGGCCTTGCCGGCCGATACCCGAATGGCGTGGATGTCGTCCGGCGTGCGGGCGATGCGGACATGGGTGAACACCGAGCCGCCCTTCTGGGCGAGGCCGGCCATGTCGATCATGCCGCAGCCCTTGCCTTCCAGGTGCGCGGCCATGCCCAGCACCGCGCCTATGGTGACGACGCCGGTGCCGCCGACACCGTCGATGATCGCCGCCCAGCCTTGTTCACCGAGCGCAAATTGCGCCGGCGCCGGCACCCCCGCGAGCGGGTCGGCCGCGCCGGCTATGCCTTCGGCTTTCCTGATTTTGGCGCCGTGAACGGTGACGAAGGAGGGGCAGAAACCGTTGACGCAAGAGAAGTCCTTGTTGCAGCTCGACTGGTCGATCTTGCGCTTGCGGCCGAATTCGGTCTCGACCGGCTGGATCGAGACGCAATTCGACTGCACGCCGCAATCGCCGCAGCCTTCGCAGACCAGCTCGTTGATGAAGATACGCTTGTCCGGATCGGGGAAGGTGCCGCGCTTGCGGCGGCGACGCTTCTCGGCGGCGCAGGTCTGGTCGTAGAGCAGCACCGAGACGCCTTTGACCGAACGCAACTCGCGCTGGACGAGATCGAGGTCGTCGCGGTGATGGATGGTGGCGCCGGCGGGAAATTCCACCTTGCCGGTATACTTGTCCGGCTCGTCGGTGACGATGGCGATGCGCTCCACGCCCTCGGCGCGCACCTGCCTTGCGATCATGTCCACCGTCAGGCCGCCCTCGTGCGGCTGCCCACCGGTCATCGCGACGGCGTCATTGTAGAGGATCTTGTAGGTGATGTTGGCGTCGGTCGACAGCGCGAAGCGTATCGCCAGCACACCCGAGTGGTTGTAAGTGCCATCGCCCAGATTCTGGAAGATGTGCTCGCGCTTCGAGAACGGCGCCTGGCCGACCCACTGCGCGCCCTCGCCGCCCATGGCGGTGAAGCCGACGGTGTTGCGGTCCATCCACAGCGCCATGAAATGACAGCCGATTCCGGCGGCGGCGAGCGAGCCGTCCGGCACCTTGGTCGAGGAATTGTGTGGGCAGCCGGAGCAGAAGAAGGGCGTGCGCGAGGCGATGTCTGACGTGTCGGCCAGCATCGCCTGGAACTGGCGCAACTTCGCCACCCGCGCGGCGATTTCTTCCGACGGGCCGATCGTTCGCAAAATCCTCTCGCCGAGCGCGATGGCAATATCGTTGGGGTCGAGTGCGCCCTTGGCCGGGAACAGCCAGTCGCCGCGCTCGTCCTTCTTGCCGACGATGACCGGCTGCGTCGCGGTGCCGTAAAGGTTCTCGCGCAGTTGCACCTCGATCAGCGAGCGTTTCTCCTCGACGACGACGATGGTATCGAGGCCGCGAGCAAAGTCGGCGATGTGCTGCAGGTCGAGCGGCCACGGGCAGCCGACCTTGAACAGCCTGATACCGATGCGACTGGCGGCCGCTTCGTCGATGCCGATATCCTCCAATGCCTGGCGAACATCGAGATAACTCTTGCCGATGGTGACGATGCCAAGCTTGGCGCTGCTGCCGCCCGAATAGACGATCCGGTTCAGCCCATTGGCGTGGATGAAGGCCGAAGCGGCGGCGCGCTTGTGTTCATGCAGCCGCTCCTCCTGGCCGAGCATGTCGATCTCGTTACGGATATTGAGGCCGCCGGGCGGCATGTCGAAGTCCGGCACGATGATGTTCAGCCGTTCGAGCGCGGCATCGACCGAGGCCGTCGATTCGATGTTGTCCTTGACGCATTTGATCGCCGCCCAGGTGCCGGCAAAACGCGACATGGCAAAGCCGTAGAGGCCGTAGTCGATGATCTCCTGGACGCCGGCCGGATTAAGGATCGGCACCATGGTGTCGACGAACAGGAACTCGGTGGCATGCGCGTTGGTCGAGGATTCGGCCATGTGGTCGTCACCCATCAGAGCCAGCACGCCGCCATGTTTCGACGACCCGGCGAGATTGGCGTGGCGGAACACGTCGCCGGAGCGGTCGACGCCCGGACCCTTGCCGTACCAGACCGAAAAAACGCCGTCATGGGTACCCTCGCCCAGCAATTCGGCCTGCTGCGAGCCCCAGCAGGCGGTGGCGGCGAGCTCCTCGTTGAGACCGGGCTGGAAGACGATGTCCGACTGCGCGAGCTGGTTCCTGGCCTTCCACAGCTGCATGTCGAGGCCGCCGAGCGGCGAGCCGCGATAGCCGGAGACGAAACCGGCGGTGTTCAGGCCAGCCCGGCGGTCGCGCTCGCGCTGCATCAGAAGGATGCGGATGACTGCCTGGGCACCCGACAGGAAGATCCGCTCCTTTACCAGGTCGAACTTGTCGTCGAGCGCGACATTGTGCAGCGTCATCAGGCATTTCCTGTGCGGAGGCCGCGCCTGGAGGTGCGCGGCCAACGTCGGAGTCGAGTGCCCACAGTCTTTCTTCCCTTGCCGGGGAGGTCAAACAAAATCGAAGGTGCCAGGCGGTCCGCAACAAACGATCCGTGCGCGGCCGTGTGGCGCCACGAAACGCCTGTCGGGGAGGATGGCCGGGCATGAAAAATTCCGGCGGCGGTCAGTGCCGCTGGTGATGCATCATGCAGCCTTTGGGCAACTGGGCTTCGGTTCACCGGGCAGCTTGCCGTCGACATGGCCGGCCAGGTCCTTGTTGAGCTCGTAGACTGGCCCGACCACCAGAGGCCGGTCGGGCAGGACCGACTGGTCGAGTGAGGACGTCAGAGTGGTCGCGAAACTCTGCAGCAACTTGCCGCTGGAATCCTCGATGCGGATCGACACCGCATAGGGCTTGTCCTTGACAACGCAGGTAAGCGGCGGGCTGGTGAGCGTCACATGCGGCAGCTTCGGCCATATTTTCTGGGTGACGATGATCGGATCACCGCCGGCCGGGTTCTGGAAGGAGACCACAGCGACCTGCCCCTCACCCACCGGCCGCAGCGGATTGAGAGTGATGACATAGGTGGCGATACCCAGCCGGTAGTTGAACTCGAACAGCTTCCCGGAAATGGCGAACAACTGGTCCTTGCCGGAATCACGGCAGGCGCCGAGCGCGGCCGCCGCGAACAACGCCGCGACGACAATCATCGCGCGTGAGAATCTTCTAGACATTGGTGACCTCCCTGGCCGCGGTCCGGCGGCGATAGTGTCGGTTTGCCTTCTGGCGGTTGCCGCACACCGCCATGTCGCACCAGAGGCGGCTGGAATTCCGGCTTTTGTCGACAAACAGCCAGCTGCAGTTCGGACATATCCTCAGCCTGGCAATGGTGTCGCTACGCAGCAGCGACAACGCCGAGACCGCAAGCGCGGCCTCGAAGGCAATCGGCGTCGCCGGATCACCGAACGGTTTTCCAGGCGTGCCGATTTCGGTGCGGCTATGAGCGAGGCCATCGGCGCAGGCTTCCAAGAATTTCGGCATATCGCCGGTCGCGATCGCACCTTTCGATACCGCGCCGCGAAACAGCCGATCGGTCGTCTCCCGGATCGACAGCACCACCGGTGCGATCTTTTCAGGCGCCGGCGCTACGAGCCGCCTGCCACCGAGCTCGGCGGCGCGAAAGGCACTCGCGGCTTCGGCAAAGCGGGCGATCTCGGCCGGATCGTCGAAACGGTCGAAAGTTTTCTCCGGATCGTTCCGCAAAACGACGGTGTTCGCCGTATCGAGCGCCAGCATGCCACCGGTAAAGCGGTGCGGAGTCCAGGATACTGTCATATGGCGAATCTAACTGATAACTCGCGTTTGACAAGTTAGATTCCGGGTGCAACGCTTGTCACTGAGGCGATCGCCGTACTGAGAATATCGTTCGTCCCAAACCTCTGCCCCGATTGCGGGGCATGCATAGAGGGTCTTGCATGCTCTATTTCTTCCAGCAGGTTCTGAACGGGCTGCATTCGGGCGCGCTCTACGCATTGCTTGCATTCGGCTACGTGCTGACCAACGGCATCCTGCACCGTACCAATCTTGCCTATGGCGCGCTGTTCGCCTTTTGCGGGCATACGATGATCCTCACTGCGGCGTTCGGCTATCAGGCGCTGTGGTTAACGCTGTTTGCATCGGTCGCGCTCGGCGTAGCTGCGGCATTCCTTTATGCGGCGCTGCTCAGCCATGTCCTGTCGCGAAGTATCTTCGAACCGCTGGCCGACCGCTCGCCCAACGCCATCGTGGTGACGACGCTCGGCATATTGCTGGTCTTGTCGGAAGCCAGCCGCATCGCCGCCGATACCCATGACCTATGGTTGCCGCCAATGCTGGCCCAGACCATCGTCTTCGCGCAGAATGCCAGCTTCAAGGCGACGTTGACGCTGATCCAATTGCTCGATTGCGCCGCCGTACTGGCGGCCATAGCGCTGGCTGCCTGGGGCTTCGCATATTCGAGCTTCGGCCGGAGCTGGCGCGCCGTATCCGACGATCCCAAGGCGGCTGCGATGTGCGGCGTCGATGTTCGTGCGGTGTTTCGGCACGCGGTGCTTTTCGGCGGCCTTTGCGCGGCACTGGCCGGCGTGCTCGCCGCCTTCTACTACGGTAACATCAGCTTCGGCACAGGGTTGGTCTACGGGTTGAAGATCCTGTTCGTGACCGCAGTGGGCGGCTATCTCTCGCCTTTGCGGGCGGCACTGGGTGCCGCCGCTTTCGGCATGGCCGAATCGCTATGGGCCGGCTATTTCCCGCTCGAATGGCGGGACGGCTGGATGTACCTGTTCCTCGTCGCCATGCTTGTGCTGATCGGCGCCGGCCGCGACCAACAGAAGATCGCCTGAGCCGCACCCGACTTTGCTTGGATGAAAGCGCCGCATGTCCTTGGACATGCAAAGGACGCGGCAGCATTTTGCCGCCCGTCATCTCACAACTGTGTTTATGCGGGCTATCCCGTGTTGACCAGCCGGACCACGCACTGCATACCGTTGGTCCACAGCGACACGACGGACAGGGAACCGCCGCGCTCTGACACAAGGGAGGAATGCATGGCAGGGCTTCTCGCTCTTTCCAGAACCATTGACCGTTTGAACGAATTCATCGGCAAATGGGTTTCGTGGCTGATCCTGCTGGCGATCCTGGTAAGCGCCGCCAACGCCGTCATCCGCAAGGTGTTCGACATGTCCTCGAACGCCTGGCTGGAATTGCAATGGTATCTGTTCGGCGCCGCCTTCATGCTGGCCGCCGCCTACACGCTGAAGCAGAACGACCATATCCGCATCGATATCGTCTACGGCATGTTCTCGCGCCGCGTGCAGCACTGGATCGACCTTTTCGGTCACGTCTTCTTCCTGATGCCGTTCGTGACGTTGATGGTGGTCTATTTCGTTCCCTATGTGTCGCTGTCGTATCGCAGCGGGGAGATGTCGAACAATTCCGGCGGGCTGATCATCTGGCCGGCGAAGGCGATTTTGCTGGTCGGCTTTTTTCTGCTCGCGCTGCAGGGCATTTCCGAAATCATCAAGAAAATCGCCATCATGCGCGGTCAGATGGACGATCCCACTCCGTTCATATCGGCGCATGAGCAGGCCGAACTCGAAGCCAAGGCGCTCGCCGAAGAGGTGCGCTCGTGATCGAGTTCATCGCCCAGAACATGGCGCCGATCATGTTCGCCTCGCTGGTCGTCTTCCTGCTGATCGGCTACCCCGTCGCCTTCTCGCTCGCCGCCAACGGCCTGATGTTCTTCTTCATCGGCGTGCTTCTGTCGCCCTATTCGGGCGGTTCGATCAATCTCGCCTGGCCGTTGCTGCATGCGTTGCCGGATAATTTCTATGGCAGCCGGGTGATGTCGAACGACACGCTGCTGGCGATCCCGTTCTTCACCTTCATGGGCATCGTGCTCGAACGATCCGGCATGGCCGAAGACCTGCTCGACACGATCGGCCAGTTGTTCGGACCGGTCCGTGGTGGCCTCGCTTATGCCGTGATTTTCGTCGGCGCGCTGCTCGCCGCGACGACCGGCGTGGTGGCGGCCTCCGTCATTGCCATGGGCCTGATTTCGCTGCCGATCATGCTGCGCTACGGCTACGACCGGCGGCTGGCATCCGGCGTCATTGCCGCGTCCGGGACGCTCGCCCAGATCATCCCGCCGTCACTGGTGCTGATCGTCCTGGCCGACCAGCTCGGCCGCTCGGTCGGCGATATGTATAAGGGAGCGCTGATCCCCGGGCTCATTTTGACCGGCATCTACATGCTCTACATCCTGCTCATGTCGATCTTCCGGCCGAAGTCGATGCCGGCCCTGCCGCTGGAGGCCCGCACGCTCGGCCACGGCGTGCTGTCGCTGCTGGCAGCGCTGCTGGCGGCGGTGGTGGTTTCCTATGCGGCGTATCGCTACCTTGCGCCGAACCACGGCGGCAACGCCGATATCCTCGGCGCCACCATCGGCGTCATCTTCATCTATGTCGTGGCGATCGTCGACCAGCGCCTGAAGATCAACCTGATGTCCAGACTGGCACAGCAGGTGATCATCGTGCTGATCCCGCCGCTGGCGCTGATCTTCCTGGTGCTGGGCACCATCTTCCTTGGCATCGCCACGCCGACGGAAGGCGGCGCCATGGGCGCCGTCGGCGCGCTTGCAATGGCGGCGGTGAAGGGGCGGCTGTCGCTCGACGTGGTCAAGCAGGCGCTGGCCTCGACGACCAGGCTGTCGTCCTTCGTTCTGTTCATCCTGATCGGCGCGCGGGTGTTCTCGCTGACCTTCTACGGCGTCAATGGCCACATCTGGGTCGAGCACCTGTTGACGTCGCTGCCGGGCGGTGAAGTCGGTTTCCTGATTGGCGTCAACATCCTCGTCTTCGTGCTCGCCTTCTTCCTCGACTTTTTCGAGCTTGCCTTCATCATCGTGCCGCTTTTGGCGCCAGCGGCTGACAAACTCGGCATCGACCTGATCTGGTTTGGCGTGCTTTTGGGCGTCAACATGCAGACCTCCTTCATGCATCCGCCCTTCGGCTTCGCGCTGTTTTATCTGCGCTCGGTCGCCGCGCGCGTGCCCTATCTCGACCGACTCACCGGCAAGCAGATCGCGCCCGTCACCACAGGGCAGATCTATTGGGGCGCAGTGCCCTTCGTCTGCATCCAGGTGATCATGATCGGCCTGACCATCGCCTTCCCGCAGATGGTGATGCACTACAAAGGCACTGTCGTCGATCCTGGCACCATCAACTACCAGGTGCCGGAAACGCCTGGCATCGGCTTGTCGCCGCTTGGCACGCCGCCGGCCAACGGCGGCACTGCCCCGGCCTCACCTTCCCCACCGGATTTGTCGCAGCCGCCGAGCTTCGACGAAAAGCCGCCCGCGAAACCGGCGGCGCCGGCAATCGATCTGTCGCAACCACCGAGTTTCAACTGAGGAAGGCCCGGCAGCCATGAAGGCGGTTCGGTTGGAGCGAGTGGGCAGCCTCGCCGTGTGCGAGGTCGAGAAACCGACCGCCGGGCCGAACGATCTGCTGGTGCGCATCGAGGCGTGCGGCGTCTGCGGCACCGACAGGCATCTTTTCCATGGTGAATTCCCGTGCACGCCGCCGGTGACGCTCGGGCATGAATTCTCCGGCATCGTCGAGGCGGTCGGACCTGCCGTATCCGGCTTTTCCGTCGGCGACCGCGTCACCGGCGATCCCAACATTGCCTGTGGCCGATGCGAGCATTGTCAGGCCGGCCGGGTCAATCTCTGCGGCAATCTACGCGCCATCGGCATCCATCGCGATGGCGGCTTTGCCGAATATCTTGTCCTGCCCCAGAAACAGGCCTTCGTCTTGCCAGGCGATCTGAAGCCTACGCATGGTGCTTTCTGCGAGCCGCTCGGCTGCTGCCTGCATGGCGTGGACCTTGCCGCGATCAAACCAGGCTCGTCGGTCGCGGTGCTCGGCGGCGGCGTGATCGGCCTGCTCACCGTTCAACTGGCAAAGCTCGCCGGTGCGACGACCATTATCTTGTCGACCCGTCAGGCCTCGCGGCGGGCTCTTGCCGAGCAATTTGGCGCAACGGCGACGCTCGATCCCAGCGCCTTCGATGTCATCGATGCGATCGTCGGCCGGTCGGGTTTGATGCCGGGCGGCGTCGACGTGGTGTTCGAATGCGCCGGCGTGAAAGACACTGTTGAGCAGGCGATGCGGCTGGCCAAAGCGGGCGGCACCGTCGTCGTCGTCGGCGTGATGCCGCAAGGCATGAAAGTGGCGTTCGAACCGTTCGATCTGCTGTTCCGTGAGTTGAAGGTCCTGGGTTCCTTCCTCAACCCCTTTACCCATCGCCGGGCCGCCAATCTTATCGCCTCGGGGACGATCGAAGTAGATCGGCTGATATCACGACAGGTCAGCCTCGACGAGGCGGTGGCGATCATTGCCAACCCGCCGGCGCCAGGCGAGGTCAAGGTCGTGGTGGTGCCCGACTGATCGCAAATGAATGCGCTACGGCGCCAGTGTTCCGAAAGGAACACTGGCGCCGCGAAGCAACAGGATCAGAGCTTGGCATTGCGCTGCTGGACCATCATGAAGGTGTCATAGTTGTACTCGGCCACCTGCGCCCAGAGATAATGCTCCTTGCGGAACGCCTTGATCGAATCCCAGATCTTCTTGAACGGCGCATTCGAGGCTTCCATCTCGGCATAGACTTCGTTGGCCTTTTCGAAACAGGCTGCCATGATCTCCTGGCTGAACGGGCTCAACTTGGCACCGCCGGCAACCAGCCGCTTAACCGCCGCCGGATTGAGATAGTCGTATTTCTGCAGCATGTTGGCGTCGGCCGCTTGAGCGGCAGTATGCACCAGCGACTTGTAAGCCGGCGAAAGTTCGTCGTATTTCGCCTTGTTGAACATCAGATGGACGGTCGGTCCACCTTCCCACCAGCCGGGATAGTAGTAATAGGGCGCAACCTTGTAGAAGCCGAGCTTCTCGTCGTCGTAAGGGCCGACCCATTCGGCGGCGTCGATCGTGCCTTTTTCCAACGCCGGATAAATGTCGCCACCGGCGATCTGCTGCGGAACCACCCCGAGCCTTTGCACCACTTTGCCGGCAAAACCACCGATACGCATCTTGAGGCCGGAAAGGTCGGCGACCGTTTTGATCTCCTTGCGGAACCAGCCACCCATCTGCACGCCGGTATTGCCGCCCGGCAGCCCGAACAGACCTTGCGTCGCCAGGAACTCGTTGAACAGATCGATGCCGCCGCCATGATAGTGCCAGGCGTTGATGCCGCGCGCGTTGAGCGAAAACGGAACCGCCGCTCCCAGCGCCCACGTCGGGTCCTTGCCCCAGTAATAGTATGCCACGGTATGGCAGGCCTCGACCGTGCCGGCTGTGGTGGCATCGGCGGCCTGCAGGCCGGGAACGAGTTCGCCGGAGGCGAAGACCTGGACCTGGAAGTTGCCGTCAGTCGCCTCCGACAGCATCTTGGAAAACACTTCGGCGCCGCCATAGATCGTATCGAGCGACTTCGGGAAGGACGACGCCAGTCGCCAGGTCACTTTCGGATTGGACTGGGCGATGGCCGGCGCAGCAAGTGTCGCGGCAGCGGCCGCAGCGCCGAAACCGGTGGTGCCGGCCTTGCGGATGAACGAACGACGATCCATGAAGTTCCTCCCTTTTGGATCCACTGACCGACATTCGGGACACTTCGGCGCCCGGATCGGCTTCGAGCCGACAATACACAGGCAAGGAGTCGAGTCCAGCACGGCAGCCCGGTTTGAGTGGCGCATTTCGGGGAAATTCACGGCGTTGGGGCAGATCTTGCAACTATAGTCTAAGGTCGATTAACTGGCCTACGCGACACGCCGAAACTTGCCATGGAAATGCGCCTTCGGATCGCCTATTTTGCAGGCAGATAATTCGTTGCACCCGATGGGATCCGGACCAAATGCACCAGCCGCTCGTCGCCGTATCGACCGATGTCCGCCAGTTCGACAATTACACCTGGCATGCCGCGCCACAGCAATATCTCGAAGCGGCGCTTTCGGGTGCAGGCGTGTTCCCGCTGCTGGTACCGTCCTTCGGCGACCGGCTCGACTTCGACGAACTGCTTTCCGCCGTCGACGGCGTCATGGTCACCGGCTCCAAATCGAACGTTCATCCCTCGCTCTATGGCGGTGACGCCAGCGAAGCCAATGGTCCTTACGACTCCGCCCGCGACGCGACGACGTTGCCGCTGATCCGCCGGGCGGTGGAGCGCGGGGTGCCATTGCTCGCCATCTGCCGCGGCATCCAGGAGATGAATGTGGCGCTGGGTGGCACGTTGGCCACCGAAATCCAGGAACGCGCCGGTTCGCTCGATCATCGTGCGCCGGCAAGCGACAATCAGGACGAACGCTTCGCCATCCGCCAGAGCGTGGCGATAAAACCCGGCAGCTGCCTGGCCGGGGTCTTCGGCGCCGGCGACATCATGGTCAATTCGGTGCATCGCCAGGCCATCGACCGGCTTGGCCCAAAGCTGCAGGTCGAAGCGGTCGCCGCCGACGGCACTGTCGAGGCGGTTTCGGTGCGCGATGCACGGGCTTTCGCTGTCGGCGTCCAGTGGCATCCCGAATACTGGGTCAAATCGGACAGTATCTCGGTAAAGATATTTCGCGCATTCGGCGATGCGGTGCGCCTGCATCAGGCGGCGAAATCGGGTGCGCGCGCAGCCGCGGAATAGTCCTGCCGCGCTCGCTAGTTGCCGGCTGACGCCAGCGTCAGCAGCGGCAGCGCCGGCGCGTAGGATTCGTAACCATCGCCGTCGGCGACTGAGAACATGACGATCGGATCGGTGCCGTTGGCGCTGAAGGTGACCGTGCCGTCATCCTGCTCTCGCCAGAACTTCGCCTGCTCGACGCCGGGCAACACCCGGCGGCAATTTGCTGCGACCGTCAACAGCGACAGGCCTTGCGAAATCTCGGCGCCGCGGCTGACCGCACAAGACCCCTCGTTGCCATGGGCTACCAGCCTGTAGTTGCCGGATGAAAGCGGTGACTCACTGGCCGCACGGCTTTCACCGCTACCGGCGTAAAACAGCTGGGCGCTGCCGAACAGCACAGCGACTGCCATCAATGCAGGAAGCGTCTTCATCCTGGTTCTCCGCGCATTTCAAGCGCGCCGGTTCGAAGAGATCAGGGAGGCGCGCTTCATCTTGCTGTCATGTCCTGTCAGGCGGACATACACTGCGAGGGGACCAGAATGATTCCGAAGGGTTAAGCTGAAGTTAATAGATATGGCAGCCCGCTTACGGCCTTGCCTTGACATTTGCCGTCTCCGGCACCGGCGTCAGCGCCTTGCGCTGCGAAAACCACGAGACCAGATTGTCGACGCAAAGGTCGGCCATGGCGCGGCGCGTATGCTCGGACGCCGAGCCGACATGCGGCAAAAGCGAGGTGTTGGGCGCGGCAAGCAACGCCGCTGGCACATTCGGCTCGTCGGCAAAGACGTCTAGCCCGGCAGCGGCGATGCTGCCGCTGGCAAGTGCGGCGGCAAGGGCTGGTTCGTCGACCGTGCTGCCCCGGCCGATATTGACGAAGACGCCGTTCGGCCCAAGAGCCGAGAGAATTTCGGCATTGACGGCCTTTTCCGTCGAGGCCCCGCCGGGCGCCACCGAGATCAGCGTGTCGACCGCCTCGGCGAGACCTTTCAGCGTCGGGTGATAGTCATAGGACAGGCCTTCGACACGGCGCCGGTTGTGATAGGCAATGGGCAGCCCAAAAGCGTCGAGCCGGCGGGCAATGGCGAGGCCGATGCGGCCCATGCCAAAGATACCGACATGGCGCCCGCGCAAGGTCAGCCGGCTCAGCGGATAGTTGCCGTTGCGCAGCCAGCTTCCGTCGCGTAGCCAGGCCTCGGCGCGCGGCAGTTCGCGGATGGTATTGATCAACAGGCCGAGCGCCGTATCGGCGACCTCTTCGGTCAGCACATCCGGTGTGTTGGTGACAATGATGCCGCGCTGTGCGGCGTGGCGGACATCGACCGAATCATAGCCGACACCGAAATTGGCGATGATCTCGAGCTTTGGCAGCGCGTCCATCAACGCGGAGCTTATGCCGCCAAAGGCGGCGATGCCGCGCACCGTATGACGCATCTCGTCGGTGACCAGCGACGGATCGGCGCGTTCGATCCGGACGCGGCTGAACGCCCCGTCGATACGGCCGACCGCATGATCGTTGAACTGGCCCGGCACCAGAATGGCGACAGTCTGCTGTTTGGTTTTTGTCATGCACGTTCCACCGGTTTGCCGGTCGACTGGCGCACATGCAGTTCCGGCTTGATCAGTTCCTGCGACGGCCGCACCGTCTGTCCGTTGAGTTTGTCGAGCAGCGCGCTGGCGGCGCGGCGGCCAACCTCGCGCTGGCCGTTCCAGACGGTGGTTAGCGCAGGCGTCGCGATCGCCGCCTCCTCGAGGTCGTCATAGCCGGTAACGGAGATGTCGATGCCCGGCACCAGCCCGGCGCGCGCGATGCCGTTCATCAGGCCGATGGCGACGAGGTCGTTCCAGCAGCAGGCCGCGGTCGGCCTGTCCTTCAGCGCCAGGAACTGCCCGGCAGCCTCGAACCCGGCCTGCTTGGTGCGCGGGCCGGCGATACGCCAGGACGGCCTGACCTCAAGCCCCGCCGCCTCCATGGCATTGACATATCCCTGATAGCGGTCGCGGCCGGTCGACGTCTGATCGGTACCGCCGATCATTGCGATGCGCTTGTGGCCAAGCGAGATCAGATGGTTGGTGGCAAGCCCGGTGCCGTAGGCATCGTCGCCGCGAAACACCGGCACGTCGGCACCTTCGACGGTGCGTGCAATCAGCACTGCCGGGAGACCGTTCTCCTCGGCCATGATTATGTCTTCGGGCGGCGTGCCGATGGCCGGCGACATGATGACGCCGTCGGCGCCGAGTTGCAGAAGGGTGTCGATGAAGGTGCGTTGTTTCTCGAGTTGGTCGTAGTGGTTCGACAGGATGAAGGTTTGCCGGCTGCGGTCGAGTTCGCTCTCGATCGAACGCAATATCTCGGCAAAGAACGGGTTCATGATGTCGTGGACGACGACGCCGACAATGCCCGAGCGCGAGGTGCGCAAGCTGGCGGCGCGGCGGTTGTAGATATAGCCGATGGCGCGGGCATGTTCCTTGATGCGATCCCGGGTGCCGCCGGCGACCAGCGGGCTGTCGCGCAAGGCCAGCGAGACCGTGGCCGTGGACACGCCGAGCGCATCCGCGATGGTGGAAAGCTTGATCTTCTGTGCCAGCTCCCTGCGCTCCCGAAGCAATTTAAACTGTTTAAAGGCCGGCTCTTATGCCATCGATCCCGCGCAAATCAAAGTTTTTTTGCCAGCGCTTCCGCCTCCGCGTCCAGCGTCGCGCGGTTGCGCACACGAAGCCGGTGCTCGCGGTGAACGATGTAGAGGCCGCTGGCGACGATGACTGTGGCACCGACCAGCGTCCAGCGATCGGGAAACTGGTTGAAGACGATCAGGCCGGAGATGATCATCCAGATCATCTGCGAATAGGGATAGGGAGCCAGGGCCGTGGTGGTGGCAAGGCGATAGGCCTGCACAAGAAGCCAATGACCGATGGCGCCGAAGACGCCAAGCATCAGCAATATGAACCAGTGCCAGCCATCCTGCGGCAGCGAAGGCGAAAACGGCAGTGTCGGCAGCAGCAGCACGGCCGGCGCCAGCGCCGAAAACAGGATCAGGCTTTCCGAGGTTTCCGTAGCCGACATGCGGCGCGTCATGATGACGTAGAAACTGTTCGATAGCATCGAGCCGAGCGCAAAGAGATGGCCGACGCCAAAAACGCCGACGCCCGGCCGGGTGATGATGAGGACGCCGACAAAGCCGCTCATGATGGCCAGCCAGCGCCGCCAGCCAGCCCATTCGCCGAGCAACGGACCGGCAAGCGCGGTGATCACCATCGGGCCGAAGAAGTAGATCGAGGTGGTTTCCGACAGTTGCAGCGTCCGCAGCGCGAGAATGTTGCATATCGTCGATCCGAACAGGAGCAGACCGCGCGTGAGATGCGCCGGCAGGTTGGCGGGACGAAAGCGCAGCGGCTCACGCCATCCGCGCAGAAAGACGCCGACGATCAGCACATGGACCGCGAAGCGGGTCCAGGCGACGATCAGCGCCGAGACGCCGGCCAGCACAAGGTACTTGCTGCTGGTGTCGAGGAAGGTGAAAAACACATAGACGGAAAGCATGCACAGGATCGCCGCCGGCGATGTCGCGCTTTCGTCTTGTCTTGGGGGAGCATTCAATTTCAGGCCGGACGGGAAGCAAGGCAGTCCCTCACCAATGCGGCAATTGTCGCCTGCGGGCAAGCCAAAACAGGCTGGCACAACGACAGCCGCCGGCAGGCTCAGTTTGTTTCCCAGTGGCCGACCTAGTGGCCGACGACTCAGGCGTGCATGCGGGCGCCCTTGGTGATCTTGTCGACGAGCTTCTTTTCGGCGCGAAGCGCGATGCCGACCACCTTGGCATGCTCCGGCGCAAATTCGGCAAAGACGGCGCGGTTGGCCAGATCATACCCGGTCGAAAACATTTCCTCGACATAGAGCGAAACCGTCACACCACGCTCCAGCGCCCGCCGCTGGATCGCGCCGAGCGTCTGGCCGTCCGCCGAAAGCACGATAACCGGCTGGATCGACAGCGGGTTGTAGATATTGCCGGCGCGATCACGGTAGGGGTCGCCGATAATGTCGGGAAATTGCGCGACGATGCCGCTGGTCAGAAAGGCGGTGACATTGAGCTTTTGCCAGACGGGAAGATCATCCTTGAGCACGATTGCAAATTTCGTATCGAACATGCGACAGTTTCCATCCGAAAAGGGGGCCAATCCGAGGCTGCGAGTGAAGCGATGGCGCACGATCTGGACCGGGAAGCCTTTCAGGGTCTTGGACGTTTGTGCGTGGATGCAGCCGAGAACTGCATCGTACCGGCACCCGGTGCTGCCGGGATGGAACGCATCGAGGCCCGGTTCCACGGCAATGCCTTCGATCTCCATCGCCACGACACCTATGCGATCGGGGTGACGCTTTATGGCGTGCAGCGCTTCCGCTATCGCGGCCAAACGCATCAGAGCCTGCCTGGCCAGATCATTATCCTTCATCCCGACGAACTGCACGATGGCGGTGCCGGCACCGAAGACGGCTTGCGATACAGAATGCTCTATTTGGAGCCGTCCCTGATGCTCGATTGTCTCGGCGGCGGATCACTGCCATTCGTCGGGAATGCCGTGGTGACAGACCGCGATCTCCGGGCGACGCTGCTTTCCGCGCTCGGGCCGTTGAATCAGGAACTGGACGAGCTGTTTGTCGTCGATTTCATGACGCAGCTTATGCAAAGCTTGGCCCGGCACGCCGGTCAGCCGGCGAAACCGGTAGCGAAAACTGCGTGGCGCGCCGCCAGCCTGGCGCGCGACTATCTGGAGGAAAATGTCGCGCGGATTGTACGTTCAGACGAATTGGAGGCGATAACCGGATTGGACCGTTATGCCCTTTCGCGGCATTTCCGCGCCACCTTCTCCACCAGCCCGCACCGGTTCCTGGTGATGCGCCGGCTTCAGCGGGCCCGTCGGATGATCGAAGCCGACGAGCCGCTGGCGCAAATCGCCATCGCAGCCGGCTTCAGTGATCAAAGCCATTTCAATCGGCATTTCAAGAAGGCGTTCGGCGTCACACCGGGACGTTGGTCGGCACTGACGCGGCGGCCGTCAGCGGCGAACGCGTGAGCTATTCAAGCATCTTGTCTTCGATATCCAGTTCGTCATCCGGGAGCACCAGTTCGCCGTTCGACAGGTTCGCCTCGACGCGGGCAAGCAGCTTGAACAGCGCTTTTTGGTCCTTCTTGTCGAGACCCTTCAATGCCTGCTTTTCGGTCTTCTTCACCGACTTCTCGATGGCGTGGATGATTTCGCGGCCGGTGTCGGTGAGGAAAATATGCGCCTGGCGGGCATCGGCGGACGAGGCCCGCTTCTCCAGAAAGCCCTGCGCCTGCAGCCGGTTGATGGTCTTGGTGATGGTTGGCGGACGCACGCCGAGGCGGCCGGCAAGCTTGCCGGGCGTCTGCCCGTCCTCGCGGTCGAGCGCCAGCATGATCTGGTCCTGACCGGCATAGAAACCATGCGCCAGAAGCCGGGCGGCGAGCGCCGTGCGCGCCAGCCGCGCCGCCGAATGCAGCCGGCTCATTGTTGCAGTCTTGTCCGCCTTGGCCATGCTCATCCCTCCTCGGCCGAACCGGAACGGGCAGCATAGAAGCAGGCCGCCGATTGGCAATGACGATCGAAACATTCCGGCTCGGAAAATAGCTTTGCCGGCAAGCTTCGCGGTGTTCGCCGTGGCTAATGCCAGATGTTTATTTCAGTTAGATGACAAACGACTTTCCGCAATGGCTGGATGGGGACGTGACGAGGTGTTCTCAACCAGGTTTCACCGCGACCACCATCAACGCCTGATAGGCGTCCGCCATTTCCCGCAGCGCTGCCTGCGACAGCGGCCCGGCCTGCCGCGCAATGCCGTCCCGCGCGTTCGATGTATCGCGTTTGCCGGGGCGATCTTTATAGGGCGCGACGGTGGTGAATATCTGCTCGCTGAGGCTGTCGGGGAAGAACATCTGGCCGGTCATCACCGAGCGGTCGTCGGGGAAGATCTTGAAATGGATGTGGGTGGTGCGGCCGCGATACCAGCCGGGATAGATGGTGGCGAAAGAAGCGATGCCGCTTTCATCGGTTCTCTGCCAGCCGCGGAGAAAGCTCTGGCCGGACGTGTCGATATCCTGCCCGTCGCCCTGTCCGGGATATCCGGAATAGGTGCCCTGGGCATCGCAATGCCAGATATCGACGCGTGCGCCGGGAAGCGGCCGGCAGGCGGCGTCGACGATTTGCAGCCGCACATTGAGGGCGATGCCCTTCTTGCCCTCGGTGATGTCGGCGCGTTCGAGCTTCGGGTCGAAATAGAACGGCCCTTCTGTGACCTCGGGCGTGATGGTGCAGACACCGGCACCGGCTTCAAACAAAGCAAGCCCGGCATAGGGCGAAACCTGCCCGGCCCTTGCACCGGCGGGCAGGAATATGCCGCCAGCGGTAACCGCAACGAGACCGAGCGCCTGCCGACGGCTCAGTGGCAAGGACTTGTCGGACATCTGGCGCCTCTTCAACGCGAACAGCTCCGTAAATGACCCCGCCTGTCTAGGGCCCGCTGTCAGGCGGCGCCAATGAGAGTTCGGTAATGTGAGGAAAGTTCGGCAATACCAGCCCCTCTTTGGCCCACCGGTTTGCCTCGTGCAAAAGCCGAGCACACATCCTATATGGAGCCGACAATCCCTATTCGAGGCACAATATGAGCGACGCACAGACGCAGATCCCCGTAACCGTCCTCACCGGCTATCTCGGCGCCGGCAAGACGACACTGCTCAACCGCATCCTTTCGGAAAACCATGGCAAGCGCTACGCCGTCATCGTCAATGAATTCGGCGAGATCGGCATCGACAACGAGCTGATTGTGGAATCCGACGAGGAAATATACGAGATGAACAATGGCTGCGTCTGCTGCACCGTGCGCGGCGACCTGATCCGCGTCGTCGAAGGCCTGATGCGCAGGCCTGGCCGCTTCGACGCCATCGTCGTCGAGACCACAGGCCTCGCCGATCCCGTGCCGGTGGCGCAAACCTTCTTCATGGACGACGACGTGCGTTCCAAGACCAGGCTCGATGCGGTGGTGGCGCTGGTCGACGCCAAGCACTTGCCGCTGCGCCTCAAGGATTCCCGCGAGGCCGAGGACCAGATCGCCTTTGCCGATGTCGTCGTGCTCAACAAGACCGATCTGGTCACCCCCGAAGAGCTGAGCAAGGTGGAGGCGACGATCCGCGCCATCAACCCGGCGGCACGAATCCACCGCACCACACGCGCCAGCGTGGCGCTGTCCGAGGTGCTCGATCGCGGTGCGTTCGACCTGTCCCGGGCGCTGGAGAACGATCCGCACTTCCTCGAGGCGCATGACGATCACGACCATCATGATCATGATCATGATCATGACCACCATCACCATGATCGCGACGGCCATGATCACCACGATCATGACGGGCATCATCATGCGCACCCTTCCGACATCCATGACGTGACTGTGCAGTCGGTGTCGCTGCGCGGCGGCGAGATGGACCCGAAAAAGTTCTTCCCGTGGATCGAGAAGGTCACCCAAATGGAAGGCCCGAACATCCTGCGGCTGAAAGGGATCATTGCGCTGAAAGGCGATGACGAGCGCTATGTCATCCAGGGTGTGCACATGATCATCGAGGGCGACCACCAGCGCGCCTGGAAGGACGACGAGAAGCACGAGAGCCGGCTGGTGTTCATCGGCCGCGAACTCGACGCCGAGCGACTGAAGACAAGCTTCGAGGCCTGCCAGGCCGCTTGATTTCCGGACTTTATAGCGCTAGCGCTGCCCCTTCTCTCCTTCTCCCCTTGTGGGAGAAGGTGGCCGAGCGAAAGCTCGGTCGGATGAGGGGTGTTCCAGCTTGGCAAGGACGGCACTCCGTCCAGCACCCCTCATCCGTCTTGGCGCTGCGCGCCAATCCACCTTCTCCCACAAGGGGAGAAGGCGGAGCCTCGCCGACAGCCCGGCGGGGTTAGATGACAAGCAGAAATCTCGAACGGAATGATCTCTCATGCCGACAGTCGCCCCGCTCGATCTCGAAGGCCACTGCCTCGCCGCCGTGTTTCTCGGCGACGTGCCGCATTTTGCGCTGGCCGACGGCACAATCCATCGGCTCGACCACGGCCACAAGACGGTGCAGGCCAATGACGGAATGCTCGCCGCCTTCCATGATGCGGCAAACGATCGACTGATCACCGGTGGTGAGGACGGCAGGATCTTTGCCGTGACCCCAGGCGGCAATACAATGGAATTGGCGACCGCAGGCAAAAAATGGATAACCAGCGTCGCCGCCGGGCCGCAAGGCGCTGTTGCCTATGCTTCGGGCAAGATTGCCTATGTGCGCTTTGCCGACGGTAAAACCAGGGAATTCTCGCATTCGCGCTCGGTCGAGGGGCTTGCCTTCTCGCCCAAGGGCATGCGCTTCGGCGTTGCCCGCTATAATGGCGCGACGCTGCATTTCCCGGCCGCCGACGGCAAGCCGGTCGAACTCGAGTGGGCCGGCGCCCACACCGGCATCACCTTCTCGCCGGACGGCGGCTTCGTCGTCACCTCCATGCAGGAAAACGCGCTGCATGGCTGGAAGCTCGCCGACGGCAAGCACATGCGCATGTCCGGCTACCCCGGCAAGGTGAAAAGCCTGTCGTGGAGCGCCAAGGGCAAATGGCTGGCGAGTTCCGGCGCGCCGGCGGCGATCGTCTGGCCGTTTTCCGGCAAAGACGGGCCGATGGGCAAGGCGCCGCTGGAACTCGGCACGCGCGGCAATGCGATGGTCACCTCCGTCGCCTGTCACCCGAGCCAGGACGTCGTTGCTATCGGCTATGATGACGGGATGGTGATGGCGGTGCGCTTCGCCGACGCCAAGGAAGTGCTGTTGCGCCGGCCGGGCAAAGGCGCCGTCACCTCGATGATGTGGGACAAGGAAGAGCGCCGCGTCGCCTTCGGCAGCGCCGCCGGCGATTGCGGCGTCATCGATATTTCGGCGTAGCCTGTTACTTACTCGGCTCCGCAGGATACTTTGCCGGTCAATTCAGCCTGCTTGCCGTCCTTTTCGGCATCGGCCGTTACATCATAGATTGAGAGCAAATAGCGACCGTCATAGACGCCTTCGTCGCTGGCCTTGGTCAGGATCGCCAGTTCGACATAGCCGTAGGCGTTTTCGACCTGCCGTTCGTGGTAGACGAGCAGCCGCAATTCCTTGTTGTCGAGCCAATATTGCGTGAGGTTCTGATCCTCGAACACCGTCTTGCGCAGACTGTCGGCAGCCGGCCTGCCCAGAATCTCGAGCTCACCGCTAAAATTGAAGGTCGGCCCGCCCATGCCTCTGGTGACCCCGGCACCGACCTGAAATTTGACGGCTGCATCCTCGGCGGAACACCAGATGCCGCCCGACCCCAGAGCCGCACCAACCGACGACAGCAGCGTTGCTGCGCAGACGATCGCCCGCACCATCTTGTCCCCTCCGGCCGAAGTACCATTCGGCGCCCGAAGGCGGCTCGCGGTCAAGCGCCTGTTTCCATTTAAATGACCGCTGACCCAACACAGGGCAGCCGCCCGGCCAATTGCGGTGGCGGATGCCGATTGTCTAAAGTGCGACTGAGAGGGACGCCATGAACGTCATGAACCATGCAAAGACTTCCATCGGCGGCATCGGCCCGACTCGGATCGCCGAGTTGCGCGCGACCGAGGCAGAAGTCTTTCGCCGGGCGCGGCCAAAATCGATGGCGAAAATCGGCAATGGCCTGCCCGGCTTCTTCGGCGGCGTGCCGATGCATTGGATGAACGACTGGCGGACGCCGTTCCCGATCCTTGTCGATAGTGCCAGGGGCGCCATCATCAGAGATATCGACGGCAACCGGCTCGACGATTTCTGCCTTGGCGACACCGGTTCGATGTTCGGTCATTCGCCGCCGCCGGTCGCACGCGCCATTCGCAGGCAGGCCGGACGCGGCCTGACCTACATGCTGCCTGCCGAGAACGCGCTCGCCATCGGGCCGCTGCTGCAGCAGCGTTTCGGCTTGCCGTTCTGGCAGATCGCGACGACGGCCACCGATGCCAACCGCTTCGCGCTGCGGGTTGCCCGCGCCGTTACCGGCCGGGAGAAGATACTGGTCTTCAACGGCTGCTATCATGGCTCGGTCGACGAGACGATGGTGCGGCTGGTCGCCGGGAAAGCGGTGAATCGACCGGGACTGGCCGGCGAGTTCCGCGACCTGACGCGGGCGACTGATGTCGTCGAGTTCAACGATCTGCCGGCGCTCGACGCGGCACTCCGGGGCAACGATGTCGCCTGCGTCATCGCCGAGCCGGTGCTGACCAATTCCTGCATGGTGCTGCCCGAAGCCGGCTTTCATGATGGCTTGCGGCGTCTCACCCGTGCGACCGGCACGCTGCTTCTAATCGACGAGACGCATACAATCTCGACCGGTCCCGGCGGCTATACAAGCAAATACGGGCTGGAGCCGGACCTGTTCGTGCTAGGCAAGCCGATTGCCGGCGGCGTACCGGCGAGCGTCTGGGGCATGAGCGAAGACGTTGCGGCCCGCTATGCCGCTTATATCAGCCGGAAAGAGCCCGGCTACTCCGGCATGGGGACAACGCTGTCGGCCAATCCGCTGCAATTCGCAGCGATGCGCGCCACGCTCGAATACGTCATGACCGACGAGAACTACAGCCATATGGACAATCTGGCGCGGCGGCTCGACGCCGGGCTGACCGCCGTCATCGATCGCTATCGTCTGCCCTGGCATGTTGCTCGCGTCGGTGCCCGTGTCGAGTTCATCTGCGCGCCGGGCCCGCTGAGGAACGGCGGCGAAGCGGAGGCTGCGCACGTGCCGGAGCTCGAGGCGGCAATCCATGTCGCGCTGGTCAATCGCGGCGTGCTGATCGCACCCTTCCACAACATGATGCTGATCTCTCCTGCGACCAGCGCCGCCCAGGTGAACCGGCTGATCACTGCCTTCGGCGCGGTTGCGGCAAAGCTTACGGCGTGAGACAAGCTTGCGGCATGAAACAAGCGCCCAAGCAAAGTTTGAACCTGGTCACGGCATCCCCTTCGGGCTCGACGCCCGCCGAGGCGCAGGCCTTTCTCGACGCTCATCCCGAGATCGAAGCGTTCGACATCGTGCTGACCGACGCCAATGGCGTCGGGCGCGGCAAGATCGTGCGCCGGCATGAGTTGATGAGCATCTTCGATGGGGGCCGGCACATGCCGATCTCGATCCTCGGCCTCGACATCACCGGCGAGGATGTTCACGAGACCGGGCTGATCTGGACGACGGGCGACGGCGACCTGCGGGCGTGGCCGATCCCCGGCACACTGGTGCCGCTGTTCGGCACCCAGCCGCCGCGCGGTCAGGTGCTGATGGCGATGTACCATCTCGATGGCCAGCCGATGTCGTCCGACCCGCGGCTGGCACTCGCCCGCCAGGTAGACATCCTCGCGGCCCAGGGCCTGCATCCGGCCGGCGCCTTCGAGCTCGAATTCTTCCTGCTCGCCAACGAGCGCGACGCCGAAGGCAAGGTGCAGCCGGCGCACGCGGTGCTTGACGGACGCCGCTCGGCCAAGACTGAGGTCTATTCCGTCGACCATCTGCACGGCATGGAGCCGCTGTTTTCCGACATCTACGCCGCAGCCAAGGTGCAAGGCATCCCGGCCGAGACGGTCATCTCGGAATATGCGCCCGGCCAGTACGAGTTGACGCTCAACTACCGCAAGGATGTGATGCGGGCGGCCGACGATCTCGTGATGCTCAAGCGACTCGTGCGGGCGCAGGCGCGCCGTCATGGTGTCACCGCTTGCTTCATGGCCAAGCCGATCGAGAAATATGCCGGCTCGGGCA
Source organism: Mesorhizobium sp. M1006 (assembly GCF_040318825.1). Taxonomy (NCBI): domain Bacteria; kingdom Pseudomonadati; phylum Pseudomonadota; class Alphaproteobacteria; order Hyphomicrobiales; family Phyllobacteriaceae; genus Mesorhizobium; species Mesorhizobium sp. M1006. Next base: position 166,998 of record NZ_JAMYMZ010000010.1, read on the forward strand.
TGCATTTTCATGTCTCGCTGCTGGACGATGCCGGCAAGAATGTCTTTGCCGAAACCGGCGGCGAAAGCTGGTCGCTGCCGCTGCTGCGCGGCCTCGGCGGACTGATCCAGACGATGGCGGAATCGATGCTGGTCTTCGCGCCGCATGCCAATTCATGGCGGCGCTTCGTCTCGCAATCCTATGCGCCGGTGGCGCCGACCTGGGGCGTCAACAACCGTTCGGTGGCACTGCGTGTGCCGGCCGGCGATGCCAAGAACCGCCGCATCGAGCACCGGCCATCGGGCGTCGACGCGAATCCTTACCTAGTGGCAGCAACGGTGCTGGCCGGTGTCGTCAAGGGCCTCGACGAAGGCCTCGATCCCGGTCCCGAAACCACCGGCAATGGCTACGAATCGGCCGTCACGCGCACGACGATGCCGGTGGACTGGCGTGCCGCGATCGAGGCGGCAAGGGCGTCGACCTTCCTCAAGGGCGCATTAGGCGAAGACCTGCACCGGACGTTCGTGGCGATCAAGCAGTCGGAATATCTGCGGGTGGCGCGCACGGTCAGCGAACTGGATTATCACCTCTATCTGCACGAGGTGTAGGGCATCACATCGTCAGCCGTCCGCCGGTGAAGGCCCATGCGGAATAATTTCAACGGAACCTTCGGCGGGCTTTGCTCATTGCGTGTCTGATTGCAGGAGCGAGCAAGGCCGCCTTAGTTATGATCGCCAGGATGCAGACAACCCCGACGCCGCACCATGCCAAAGTGCAGGCAAGACGCTTGCCTGCAAGCAAGTCTCCGGAAACGACAGAAATCGACGCCAGGACGATTCCTGAACTGCGCGAAACGGCCAAGATCTGCCGCCGCTGTCCGCTATGGCACGACGCCACGCAGACCGTGTTCGGTGAGGGCCCTGATAAAGCCAAGGTGATCTTCGTCGGCGAACAGCCGGGCGACCAGGAGGACCTGGCGGGCAAGCCCTTCGTCGGTCCGGCGGGCAAGGTGTTCGACGCGATCCTGGACGATGCCGGCGTCGATCGGCTGAAAGTCTACGTCACCAACGCGGTCAAGCATTTCAAGTTCGAGCCGCGCGGCAAGCGGCGCATCCACTCCAAGCCGAACGCCGGCGAGGTGCAGGCTTGTCGCTGGTGGCTCGACAAGGAAATCGATCTGATCAAGCCCAATCTGGCGGTGGCGCTCGGCGCAACGGCGGCGCAGGCGCTGCTCGGCAAGGTGGTGCCGATCATGAAGATGCGCGGGGCCGTCGTGGAGCGTGACGATGGCTTGCGTGTCTTCGTCACCATCCACCCGTCCTTCATCCTGCGCATTCGCGAGCCGGCGGACAGGCAGGCAGAACGCGACCGGTTCCTGCAGGATATGAGAGCGGTGAAAAAGCTGATGGCCGCCTGAGCTATTTGATCAATATCGCCCGGAGATCGTTGACGTTTGTGCCGGTCGGACCGGGTACGAAAAGGTCATCTACGGCATTGAATGCCGTCCAGGCGTTGTTGCCGGCAAGCATGGCCTTGGCATCGATGCCCGCCTTATGCATCCGCGACACTGTCGAGCCGTCGGCGAAGGCGCCGGCATTGTCTTCCGAACCGTCTATGCCGTCGGTGTCGGCGGCCAGTGCGTGGACGCCCGCCATGCCGCTGATCCCAATGGCGAAGGCGAGCAGGAATTCCGAGTTGCGGCCGCCTTTGCCTTGCGCACGCAAGGTCACGGTCGTCTCGCCGCCCGACAGGATCAGCACCGGTTTTGCGAATGGCCGGTTGCGCGTCGCCACTTCGCGCGCGATTGCAGCGTGGACGCCGCCGACCTCACGCGCCTCGCCCTCGATGGAATCGGAGAGAATGACCGCTTCGATACCTTGGTACCTGGCTTCGGCCGCAGCCGCTTCCAGCGATACGCCGGCCGAGGCGATCAGATGTACCTCGTTGCGCGAAAAACGCGGATCATCGACGCGCGGTGCATCGGCGGCCGGCGAATTGATGTGCGCCATCACTGAAGCCGGTAGTTTCATGTCATAGGCGGCGATCGACGCTAATGCATCTTCGCGGCTGCCGGAATCGGGAACGGTCGGGCCGGAAGCGACCAGCGCCGGGTTATCGCCCGGAATGTCGGAGACCACGAGCGACACCACCTTGGCTGGATAGGCAGCGGCCGCCAGCCTGCCGCCCTTGATCGTGGAAACATGTTTACGGATGGTGTTCATCGCGGCGATCGGCGCGCCGGAGGCGAGCAGCGCCTCGTTGACGGCGATCTCATTGGCCAGCGTCAGACCTTCGGCAGGTGACGGCAGCAGCGCCGAGCCGCCGCCCGAAATGAGCGCCACGACGAGGTCGTCCGCAGTCAGTCCCTGGACCTTTTCGAGCAGCCGCCGGGAAGCTTCTAGCCCCGCGGCATCCGGCACCGGATGCGCCGCCTCGATGATCTCGATGCGCCGGCAGGCCGCGCCATAGCCGTAGCGGGTGACGACCAGCCCTTCGATCGGCCCGTCCCACACTTTCTCGAAAGCCGCCGCCATCTGCGCCGAGCCTTTTCCTGCACCGATGACGATCGTCCGTCCCTTCGGCCTTGCCGGCAAATGATCCTTGATCGTCCTCTGGGGATCGGCGGCGGCAACGGCGGCGTTGAAGATCGAAATGAGAAAGGACTTGGGATCGAGCGCGGTCATACTGAGCTACCACGGACGCTGTGCGAGCTTCTGCGGCGTTTGCGCTGCCCCTCACCCTTACCCTCTCCCCGTATAGAGACGGGGAGAGGGGATCGCCAGCGTTGGAGCGTTGCCCTTCTCCCCGTCACTACGCGGGGAGAAGGTGCCGGCAGGCGGATGAGGGGCAGCGCCAACGTCACGATGTTGCTTCCGGCGGCAGGACCAACTCCTGGCTATCGACGCCCAAGTAGCTACACAGCGTATGGACGACAACTCCGTGGTCCTCGCGCTCCGGTAGACCGGAGACGGCGATCACGCCGATGACGCCAGCGCCCTTGACAGTGATGGGAAAGCCGCCACCGGCCAGCACATAGTCGGCAACGTCCAGCCCTTCGCCGGGCTTGAAGCTGCGGTCGGGGCGCTGCTGCTCCAGCACAATGCGGTAGGTGCTTTTCAGGAACCGCCGCACGACGTTGATCTTGCGCCGCGCCCAGTCCGGATTGGAGGCGTTCGAGCCGGGCATTGCCGCATAGAACAGCGGCCGGTCGAAAGTTCTGATATCGACGATGATTGGCAGGTTTTCCTTGAGAGCCCGGTCGCGGATCGCCGAGCCGATGTCGAAAGCGACGGCTTCGTCGAAGGCCGAAAAGACAAGCGTGGCTTCCTGTTTCTTGATCAGAGCGATGTCGTCCGCAACGGCCATGTCGTTCCCCTGTCGATCTCGCCTGTTGCTTTGGCGGATGGCTGCCGCCCGGTCAAGCCGGCCGCATACGACGGCTAAACCGCTATATCCGCCTTGGCCGCCCGGCCGGCGACATAGACCTCGCGCACGGCGCGGTCGTCGCCGAGTGTCTGCAGCAGAAACAATTCCTCGGCAAGCGTGTCCGCCGTCTCCACCCGCAGCCGCATCGCCGGCGTGGCGCGGGCGTCGAGCACGATGATATCGGCGTCGCTGCCTTCCTCCAGGGTGCCGATCTTTTCCGCAAGCGACAGCGCCTCGGCATTGCCGCGGGTCAGCTGCCAGAAGGACTGGAACGGATTGAGCTTCTCGCCGTTCAGCGCGATCACCTTGTAGCCCTCGTCCATGGTGCGCAGCATCGAATAGTTGGTGCCACCGCCGACATCGGTGGCTGCGGCGATGCGAAGCGGCTTCTCGCGGCGGCTATAGCGCTGATAATCGAACAGGCCCGAGCCGAGAAACAGGTTGGAGGTCGGGCAGAACACCGCCACCGAGCCGCTATCCGAAAGCGCATCCGCCTCGCGCTCCGACAGGTGGATGCAATGGCCGAACAGGCTTCTGCGCCCGAGCAGCCCATAGTGTTCGTAGATGTCGGTGTAGTCCCGCGTCTGCGGGTACAATTGCTGCGTGAAGGCGATCTCGGCGTGGTTTTCCGACAGATGCGTCTGCATGTGCAGATCAGGATATTCGCGGCAGAGCGCGCCCGCCATCTCCAATTGCTCGGGCGACGAGGTGATGGCGAAGCGCGGCGTGATGGCATAGTGCTGGCGCCCCTTGCCGTGCCACTCATCGATCAACGCCTTGCTGTCGTCATAGCCCGATTGCGGCGTGTCGAGCACGCCGTCCGGCGCGTTGCGGTCCATCATCACCTTGCCGGCGATGTTGAGCATGTTGCGGTCGTGCGACTCTGCAAAGAACGCTTCGGCAGATTCCTTGTGTACCGAGCAATAGGCCGCGACTGTCGTGGTGCCGTGGCGCAACACTTCATCCAGGAACAGCCTGGCGATACGGCGGCCATGCTGGGCGTTCTGGAATTTGGTCTCTTCCGGAAAAGTGTAGGTGTTCAGCCAGTCGAGCAGTTCGGCGCCGAAGGAAGCGATGACCTGCATCTGCGGAAAATGTGCATGCGCATCGATGAACCCGGGCAGCAGCAGATGTGGCCTGTGGTCGATCTTTTTTGTTCCCTCGCCCGCCTTTTTCTCGACCTCGGCATAGGCGCCAGCGGCAACGATCCTTCCGTCGCGCATCAGCAGGCCGCCATCTTGCTCGTAGCGCCAGGCGGAATGGTCGTCGATGGTTTCTGGCCAGCGCAAAAACGACAGCGTGCGGCCGCGCAGCAGCGTGCTGGTCATGCTATTTCCCCGCGCCTTCGAACCAGGCTACCAGCAGTGCCCGTTCCTTGTCGGTGATCTGGGTGACGTTGGCGGGCGGCATGGCGTGGCTGCGTCCGGCCTGCAGGTAGATCTCGCCGGCGTGCTCGGCGATGCCGGCATCGGTATCGAGCATCACGCCCTTAGGCGCGTGGTAAATGCCCTCGTAGGACGGCTCCGCCGCATGGCACATCGAACAGCGGCCAAGCACCGTATCGCGCACGGCAGGGAAATGCGCCGAGGCAACGTAGACCTGTGCCGCCGAGGACGTTTTGACCTCGCCGGTCAGCAGCTTCGGTGCCGTCGACAGCCAGATGATGACGACGAACAAGACGGCGGCGGCCAGCCAGGTCCAGGTAGGATTGCCTTTGCGCGCATGCCTGGTGTTGAAATAGTGCCGGATCAGCACGCCGATGATGAACACCAGCGAGGCGATGACCCAGTTGAACTCTGTCCCGAACGCCAGCGGATAATGGTTCGACAGCATCAGGAACAAAACCGGCAGCGTCAGGTAATTGTTGTGCAGCGAGCGCTGCTTGGCGATCTTGCCGTATTTCGGATCGGGCTTACGGCCGGCGATCAGGTCGGCGACGACGATCTTCTGGTTGGGGATGATGACCATGAAAACGTTGGCCGACATGATCGTCGCGGTAATGGCGCCGAGATGCAGGAAGGCGGCGCGGCCGGTGAACAGGTGGGTCAGTCCCCAGGCCATGAATACCAGCACCCCATACAGCACCAGCATCAGGCCGGTGTCGCTGTTGCCGAGCGGCGAACGGCACAAGAGATCGTAGACCACCCAGCCGACGCCGATCGTCGCCAGCGACAGCAAGATGCCTGTAGGCACCGACATAGCAAGGACATTCGGATCGATCAGGAACAGGTCCGCCCCGGCATAGTAGACGACGCACAGCATGGCGAAGCCCGACAGCCAGGTGGCGTAGGATTCCCACTTGAACCAGGTCAGATGCTCGGGCATCTCAGCCGGCGCCACCAGATATTTCTGCACATGGTAGAAGCCGCCGCCATGCACCTGCCATTCCTCGCCGAAGGCTCCGGCAGGCATGCCCGGACGCTGGCGCAGCCCGAGATCGAGCGCGACGAAATAAAAGGACGATCCAATCCAGGCGATACCGGTGACGACGTGCAGCCAGCGCACGGCGAAACTCAGCCAATCCCAAAATATCGCGAAATCCATCATGAAAAAATCGTCCCTGCCGATCCACTGACTTTACGGACTGGAGCGCAAACGGAAAGGGCCGAGCTGCACGATGACTTTCAAAAAAAATTGGAAAATACTAGGCTGATCATACGCAGCCACATCAGAGCCACGGAAGCCGCATGGCCTATCTCGACAACATCGCCGTTTTCGTCCGCGTCGTCGAGCTCGGCAATTTGTCGGCGGCTGGGCGCGACATGCGCATTTCGCCCGCGGTCGCCTCTAACCGGATCAAGGAGCTCGAGAAGCACCTGGGCGTCAGGCTGTTCAACCGCACGACGCGACAATTGATGCCGACCGAGCACGGCACGGTGTTCTACTCTGGCGCCAAGCAGGTGCTGGAGGCGGTCACCGAGGCGGAAGCGGCGGTCAGCGCGCTATCCGGCCAGCCGCGCGGCACCATAAAGGTGACAGCGCCGCTCGGCCTCGGGCGGCGGCTGGTAGCATCCGGAATCCCGGATTTCCACGACAGGTACCCAGATATCGAGGTGCGGCTCCGGCTTTCCGATCACAATGTCGATATCATGAAGGAAGGCATCGACGTTGCGTTCCGGCTGGGCATCATCGAGGATTCCAGCCTCAGGATGCGCGGCATCATGGACTGCGAACGCGTGCTGGTAGCGGCTCCGCAATATCTGGACGTGCGCGGCGAGCCGACCGAGCCGCAGGAGTTGATCGGCAAGAAACACGATTGCCTGATGCTGCGCTATTCCGGCGCGCGCGAATATGTCTGGACACTGCAGACGCCGAATGGGCCGCAAAAGTTCGAGGTGCACGGCCCCTACGATACCGATGATGGCGACGTGCTGACCGGCTGGGCGCTGTCCGGCCGCGGCATCATCAACAAGCCGCGCTTCGAGGTCGAGCCGTTTATCCGCGACCAGCGGCTGAAGGTGGTCCTGAGCAACACGCCGCCGACGCCGGTGCAGTTCGCCGCCGTCTACCCGCACAAGAAGCTGCAGGATCCGAAGGTGCGGCTGCTGCTCGATTTCATGGCCGAGCGCTGCCAGCGGCTGATCAGGGATATTCTGGCCGGCAAATGATCGTCGGCTGGCTGGTTGCTTTCCGTCCAGCCGGCGAGATAATTCTCAAGGAATCTCGCTCAACAGGGAAAAGCGATGGCCAACGGCGCCACAATGTGTCTCGCCGTTTCACTGTCTCCGGAAGCCGCCCCTTCCCATCCGCCCGACGCCGCCCCGGACTTCAGTCTGCTGACGCGGTTCGTGCAAGAAGCCGAAGCGGCCGGTCTGGACATGGTGTTGCTGGGCGATTCCGCACCGGTTGCAGGCTGGCCGAACCGGCAAATGCGCTTCGAAGCAACCACCTTGGTGGCGGCGCTGGCGACGGTGACAAGCAGGATCGGCCTCGTCGCCGCCGCGTCGACGGTCGCCCACCAGCCCTATAATCTCGCGCGCCGTTTCGCCTCGCTCGATATCATCAGCCATGGCCGCACCGGCTGGAACGCGAGCATGATGCCCGACCCGCGCGAGGCGGCCAATTTCAGCCGGCCGGAAGGGTTTTCCTGCGACGATTTCCGCCTGCGCGCCGATGAATTCATCGGCATCGTGCAAGGCTTGTGGAAAGGCTGGGACGCAGACGCGCTGCTGTTCGACAAAGTTGGCGGCCGCTTCTTCGATCCCGAGAAGATGCACCTTCTCGACCACAGGGGCGAATACTTTTCCGTGCGCGGGCCGCTCAACGTGGCGCGGTCGCCGCAGGACACGCCGGTGCTGGTCATGTCCGGCCTGTCCGAGCCCGCCATGTATATCGCCGCCCGCACCGCCGATGTCGTCCTGCTGGATGAGCCATCGATCGAGCCGGCGAGGGCTGGCGATCTGAAGCGCCGTGCGCTTGCCTTCGGGCGCAGGCCGGAGGCGCTGAAAGTGCTGATGAACGTTACCGGCAGCGCCGAAATAACCGCCGCGCCGGACCTGTTTGCGGACAGGCTCGAAGAGTGCTTTCGCCCGAAAGCCTGCGACGGCTTCAACATCGCCATGCCGTTCACATCGGCGCTCGACGATTTCGTCGGTCTCGTGCTGCCGGAGCTTCGCCGCCGCGGCCTTGCCCGGTCCGGCTACAGCGCGGCGACACTGCGCGCCCATCTCGGGCTTGCAGGGGAGGATCGGCAATGAGCGCCGGTCGAGGCCAGATGAAGCTCGGCGCCTTCCTGTGGGCGACAGGCCACCACATCGCCGCCTGGCGCCATCCGCAGGCGCATGTCACGGCCGGCATCGACATCGATCATTACATCCAGCTGGCGCGGACGGCGGAAGCGGCAAAGTTCGACATGATCTTCTGCGAGGACGCCTCCGGCGTGCGCGAGGCCAATGTCAACATCGCCAGCCAAACGTCGCGCTCGATCGGCTTCGAGCCGATCAGCCTGCTTGCCGCGCTCGCCGTCCAGACGGCGCGCATCGGCCTCGTCTCCACGGCGTCGACGAGCTATAACGAGCCTTACGGGCTGGCGCGAACCTTCCTGTCGCTCGACCATCTGAGCGGCGGCCGTGCCGGCTGGAACCTTGTCACTTCCGCCAGCCAGATCGAGGCCGCCAATTTCGGCTCGACCGGTCTGCGCCCGCATGCCGACCGCTACGAACGGGCGCGCGAATTCGCTGCCGTGGTTGCTGGCCTTTGGCAAGGCCAGGGCGGACACGAAGGCAGAAGCTTTTCGGTGCGCGACCCGCTCGATCTGCCGCGCTCGCCACAAGGTGCGCCGGTCATGGTTCAGGCGGGAGCATCGGACGAAGGCCGCAATCTCGCCGCCCGGACCGCCGATGTGGTGTTCACTGCGGCGCAGACATTCGAGGAGGGGAAGGCCTTCTACGACGACCTCAGGGGACGGCTGGCGGCCCATGGGCGCGAGCCGGACGACCTCAAGATCATGCCTGGCGTCGCGCCGGTCGTCGCGGCAAGCGAAGCGGAAGCCCGGGCAAAACATGATGAACTGCAGGAGCTGATACCGGACGATGTCGGTGTCGCGCTGCTTTCCAGCTATCTCAGCATATCCGATCTCGCGCGCTATCCCATCGACGGACCGCTGCCCGAGCTGCCGGCCAGCGAAGGCATGCAGAGCCGGCAGGCGCTCGTCATCGAGCAATCACGCCGCGATAAGCTGTCCATTCGCCAGCTTGCCCGTCATTTCGCCGGCGCGCGCGGCCATTGGCGCGTCGTCGGAACGCCCGCCCAGATCGCCGACGAGCTCGAGGCACGCTTCGAGGGGGGCGCCGCAGACGGTTTCAACGTCATGCCATCCTATTTTCCCGGCCAACTCGATGCCTTTGCCACACTAGTCGTGCCGGAGCTACAGCGGCGCGGGCTGTTCCGTATGGATTATGAAGGCAGCACGCTGCGCGACCATCTGGGCTTGAAAAGGCCGGCGTAAACGACGAGCGGAACGAAAGTCGGAGATCGCCGTTTTGGGATGCTGTGCCGCGCGGCGATGAGGGCGTCTGCGCGCATGTTCGATTGACCTTCCACAAACTTCGCCCTCTTCAAACCAAGCGGACGCAACCGCCACAGGAGCCGATCATGGATGCCATCGCCACCCGCAACGACCTGCAATCCAATGCCAAGAAAGAGTGTATCGATCTTCTCAATGCCCGCCTCGCTGACGCCATCGATCTGGCCTTGATCACCAAGCAGGCGCACTGGAACGTCAAGGGACCGCAATTCATCGCCATCCACGAGATGCTCGACACGTTCCGCGAGGAGCTCGACGGCCATGTCGACACCATTGCCGAGCGCGCCGTACAGCTCGGCGGGACGGCGCTCGGCACATCGCAAGAGGTGTCGAAGGCGACTATGCTCGAGGCCTATCCGACCGACATCCACAAGACCCGGGATCATCTGGCGGCGCTGATCGACCGCTATGCCGCAACCGCCAAGCGGGCACGCGCGGCGATCGACGAGGCGGCCGGCGCGGGCGATGCCGACACCGCCGACATCTTCACCGCCTATTCACGCTCGCTCGACAAATTGCTGTGGTTCCTTGAGGCGCACACGCAGGAGAAGGAATAGCCAAAACGTCAGCCAGCCATCGCCTTGCGGTGAGGGGCTTTGGACTGAGCGGACGGTGCCGCCGCATGGCCGGCCAACGCTGTCATAATCTCGGCTACGGCGAGTGCGGCGATCACCTGCGGGCGCTTGTCCTTAACGGCATCGCCGCCGATCGGCGAGACGAGGCGGGCAAATTCCGCCTCGCTTCCGTCCGCCGATTTCAGGAACCAGTTCCGGAACGTCGCCTTCTTGGTTCTGGAGCCGATCATGCCGACATAGGCGGCATCGCGGCGTTTCAGAGCCTCGGCGACGATCAGGAAGTCCAGCGCGTGGTCATGTGTAAGGACGACGAAGGCGGATCCAGCCGGGGCTTCGCGCACCATCGCCTCAGGCATCGGCGTCAGCTTGGTTTCGACCGCTTCCGGCATGCCTTTGAGCGCCTCGGCTCGCGTCTCGACAACGACGACATGCACCGGCAGCAAGGCCATCGCGGAGGCCAGCGCCTGGCCGACATGGCCGCCGCCGAGGATGTAGACATGCGGTCGCTGCGCTTCCTCGGTTTCCGCCGCCGCAACCAGCTTGGCTTCAAGCGCGGGGTCGACTAGCTGGATCAGCAGCTCGACCCTGCCGCCGCAGCACTGCCCGATGTCTGGGCCGAGCGCGATGTCGAGGGTGGCGCGGATATCCCTCCCCCTTGAGGGGAGGGTGGCGGCGAAGCCGCCGGGTGGGGTCGCCGCGGCAGTGCTCGACGCGCTGGCGGTACCTTCTGAGACGACCCCCTCTGGCCGCTCCGCGGCCATCTCCCCCTCAAGGGGGGAGAAAAGCATCTGTCGCGCTTTGTCGATCGCCATGTATTCGAGCTGGCCGCCGCCGATCGTACCGAAAGTGGCCGATCCTGAGACGAGCATGAAGGCACCCGTCTCGCGCGGCGTCGAACCTTTTGTCCGGGCCACCTCAACGAAGGCGACCCGGCCGGCGCCGGCAAGAAAGGCTTTCAGGCTCTGCACTTTCGCGTTCATCATTTGCGTTCCCTATCGGGAAATATAGAGTTTTTCGGCCTGAATTGCACGTTTTCCGGGATTCAAGTGCCGGTTTTGGCTTCCCGCTTCAGCCGTTCGATCGCCATCAGCACACGCTCCGGCGTGGCCGGCGGGTCGAGGCGCGGGCAGATCTTGTGGCTGGCAACGCTCGCCACTGCGTCCGACAGCGCATGCAGCACCGACATTGCGAGCGGAAAGGGCGGCTCGCCGACCGCCTTGGAACGGTACACCGTCGGCTCGCCTGCTTGCGCCCAGTCGGCCAACGTCACATTAAAAATCTTCGGCCGGTCCGACGCGAGCGGGATCTTGTAGGTCGATGGCGCATGGGTGCGCAGCCGCCCCTTGTCGTCCCACCACAGTTCCTCCGTTGTCAGCCAGCCCATGCCCTGGATGAAGCCGCCCTCGATCTGGCCGAGGTCGATGGCGCGGTTCAGCGAGCGGCCGGTTTCGTGCAGGATGTCGGTGCGCTCGACGATATATTCGCCGGTCAGCGTGTCGACAGACACTTCCGAGCACGCGGCGCCGTAAGCGAAATAGTAGAAGGGATGGCCCTCGCCCTTGTCGCGGTCCCAATGGATTTTCGGCGTCTTGTAGAAACCCGCCGCCGAAAGCTGGATGCGCGCCATATAAGCCTGCCTGACGAGATCGGCGAAGGCGATCTCCTGGTTGCCGATGCGCACGCGGTTGGGCAGGAACAGCACCTGGTCGCGCGGCACCTGGTATCTCTCGACGGCAAAATTGGTCAACCGGTCCTTGATCTGGCGGGCGGCATTCTGCGCCGCCATGCCGTTGAGATCGGAGCCGGAAGACGCGGCGGTGGCCGAGGTATTCGGCACCTTGCCGGTCGTCGTCGCGGTGATCTTGACCTGATCGAGGTCGATCTGGAACTCTTCCGCCACAACCTGCGCCACCTTGACATAGAGGCCCTGCCCCATCTCGGTGCCGCCGTGGTTCAGATGCACCGAACCGTCGGTATAGACATGCACCAGCGCGCCGGCCTGGTTGTAGTGGGTGGCGGTGAACGAGATGCCGAACTTGACCGGCGTCAGCGCCAGTCCGCGCTTGATGAAGCGGCTGTTGGCATTGAAAGCATCGATGGTGCGGCGGCGCCTCGCATAGTCGGAACTCGCCTCCAGCTCGGCGACGATGCGGTGGATGATGTTGTCCTCGACTATCTGGTGATAGGGCGTGATGTTGCGGTCGCTGGTGCCGTAGAAATTCTTCTTGCGGATTTCGAGCGGGTCCTTGCCGACGGCAAACGCGACTTCGTCGATGACGCGCTCGGCGCCGACCATGCCTTGCGGGCCGCCGAAGCCGCGAAAGGCAGTGTTCGATACCGTGTTGGTGTAGAGCGGCGCCGATTGCGCGTGCACCGCCGGCCAGAAATAGGTGTTGTCGCAATGGAACAGCGCGCGGTCAGTGACCGGGCCGGAGAGGTCGGCCGAGAAGCCGCAGCGCGCCGCGAACATGAAATCTACGCCCAGAATATTGCCCTGGTCGTCGAAGCCGACCTCGTAGTCGACGAGGAAATCGTGGCGTTTGCCGGTGGCGATCATGTCGTCGTCGCGGTCAGGCCGGATTTTCACGGCCCTATGATGTTTCTTCGCGGCGATAGCGGCCAATGCCGCAAACTGATTGCCTTGCGTTTCCTTACCGCCGAAAGCGCCGCCCATCCGGCGGATTTCCACCGTCACCGCATGGCTCGGCACACCCAGCGCATGGCTGACCATGTGCTGGATTTCGCTCGGGTGCTGGGTCGAGGAATAGATGGTGACGTCGTGGTCCTCGCCGGGGATGGCCAAGGCGATATGACCTTCGAGATAGAAATGCTCCTGGCCGCCTATGCGCATTTTTCCCTTCAGCCGGCGCGGCGCCGCATTGATCGCAGCCGCTGCATCACCGCGCTTCAGCGTCAGCGGGGGCGTGACCAGCTTATCTTTCCGGGGATCGAGCTCACCGACATCGGCGACGAACGGCAATTCCTTGTATTCGACCTTGGCCAGCCTCGTTGCACGGCGCGCCTGCTCGCGGGTTTCGGCAATGACGCAGAAGATCGGTTGGCCAAAGAATTGCACCTTGCCGTCGGCCAGCACCGGCTCGTCGTGACGGCCGGTCGGCGAAATGTCGTTCTCGCCTGGCACGTCGCTCGCCGTCAGCACGTCGATGACGCCGGGTGCGGCGCGCACCGCCGACAGGTCCATGCTGGTGATGGTGGCATGCGTCGCCGTCGAAAGCCCAAGGCAGCCGTGCAGCGTGCCGGCCGGTTCCGGCATGTCGTCGATATAGACGGCCGTGCCACTGACATGCTTGTGCGCGGAATCATGGCGCTGGTCGGTGGCGACGCCGCCGGCGATTTTTTGCGCCTTCAGGTTGGGGGTGGCGTGCTTGTTCATCATGCCGCCTCGTGCCGTGATACCTGGATCGGCGCCCGGGTGCCGGTGGTTTCGGCAAAGAAGCGCAGCAGCAGGTTGCGTGCCGCCAGCGCCCGGTATTCGGCGCTTGCCCGCATGTCGGTCAGCGGCGTGAAATCGCCGGCGTACGCGGCCATCGCCGCCTCGACCGTCGCTTCCGTCCAGGGCTTGCCAAGCAATGCCTTTTCGACGCCAAAGGCTCGCTTCGGCGTTGCCGCCATGCCGCCATAGGCGATGCGCACATCCGCCACCGTGTCATGCTCGGCGAGCTTCAGGAAAAACGCGCCTAGCGCTGCTGTGATGTCTTCGTCGCGGCGCTTGGTGATCTTGTAGACGGCAAATTTCGTCTCGCTACCTGGCACCGGAACATGCACGGCCTCGACGAATTCGCCGGGCTGCCGGTCCTGCTTGCCATAGGCGATGAAAAACTCCTCTAGCGGGATCGTTCGACACTTGTCGCCGCGGCGCAGCGTCAGGCGGGCACCGAGTGCGATCAGCGGCGGCGGCGTGTCGCCGATCGGCGAACCGTTGGCGATATTGCCGCCGATGGTGCCCATGTTGCGCACCTGATCGCCGCCGATGCGGTCGAACAGCGGGCCGAGCGCCGGGATGCGTTTCGCCAGTGTCGAGAAGGCTTCGCTATAGGTGACACCGGCGCCGATCGAGACGACGCCCTTGTCCTCGGAAATCCCGCACAGACCATCGAGATTGCCGATGAAAACCGCCGGCGCAATATCGCGCATGTGCTTGGTCACCCAAAGGCCGACATCGGTCGAACCCGCGACGATAGTGGCGCCCGGCTCCTTGACGAGTACGCTGGCCAGATCGTCGGCATTGGCCGGCACGATCAGCCGCTTGTTGCCGGAGCCGATCTCGATGCGCGAACCGTCCTTCATCGCTTCGAGCTTGGCCGTGACTGCCTTGCGCTCCGCCGCCAACGGATCCTTTGCCGCCGTGCCGTAGCTGGAGATGGCGCGCGCCGCGCGCATGATCGCCTCGTATCCGGTGCAGCGGCAGAGATTGCCTTGCAGCGCCTTTTCGATGGCGGCGTCCGACGGCTCCGGCGCCCGCATCCACAGAGCATAAAGCGACATGACGAAACCCGGTGTGCAGAAGCCGCATTGCGAGCCGTGGAAATCGACCATGGCCTGCTGCACGGGATGCAGTTTTCCTGCGTCGCCGCGCAGATGCTCGACGGTCACGACATGCGTGCCGTCTAGCGAGCCAAGGAAGCGGATGCAGGCATTGACGCTTTCATAGACCAGTGTTCCACCGGAGAGCCTGCCGACCAGCACCGTGCAGGCGCCACAGTCGCCCTCGGCGCAACCTTCCTTGGTGCCGCGCAGCGAGCGGTCGAGCCGCAGCCAGTCGAGCAGGGTCTGGTCGGGTGCAATCGTGCCGAGCGCGACGTCCTCGCCATTGAGGATGAAGCGGATTTCGTTGCGTGTCTTGATCCCTGCCATCTCAGCTTCCCCGGTAGGTCGAATAGCCGTACGGCGACAGAAGCAGCGGCACATGATAGTGCATCGGCTCGGCCATACCGAAGCGGATCGGCACATGGTCGAGGAAGGCCGGTTCCGCCAGTTTTGTCCCTTGCCCGCGCAGATAATCGCCGGCCGCAAAGACCAGCTCGTATTCGCCGGTGCGGAATTCAGCGCCGGCAAGCAGCGGAGCATCGCAACGGCCGTCTTGATTGGTGACGACCGTTTTCAGATGCGTCCGGGCCTGACCGTCAAGATGATAGAGCTCGATCGACAGACCGGCCGCCGGTTTGCCGGCCGCAGTGTCGAGGACGTGGGTCGTCAGGCGCCCGCCTTCGGCTTTCGACGTTTCCGCCACTGGCTGCTCCATTCCCTGAACGGTCGAACACTATTCATGAATTGTGCGCCAATTAAAGGCGATGCATAAGTCCCGGTCGAGCGGAGCGCGACAAAAACACTTTCAAAAATTTCGGGGGAATGCGCAGGCACTCCTTTCGACTATCCTGATCAAAATTTCCGGCAGGAGCGAGAATGCGTTACGAACGAGACATGCGCGGCTACGGAGCCAATCCGCCGGATCCGAAATGGCCCGGCGGGGCGCATGTCGCGGTGCAGTTCGTCGTCAATTACGAAGAGGGCGGCGAGAATTGCGTCCTGCACGGCGACAAGGCTTCGGAGGCTTTCCTGTCGGAGATCGTCGGCGCCGCGCCCTGGCCCGGCCAGCGCCACTGGAACATGGAATCGATCTACGAATACGGCGCCCGTTCCGGCTTCTGGCGATTGCTGCGCCTGTTCAGCGCGGCGCAAGTGCCGGTCACCTGCTACGGCGTTGCCACGGCCCTGGCGCGTTCGCCCGATCAGGTTGCGGCGATGCAGGAGGCCGGCTGGGAGATCGCCTCGCACGGGCTGAAATGGATCGACTACCGCGACCATGCGCCAGAAGACGAGCGCCGCGACATGGAAGCGGCGATCCGGCTGCATTATGAGGTCACAGGGGCGCGGCCGACCGGCTGGTACACCGGCCGCACCTCGATCAACACGGTGCGGCTGGCGGCGGAAGAGGGCGGCTTCGACTATGTGTCGGACACCTATGACGACGAACTGCCCTACTGGTTCGAGCATGTGGCACCGGACGGGTCGGCGAAGCCGCAGCTGGTCATCCCCTACACGCTCGACGCCAACGACATGCGCTTTGCCACGCCGCAAGGCTTCAACTCGGGCGACCAGTTCTTTGCCTATCTCAGGGATAGTTTCGATACGCTCTATGCCGAGGGCAAGGCAGGGCGGCCGCGTATGATGAACATCGGCCTGCACTGCCGCCTGGTCGGCCGGCCGGGCCGGGTCGCGGCACTGAAGCGCTTCATCGACTACGTCAAATCGCATGACAAGGTCTGGCTGGCACGACGCATCGACATTGCAAAACATTGGCAGGAGACGCATCCGTTCCGGTTGCCGGCGCTGCGCCCGTCGAAAATGGAATTCGAGGCCTTCGTCCACACATTCGGCGGCGTCTTCGAGCATTCGCCGTGGGTTGCCGAGCGCGCTTATGAGCTGGAGCTCGGCCCGGCCCATGACAGTGCCGGCGGCCTGCACAACGCGCTCTGCCGCGTGTTTCGCGCGGCCAGCGAGGCCGAGCGGTTTGCCGTGCTCAATGCCCACCCCGATCTTGCCGGAAAACTGGCACAGGCCAAGCGGCTGACGGCGGAATCGTCGAGGGAACAGGCTTCGGCAGGGCTCGACGCGCTGACCGAGAAGGAGCGCGAGCTGTTCGCAAAACTCAAGGCCGCCTACGTCACCAGTTTCGGTTTCCCTTTCATTATTGCAGTGAAAGGAAAGACCAAGGCGGAGATCCTGGCCGAGTTCGAGGCGCGTATCGGCAACAGCCACGATGTCGAATTCGAAACCGCCTGCAGACAGGTCGAGCGCATCGCGCTGCTTCGTCTCAAGGACATGCTTCCGCAATAGGGCTTCGGCTGCCGCCATGGGCCGTGGCTTCCGCAACAGGCTTGAATTTATGGATATGATGAAAATGGCCGAGCGAACCTATTATGCGCCGCAGGGCGGACATCCCGGCCAGAGTGAATTGCTGACCGGCCGCGCTGTGTTCACACAGGCCTATGCGGTCATCCCCAAGGGTGTGATGCAGGACATCGTCACCAGCGCCTTGCCGTTCTGGGATGGGACACGCGTCTGGGTGCTGTCGCGGCCGCTGTCGGGTTTTGCCGAGACGTTTTCGCAATACATCGTCGAGCTCGCGCCCGGCGGCGGCAGCGACCGCCCCGAGCTTGACGCCGCCGCCGAAGGTGCCCTGTTCGTAGTCGAAGGCGAGCTATGCGTTTCGCTTGCCGACAAGAAACATAGCTTAAGGCCGGGCGGCTTTGCCTACCTGCCCCCGGCAAGCGGGTGGACGGTGCGCAATGAAAGCGGTGCCGCCGTCCGCTTTCACTGGATCCGCAAGACTTATGACGCAGTCGACGACATCGACCAGCCGCAAGCGTTCTTCGCCAACGAACAGGAAATCGCGCCGACGCCAATGCCGGGTACCGAAGGCCGATGGGCGACGACGCGCTTCGTCGATCCGGCCGACATGCGCCACGACATGCATGTCACCATCGTCACGCTCGAGCCTGGCGCGGTCATTCCCTTCGCCGAGACGCACGTCATGGAGCACGGGCTCTATGTGCTGGAGGGCAAGGCGGTCTACCGTCTCAACCAGGACTGGGTCGAAGTCGAAGCCGGCGACTATATGTGGCTGCGCGCCTTTTGCCCGCAGGCTTGTTATGCCGGCGGGCCGGGCAAATTCCGCTATCTCCTCTATAAGGACGTCAACCGCCACGCCAAGCTTGGCAGCGCCGGCGTCGTGAAACCTACACCATGACCCGCATCGTCGCGCGGCCGCTGACCCGCGAGAATTTCGCCGAATTCGGCGACGTCATCGATATGGGCGGCGACAACCATTATCCGATCAATGGCGGCAAGGCTGAGCGCTACCATGACCTCGCCATGGCGGAAGCACGAGGGCCGAATGCGCGCGTGCTGATCTCGATGGTGCGTGGCACGCCCTATGAGCTGCCGTTGAAGCTTACCATGGTGGAGCGCCATCCGTTTGGCAGCCAGGCCTTCATCCCGCTGTCACCACGGCCGTTCCTGGTCGTCGTCTGCCATGACGGTGAAGAGGGCCCGGGCGAGCCGCATGCCTTCATCACCGCGCCCGGGCAAGGCATCAACTATCCGCGCAATCTGTGGCACGGAGTGCTGACGCCGATCGGCGATGTCCAGGATTTTGTGGTCGTCGACCGCGGCGGCGACGGCTCCAATCTCGAAGAGTGCCATTTCTCGCACGCCTACGAGATCGATCTTCCCGACGGGATTAGATGATGACCGACATTTCGCTGATCGACCGACTGCTCGACGTCATCGAGCACGACATCGTGCCGAAGACCGTCGAAGGCGTCGCGCACGGCAATAAGCTGTTCGGCGCGGCCATTCTGCGCAAGGACGACCGCTCGCTGGTGCTTGCCGAAACCAACAACGAGACCGAAAACCCGCTCTGGCACGGCGAGGTGCATTGCCTGAAGCGCTTCTACGAAATGCCTAAAGCCGAACGCGTCGACACCAAGGACGCGATCTTTCTTGCCACGCACGAACCCTGCTCGCTCTGCCTGTCGGCGATCACCTGGACCGGCTTCGACAATTTCTTCTATCTGTTCAGCCACGAAGACTCGCGCGACAGCTTCGACATCCCGCACGATTTGAAGATCCTGAAAGAGGTCTTCACCCTCGATCCCGGCGGCTACAATGCCGAGAATGCCTATTGGAAGAGCTTTTCGATCCGCAAATTGGTGCGCTCGCTGCCCGATGCCGAGCGCGAGCGGCTGGAAGCGCGTATCGGCGCAATATCAGCGCGCTATGACGAATTGTCCGCCGCCTATCAAGCAAGCAAGGCCGAAAACGACATACCGCTGAATTGACGCGGATTGACCAGCCGAATTCGTTGACTGGCCCATGACGCGCTCTCACGGGCTCCATCATCTGGCGCTCCTGGAGTTCGCCCGCATGAAAATCGTCACTGAATTCCCACGAAAGATCGTCGAATATCCGGATATGGGGATCATCATGCCGGACGGCTGCCGGCTGTCGGCGCGGGTGTGGATGCCGGCCGATGCTGCCGACGATCCAGTGCCGGCAATCCTCGAACACCTCCCCTATCGCAAGCGCGACGGCACGATCTATCGTGATCAGCTGACGCATCCCTATTTTGCCGGCCACGGCTACGCCTCGATCCGCGTCGACATGCGCGGCAATGGCGATTCCGAAGGGCTGATGGACGACGAATATTCCGAGCAGGAATTGCAGGACGCTTGCGACGTCATCGCCTGGGCGGCGGACCAGCCCTGGTGCAACGGCAATGCCGGCATGATGGGCATTTCGTGGGGCGGCTTCAACTGCCTGCAGGTAGCAGCCAAGCAGCCGCCGGCGCTGAAGGCGGTCATCAGTCTCTGTTCGACGGTCGACCGCTATGCCGACGACATCCACTACAAGGGCGGCTGCCTGCTGATCGAGAATTTCGGCTGGGCCTCGACCATGCTGTCCTATTCGTCAAGGCCGCCGGATCCGTTGCTGGCCGGCGACAACAGATGGCGCGACCTGTGGCTGACCAGGCTGGAGAACCAGCCATTCCTGGCACCGCTGTGGCTGAAGCACCAGCATCGCGATGCCTATTGGAAGCGCGGCTCGATCTGCGAGGACTATTCCGCCATCCATGCCGCGGTGCTGTCGATCGGCGGCTGGCATGATGGCTATCGCAATACGATTTCCCATCTCGCCGTCAATATCGAGGCGCCGGTCAAGGGCATCGTCGGCCCGTGGATCCACAAATACCCGCATTACGCCGCGCCCGAACCGCGCATCGGCTTCCTGCAGGAGGCCTTGCGCTGGTGGGACCGCTGGCTGAAGGACATCGACACCGGCGTCGAGGCCGACCCCGCCTACCGCGCCTATGTCATGGACAGCGTGCGTCCGGCGCGCTGGCATCCCGAGCGCCCGGGCCGCTGGGTCGCTGAATCGGAATGGCCGTCGCCCAACATCAAGACCCAAGAGGTTGAGCTTATCGCTGAAGGCAACCACGCTATCGTCGCTTCGCCGCAAAGCTGCGGCCTCGCCGGCGGCGAATATTTCCCCTTCACCTTCGGCCCGGAACTGCCGGGTGACCAGCGCCCCGACGATGCGCTGTCGGTGTGCTTCGACCAGCCGGTGCTGACCGAAACGGTCGACATTGTCGGTGCTCCCGAAGTTGTGGCCAGCGTCTCGTCGGACCGGCGCCAGGCGAACATCGCGGTTCGGCTGTGCGACGTCCATCCGGACGGGGCATCGGAGCTGATCTCGTACGGCGTGCTCAACCTGACGCATCGCAACTCGCACGAATTTCCCGAAGCGCTGGTGCCCGGCGAAACCGTCAGCGCCCGGGTGGTGCTCGACCAATGCGCCTATCGCGTGCCGGCCGGCCATCGCTTGCGCGTTGCCGTTTCGAACGCCTACTGGCCGATGATCTGGCCGTCGCCGGAGCCGGTCCGGCTGGAATTGTCGGCCGCGACATTGATGCTGCCGGTGCGCCCGCCAGCGACAGGCGACGAGGTCACCTTCCCCGCTCCCGAAGGTGCTGCGCCCTGGGCAACCGAAACGGTCCGCGCCGCCAATTCCGAGCGTCATGTCGATCGCGACGAAAAGACCGGAATGATTACGCTTTTCATCGTCGACGATTTCGGCGAGGTGCGCGACCTGGAGCATGGCCTCGCCAATGGCAGCATCGCCAGAGAGACATGGGCGATCCATCCCGACAATCCGCTGTCAGCCTCGGGCAAGACGCATTGGACCCAGACGCTGTCGCGAAATGGATGGTCGGTGCGCACAGAAACCTTCGCCGAAATGCGGTCCGACGCGCAAAGCTTCGTGGTTAGCGCCAGAATCGAAGCCTACGAAGGCGAGAAACTCGTCTTCGAGCGCAACTTCGAGGAGAAAATCCCGCGCGCACTGCTTTGAGCGCTTATAGCGATTGGTCCAATTGCGACGCACGATTTACGCCACGGCATGTCGCATTCGGTCTTGCTTACCGCTTTCCCTTACGGTCATTATTCTCCCGATAGAAATGAGAAAAACGACCATAAGGTCGGACCAACAGAGTGAGGAACTCAACATGTCGAACGAACTGGAATATCTGAGCCGGCGCGTTGCGTCCGGCAAGCTGAGCCGTCGCGATTTTCTCGGCCGGGCCGCAGCGCTTGGCGTCACCGCAACCTTCGCCAATTCGCTGCTATCCAGCGCTTCCCGCGCAGCGGGTCCGGTCAAGGGCGGCACGCTCAAGGCCGGCCTGGTCGGTGGCGAGTCCACCAACAGTCTCGATCCGGCGCTGTTCATGACGCAGGTGCCGTTCGCCTTCGGCAAGATGTGGGGCGAACTGATCGTCGAACTGTCTCCCGAAGGCAAGCTCGAGAACCGCATTGCCGAGGAGATCGGCTCGTCGGACGACGCCAAGACCTGGACGCTGAAGATCCGCGATGGCGTCGAGTTTCACAACGGCAAGAAGGTGACCGCAGAGGACGTGGCCGCCACCCTCGAACGCCATTCGGACGAGAAGTCGAAGTCCGGCGCGCTCGGTTACATGAAAGGCATCGAGAGCATAAAGGCCAGCGGCAAGGAAGTGGTGCTGACGCTGAAGGAGCCGAATGCCGACCTGCCCTATCTGCTTAGCGACTATCACCTAATCATCCAGCCGAACGGCGGCAAGGACAAGGCCGATGCCGGTATCTCGGCGGGTCCTTACAAGGTCACCACCAACGAGCCCGGCGTGCGCCATGGCGGCGAGCGCTTCGCCAATTACTGGCAGGGCGACAAGATGGGCCATGCCGACCAGATAGAGATCATCGTCATCAACGACGCCACGGCCCGCACGGCGGCGCTGCAGGGCGGCCAGGTCAACATGATCAACCGGGTCGAGCCGAAGATCGTCGATCTGATCAAGCGCGTGCCCGGCGTCACCATCCGCAACCATTCGGGACCCGGCCACTACGTCTTCATCATGCACTGCGACACCGCGCCGTTCGACAACAACGACTTGCGGATGGCGTTGAAGCTGGCGATCGACCGCGAGGAGATGCTGAACAAGGTGCTGCGTGGCTATGGCTCGCTCGGCAACGACTTCCCGATCAATGCATCGTACCCGCTATTCACCGAGATCGAGCAGCGCAAATACGATCCCGATAAGGCCAAGTTCCACTACAAGAAATCGGGCCATGACGGTGCCGTCCTGCTCCGGACGTCGGACGTCGCCTTCCCCGGTGCCGTCGATGCCGCACAGCTGTTCCAGCAAAGCGCGGCCAAGGCCGGCATCAAGCTGGAGATCAAACGCGAACCGGGCGACGGCTACTGGTCGGAAGTCTGGAACAAGCAGCCCTTCTGCGCCTCCTACTGGGGCGGCCGGTCGACGCAGGACCAGATGTACTCTACCGCCTATCTGTCGACGGCCGACTGGAACGACACACGTTTCAAGCGTCCGGATTTCGACAAGATGGTGCTGGCGGCTCGCGCCGAGCTCGACGAGGCCAAGCGCAAGGCAATGTACCACGACATGGCTGTGATGGTGCGCGACGAGGGCGGCTTGATCCTGCCGATGTTCAATCAGTTCATCGACGCGACGGGCGCCAAGGTCGCCGGCTGGGTGGATGATCCGCATCAGGAGTTGATGAACGGATATGCTCTGGCGAAGTGCTGGCTCGAAGCCTGAGCCCGGCCTTGCGGATATGTCCTCACCCATCGTGAAACTGGTGGCCCAGCGCATTGCGCTGGGCATTCTGCTGCTGTTGGCCGTTTCGGTCCTGATCTTCGCCGGCACCCAAATCCTGCCCGGCGACGTCGCGCAAGCCATTCTCGGGCAGTCAGCGACACCGGAGTCGCTCGCCAATCTGCGCGAGCAGCTCGGCCTCAATGATCCCGCTTACATCCGTTATTTTCGTTGGCTCGGCGGCATCCTGACCGGTGATCTCGGCACGGCTATGTCGAGCGGTCAGGATATCGCAACCTCGATCAAGGGAAGGCTGTGGAACACGCTGTTCCTCGCCTTCTGGGCGGCGATCATCGCGGTGCCGCTGGCGATCATCCTCGGCCTGATCGCGGTGCGCTACCGCAATGGCTGGGTCGACAAGCTGATCTCCGGGTTAGCGCTCGCCTCGACCTCGTTTCCGGAATTCTTCATCGGCTATGTGCTCGTCTTTTTCTTCGCGGTGCAACATCAATGGTTTCCCGCCATTTCCACGGTCTATGACGGGATGCCTTTCGGCGAACGCATTCAGGCCATAGCACTGCCAGCGGCGGCGCTGACCCTGGTGGTGCTCGCGCATATGATGCGCATGACGCGCGCTGCGATCCTCAATGTGATGCAGTCCGCCTATGTCGAGACCGCCGAACTCAAGGGGCTTTCGGCCTTCGCGGTCATCCGCAGGCATGCCTTCCCCAATGCCATCGCGCCGATCATCAACGTCGTGATGCTCAATCTCGCTTACCTGATCGTCGGCGTCGTCGTGGTCGAAGTTATCTTTGTCTATCCAGGCATGGGCCAATACCTCGTCGACCACGTCACCAAGCGTGACGTGCCGGTGGTGCAGGCGGTCGGGCTGATCTTCGCTGCTGTCTACATCAGCCTGAACATCATCGCGGACATAGCGGCGATCGTCGCCAATCCGCGCCTCAGACATCCGAAATGAGGGGGGCGGGTATGCTCGTCATCAAACGCATCCCCATCCCGGCATTGGTCGGCATCGTGCTGACGGCGCTGTTCGTGCTGGCAGCGATCTTTGCGCCGTGGATCGCGCCGCATGGCAATGCCGAGATCGTCAGCGACGTCCCTTGGGAACCGATGTCGGCGGCGCATTGGCTGGGCACCGACAATCTCGGCCGCGATCTGTTGTCGCGCATGATCTATGGCGCCCGCATCACCCTGTTCATCGCGGTGCTGGCGACCGCGCTGTCGTTCTCGCTCGGCGCCATCCTCGGCTTCTCGGCGGCGGTTTTCGGCGGCTGGTTCGACACGCTTCTGTCGCGTCTCGTCGATCTCCTGATGTCGATCCCGACGCTGATCATGGCGCTTGTGGTGCTGTCGGTGCTGCCATCCAATCTGGTGACGCTGATCCTGGTCATGGGCGTTCTCGACTCGACCCGCGTCTACCGCCTGTCGAGGGCGGTCGCCGTCGACATCAACGTCATGGATTATGTCGAGGCGGCCAAGCTGCGCGGCGAAGGCAGCGGCTGGATCATCTTCCGGGAAATCCTGCCCAATGCGCTGTCGCCGCTGGTTTCGGAACTCGGCCTGCGCTTCATCTATGCCGTACTGTTCCTGTCGACGCTGTCCTTCCTCGGGCTTGGCGTGCAGCCGCCGGACGCCGATTGGGGCGGCATGGTCAAGGAAAACAAGGATGGCATCGTCTTCGGCATAGGCGCCGCCCTCATTCCGGCGGCGGCGATCGCAGCGCTGGCGATTTCCGTCAATCTCGTCGCCGACTGGGTGCTCAACCGCACGACAAGCCTGAAGGGAGGACGCGGGTAATGGCTGACAAGCAACCGAAGCCCGGGCAACCGAAGCCCGGGCAACCGAAGTCCGGCGTGCTGCTCGACATCCGCAATCTGCGCATCGAGGCCACGGTATATCCCCCGGGTGAGGCGCCGAAGAACATCGTGCTGGTGCACGATGTCTCGCTGACGCTCGAAAAAGGCAAGGTGCTCGGATTGATCGGCGAGTCCGGCGCCGGCAAATCGACCATCGGCCTGTCGTCGATGGGCTACGGCCGCGGCGGCGTGCGCATCACCGGCGGCGAGGTCATCCTCAATGGCCGCGACATCCTGAAGGGCGGCAACGAAGGGTTTCGCAAATTGCGCGGCCGCGAGGTCTGCTATGTCGCGCAATCGGCGGCAGCCGCCTTCAATCCGGCGCACAGGCTGATGGACCAGGTGGTCGAGGCAGCACTCCTGCACGGCACGGCGACGCGGGCCGAAGCCGAAAAGCGCGCCGTGGCGCTGTTCAAGAAGCTCAGCCTGCCGAACCCCGAAAGCATCGGCGAGCGCTTCCCCCACCAGGTCTCGGGCGGTCAGCTGCAGCGCGTCATGACGGCAATGGCGTTGTGCTCGGAACCCGACCTGATCGTCTTCGACGAGCCGACCACGGCGCTCGACGTGACCACGCAGATCGATGTCCTGGCGGCGATCAAGGATGCCATCCGCGACACGCATGTCGCGGCGCTCTACATCACTCACGATCTTGCCGTCGTCGCCCAGGTCTCGGACGAGATCATGGTGCTGCGCCACGGCCGGCTGGTCGAATGGGGGGGCACCCGTCAGATCATCAAGGAGCCGCGCCAGGAATACACCAACGCGCTGGTTTCGGTGCATGAGATCGAACACCAGGAGCAGAAGCCCGGCACGAGCCCGTTCCTGTCGGTCAAGAATATCACCGCCGCCTATGGCCGCAGTCACATCAAGGTGCTGAAGAACGTCTCGGTCGATATTTTCCCCGGCCAGACGCTGGCGGTGGTCGGCGAGTCCGGCTCCGGCAAATCGACACTGGCGCGCGCCATCACCGGCCTCTTGCCGCCCGAACAAGGCACCGTCACCTTCGACGGACGGCCGCTCGCCAACCGACTTGCCGACCGGCCGAAGGAGGACCTGCGCCAGCTGCAGATGATCTACCAGATGGCCGACGTGGCGATGAACCCGCGCCAGACGGTCGGCACCATCATCGGTCGGCCGCTGGAATTCTATTTTGGGATGCGCGGGCTTGAGCGCGACAAACGCGTCGCCGAACTGCTCGACAAGATCGAAATGGGTAAAGGCTATGTCGACCGCTATCCGGCCGAGCTTTCGGGCGGCCAGAAGCAGCGCGTCTGCATCGCTCGTTCGCTCGCCGCCAAGCCGAAGCTGATCATCTGCGACGAGGTGACCTCGGCGCTCGATCCGCTGGTCGCCCACGGCATACTGGAGCTGCTCCTCGGGCTGCAGAAAGAGGAAAACGTCGCCTATCTGTTCATCACCCACGACCTGGCCACGGTCAAGTCGATCGCCGATTCGATCGCCGTGATGTATCGCGGCGAAGTGGTGCGCTACGGGGCCAAGAGCAAGGTGCTGACGCCGCCCTTCGATGCCTACACCGATCTTTTGCTATCGTCGGTGCCGGAAATGGAGATCGGCTGGCTGGAAAAGGCGATCAAGGGACGGCGCATGGCCAGCGCGGGAAATTAGACACTCCGTGGCGCTCGACACAAAACTATTGCTCATCATCCTCGACGGCGTGCCTTACCGGAACTGGCGACGGCTGATGGGCAATCTCGAAGGCTGGGTGCAATCAGGCGAAGCCCGCGTATGGAAAATGCGTTCCGTGCTGCCGTCGACCTCGGCATCCTGCTATGCCTCGATCCACACCGGCGTGCCGCCGCAAGTGCACGGTATCCTGTCGAACGAGAACCGGTTTCGCGTCGAACAGCCGGACATCTTTTCCGAAGTCAGTAGGGCCGGCGGCAAGACCGGTGCGGTCACCCACTCCTACTGGTCCGAATTCTTCCGGGCCTATCCGTTCGATCTGGTCGAGGACATGGAGTTCGACCAGCCGGGCAGGCCGATCAGCCATGGCCGGTTCCACACCATGACCGGCTACAATGCCAGGAACCAGATGACGCCGAGCGACGTCGACCTGTTCGCGACGTTGACCATGCTGACCAGGCGCTACGGCATCGACTACGGCATCCTGCACAGCTGTACTCTGGACTCGATGGGCCACCGCTTCGGCCATGACTGCCACGAGATGGATCATGCCGTCTATGCAATGGACGCCATGCTCGCCGGCTTTCTGCCGCGCTGGCGGGAAGCCGGCTACGAGGTGATCGTCACCGCCGATCATGGCCAGACCGATCGCGGCCATCATGGCGGCCACGACGAGGAGATGCAGGATTTCGCACTTTACTACTTCGGATCCGGCGAGGGTCCGGAAGCCAATACGCTGCTCGATCAGCTGCAGCTCGCGCCGACGGTGCTTGCGCGCCTCGGCGTGCCGGTGCCGGCGACGATGAAGGCAAAGCCGTTCCTGAGTTGAGCGCGCGCCCTCTTCTCCCTCTGGCAACGCTCCCGCTCTTCAGTTAGCCTCCGCAAATATACGGGCGGATGCGGTGAACCTTTTTGGGCCGATGGGCGACAAAGCAGGCAGGAGCCAGGCGGCTCGACCGGCGATGATGGCCGCGGAGACCGATCGCGGGCTTGTCGAGCGGGTCGCGAAAGGCGACCGTGCCGCCGTGCGGCTCCTGTTCATGCGCCACCACGCGCGGGTCTACCGCTTCGTGGCACGCCAGACGGGATCGGAACTGATGGCCGACGATATCGCGAACGAGGTGTTCCTCGAACTCTGGCGGCAGGCACCGGCCTTCGAGGGGCGCTCGGAGGTCTCGACATGGCTGCTCGGCATTGCCCGCTTCAAGGCGCTGTCCCTGCTGCGCAAGAAGAAGGAAGACTGGATCGACGACCATGACGCGGCCCAGGTCGCCGACGGCGCCGACACGCCGGAAGTTGTGACGATGAAGGAAGACAAGGCCGCCGCCTTGCGACACTTTATCGATGCCATGCCGGAAGAGCACCGCACGGTGATCGACCTTGCCTATTATCACGGGCAATCGGTGAGCGAGATCGGCGAGGTACTCGGCATCCCGGTCGCAACGGTCAAGACCAGGATGTTCTACGCCCGCAAGAAACTCGGCGAAGCCCTCAAGGCCGCCGGTTACGACAGGGGGTGGCCATGAGCGCCGCTGAAAAAATGTCACGCCGCGACGAAATGGAAATGCTGCTGCCGTTTTATCTGAACGGCTCGCTGGAGGGCACCGAGCTCGAAGCCATCGAGGAATGGCTGACGAGCGATCCGGCGGCGATGGCCGCACTAGGCGAGGCCGAGGCCGAATTCTCCTGCACCGCTGCCGCAAACGAGGCAATCCGCCCGCCGGCCGATGCGCTCAGCCGCTTTGCCAAGGCGCTCGACGCCGAGGCCGGCCCGTCCCGCGCGCCTGCGGCATCGTCCTGGCTGGCGCAGGCCTGGAGCCGCTTCATGGCGGTGCCCGCCGGCGTCGCCTGGGCCGCGGCCGCGGTGCTGCTGGCCCTGGTCGTCGCGCAATCCTTTGTGCAGACCGGCAACAGAGGTGGCGATTTCGAGATTGCCGGATCGGAGGACGATCTGGCCAAAATGCCGTTTGCCCTTGTGAAGTTCAAACCGGATGCGAAGCTGTCCGACATCATCGCTTTTCTCGACCAGAACCAGTTGAAGATCGCTGGCGGGCCGACCGCCGACGGCGTCTTCCGCGTCGGCGTCCCGGCCGAGACCGCCGCCGACTATCAGAAGCTGCTTGGCCTTATCGCCGCCCAGCCTTTCACCGAAGCTGCCCTGGAGGGAAGGAAACCGGCTGATGGCGGCTGAGGCGGTCATTCGATTGACGGCGGCGATGACAATCTTCGCCGCGTCTGCCGTTGCACAAACCAACGATCCTAACCTCACCCAGGCGGAGATCGACTGCCTGAACCGGGGAAGTGCTGCCAACGCCGACTGCGCCAAGGATGGCGGCGGCGTGAAGGATGGCGGCAAAGCGCCGGCTCATGGAACGACGGGCGCGGTGTTTCTTCCGGGCTTGATTGTCGACCTGTTCCCCAATCCTGTCGTAGTCACCGAGGCGCCGATACCTCCTGGCAATACTGCAACCCCACCCGCCGTCGCGCCGGCAATACAGGCTGCG
The DNA here is from genome assembly GCF_040318825.1 of Mesorhizobium sp. M1006. Taxonomy (NCBI): domain Bacteria; kingdom Pseudomonadati; phylum Pseudomonadota; class Alphaproteobacteria; order Hyphomicrobiales; family Phyllobacteriaceae; genus Mesorhizobium; species Mesorhizobium sp. M1006. The sequence goes on from NZ_JAMYMZ010000010.1 coordinate 195,698, forward strand.
GTGCCGGGCGGTGCGGTGGTTGCGCCGACCGATCTTGTGGCAACCGAGCCGCCGCGCGCCGTGACCGGCGATTTCGTGCCCGACGAGGTGCTGGTCACCGTCAATGGCGATGCCGGCGCGGTCCAGCAGATCGCGGCCTCGTTCGGCCTCGAGATACGCTCGCAGCGGCAGTCGCGGCTGCTCGGCAACACGCTGGTGCGCTTCGGCATTCCCGATGGCCGCCCGGTCGGCGTCGTACTGGCACAGCTCGCCGCCGACGGCCGCACTTTGCGGCGTGAGGCCAACCATGTCTACTCGCTGCAGCAGGCGGCCAGCATCGTCAATTATGCGTTCGAGCGCATCGCGCTCGATGCCGACAAAGCCAGCGGCGGGAATGTGCGCATCGGCGTCATCGACACCGGCATCGACGACGGCAATCCGGCGCTCTCCGGCGTCATCGCCGGGCAGTTCGATGCCATGCCCGACGTGCCGATCAAGGCGCGCGACCACGGCACTTCGGTCGATGGACTGATCGCCGGCACCGGCGCGTTCAAAGGCATGGCGCCGGGCGCCAGGATCTATCATGCCCGCGCCTTCGAGGGCGGCAAGTCGACCATGGACGTCATCCTTTCGGCACTCGACTGGGCGGCGGAGCAGGATGTCCGCATCATCAATATGAGCTTCGTCGGCCCGAAGAACGACCTGCTCGGCATCGCCTGCCGCAATGCGCGTGCGCTTGGCATCGTGCTGGTTGCGGCCGCCGGCAATAACGGACCGAAGGCGCCCTATGGTTATCCGGCCGCCTTCGACGGCGTGATCGCGGTGACGGCCACCGATGCCAAGGATGGGCTGATGCCGCAGGCCAATCGCGGCGCCTACGTCTTCATCTCCGCTCCCGGCGTCGAGATGGTGGCGCCGAGCGGCGCCGGCTCGGACGTGGTGACCGGGACGTCCTTCGCCGCGGCGATCGTGACCGGCGCCGTCGCCAATCTGTTGCATGCCGCGCCCGACCGCTCCGCCGACTGGGTGGAGAAAGCACTTGCCGCCACGGCAAAGGATCTCGGCGCGAAGGGGCGGGACAATGACTTCGGCTACGGGCTTCTGAACACCAAGGCGGCCGAGGCGGCGAAGGAATAGCCCGCTCAGGTCGCGTTTTGCTGAGGACGTAGGAGAAAATAGAATGCGGCGATATGCGTTATCATCAGCAGCGGTACGTAGATGATCGGGATCGCGTAGGTGGCGCCCAGTTCGCCTGCGCGTGCAGGAAGGCCGATCTGAATGGCGTGGTAATAGTCGACGATGAGGTCGACGGTCCCTGCGACGTTGAAGGCGACGACCAACGGCCAGAAGAGCGGGCGTATCCTCACCGTGAGCAGCGCCAGCATGGCCAGCACGCCAGTCGCGAAATCGCCGTAGGCGGCGAACACGGCGAAATCAGCGGGCAGATTGGGGCTTACGACGCCCGGAACCAGGAAGACGAGCCCGAAGAAGCGGAAGCTGTGCAGCATAGCGATAGCGCGTTGCGCCGCGACCCGGTCCATCGACCTGAGCAACGGCAAACCGTACGCGCCGAAGCAAAGCAGCCACGCGACATAGCCGAGAACAAGATGGGTTTGGAACACCATTTCCGTGGACATTTGGCCTACTCTCAACAGTTGGTTCACGCGGCTTTAAGCCCGCTACCGCAATTCGACTATCCGGTGTAATCACAACAACCTATGAAGCAGAACTACACAGTCCGACATGGTGCGCTGGAGGGCGTCGAGGCGTTCCTGGCCGTCGCCAGGCGGCGTAACTTCCGCCGTGCCGCCGCCGATCTCGGCGTGACGCCATCGGCCGTGAGCCAAGCGGTGCGCGCGCTGGAAGCTCGCCTGGGCACGGCGTTGTTCGTCCGCACGACGCGGAGCGTTGGTTTAACCGAACCTGGCCAGCGGTTCCTCGACCGTGCCGGCCCGGCATTCGAGGAGCTCGTAGCGGCCGGCGAGGCTGCCCGCGATATCGGCCAGCGGCCGACCGGTCTGCTGCGCCTGTCTGTGCCTCGCGCTATCGTGCCGCTGATGTTGGAGCCGGTGCTCGCGTCGTTCTGCCAAGCCTATCCTGAGATCGAACTGGAGATCGCCGTGAGCGACCAGATGGTCGATCTCGCGACCGGCGGGTTCGACGCCGGCATCCGCCTCGGGCAACTCATCGCCGCCGACATGGTCGCGGTGCGGCTGACCCCGCCGTTCTCGTTCGTAGTCGTCGGCAGCCCTGACTATTTTGAGCGCTACGGCCGTCCCGAGCGTGTCGACGACTTGCGCCACCACGCCTGCTTACGCTTGCGCCGCTCGAATGGCGCCATCGCACCCTGGTCGTTCATCGATGGTAACGGTGCAATCGAAGCGATCGTCTCAGGCCCGCTGATTGCGCACGACTATTCGACATTGGTCGGGGCCGCGATGCGGGGCGTCGGGTTGGCGCAGACGCCGCGACCACTCGCCGAAGGTCCGATAGCCGAAGGAAAACTCCAGTCGGTGCTCGACGGCGTCGCCACGACGACGCCGGGTGTCTTCCTTTATCATCCCGGCAAGCGCCAAGTCCTGCCGAAGCTGCGCGCCTTCATCGATCACCTCAAATCCGCGGCCTGAGACCAGGACGCACCCGCTGGTGCTGGCCAACAGCCGCCAAGAGTCGACCTCGGCCGTTCAGAGTGATTGCCTCTAGGCCGGCGCGCCGGCGACCGATCCCCTGACCACCAGGTCGACCGGCCAGACTTCGCCGCGAGCGCCCTCCTCCAGGCCGGAAATCCGCGCCGCCAGCCGTTCGGCGATGCGCGCGCCGGCGAGGCGGATCGACGAACGCGTCGTCGACAATGGCACCGAAAAATTTTCCGGCTTCAGCCAGGGAAAGACGTCGTCATGGGCGATCAGCGACAGGTCGCCCGGAATGGTCAGGCCGAGATCGCGCACCGCGCGCACCACGCCGAGCGCCATGATCAGGCTGGAGCAGGCGATCGCCGTCGGCGCGTCGCTTTGTTCCAGCAAGCGCCGGGCGGCGCGATAGCCGTTCTCCTCGGTCATGGTCAGCGAACAGACATGCTGATCACGAAGCACCAGGCCGCTCGCCGCAAGCGCGCGGCGCACGCCGCGCTCGCGATGAATGGCGAAGGTCTCGCGATCGTCGCCGTTGATCAGCGCCAGACGCCTGTGACCGAGCTGAACGAGTAGCCGTGCCGCCTCGTGGAAGGCGCCCTCATTGTCGATGTCGGTGAACGGATAGTCGAAATCGAAGCCTTCGCTGCGGCCATGGACGATGAAGGGAATGCCGAGCGTGTTGACGAGTGCCACCCGCCGGTCGGCCGGCCTCGGCGACGAGATATAGACCGCGTCGACCTGCCGGTTGGCGACAATGCGGCGGTAGGTCGTCTCCTGGTCGTCGGCATCGGCCGGTGACAGCACCAGGTCGAGCTCATGCGATCGCGCATAGTCGCCGAGGCCGGACAGGAACTCGACGAAATGCGGGTCGATGTCGACGGTCGTCCCCGTCGGCAGCACATAGCCGATCATGCCGGTCTTGCCGGTCGCCAGCCGACGCGCGCTCGGATTGGGGCGATAGCCGTGACGCTTGGCGGCATCGACCACCCGCCGGCGCGTTTCCTCGTTGACTTCCGGGTAGCCGTTCAATGCGCGGCTCACCGTAGTCTGCGAAAGCGCCAGCATGTGGGAGAGCTGCTTGAGGTTCACCGGAGGCCTCCAAACCTCAAAGCGCTTTTAATCTGAATCGAGCTGGCCGCTATGAACCGCCTTGCCGAGCGCAATGACCATACGCACGGTTCGGACCGGTTTGAAGCCGAATTTGCTGCTGCACCGCCAGAAAACTGTGCTGCAGCGCACTTTCGCTGGCACTCGACCGCAGAAATTAAATCATTAATCTGGCTTTCTCTTGACTCCGGATCAATTCAGTGGCGAGATCAAAATCACCAAAGCGCTTTGGAAGACTCCACGAAAGGTTGCAGTTCCTTTCCGACTGAGTCACAGTCCTGCAGCGCCGGCGGACGGAATGGAGGTTTCGTTCGGTGTTTGTCACCACTGGGAGGGAATACCGATGAAGAAAATGCTTCTGCTGGGCGCTGCGTTTGCCACGCTTGCGCTCGCCATGCCGGCGCAAGCCGAACTGAAGTTCAAGCCGGGCGAAGATCCCCGTTTCAACTGGGCGAACTACGAAGAGCTCAAGAAAGTCGACCTCAAGGGCGAGACGCTGACGATCTTCGGGCCGTGGCGCGGCGAGGACGAAGGGCTTATCCGCACCGTCCTCGATTACTTCTCCGAAGCCACCGGCGCCGAGATCAAGTACTCCTCGTCGGAGAATTACGAGCAGCAGATCGTCATCGACACGCAGGCCGGCAGCCCGCCCAACATTGCCGTGCTGCCGCAGCCGGGCCTGATCCAGGATCTAGCATCGAAGGGCCTTTTGACGCCGCTCGGCGACGACACGGCCAACTGGGTCAAGGACAATTACGGCGCCGGCCAATCCTGGGTCGATCTCGGCACGTTCAAGGACAAGGACGGCAAGCCCGGCTTCTTCGCCTTTCCGTATAAGGCCGACGTGAAGTCGCTGGTCTGGTACTCGCCGGACAATTTCGAGGAAGCCGGCTACAAGGTGCCGAAGACGCAGGAAGAGCTTGCCGAGCTCGAAAAGAAGATCATCGCCGACGGCGGCACGCCATGGTGCATCGGGCTTGGTTCGGGCGGCGCCACCGGCTGGCCGGCGACCGACTGGGTCGAAGACATCATGCTGCGTACCCAGACGCCCGAGACCTACGACAAATGGGTGAAGAACGAAATTCCGTTCAACGATCCGGCAGTGGTCAACGCCATCGACATTTTCGGCAAGATCGCCACCGACGACAAGATGGTCGAGGGCGGCGCCAAGGCGGTTGCGGCGACCGATTTCCGTGACAGCCCGAAGGGCCTCTTCTCGGTGCCGCCGAAATGTTATCTGCACCATCAGGCATCGTTCATCCCGACCTTCTTCCCGCAAGGCACCAAGATGGGCGAGGATGCCGACTTCTTCTACTTCCCGCCTTACGCTTCCAAGCCCGAGCTCGGCACTCCGGTGCTCGGCGCCGGCACGCTCGCCATGATCACCAAAGACAGCAAGAGTGCCCGCGCGTTCATCGAATTCCTGAAGCTGCCGCTCGCTCATGAGATCTGGATGGCGCAGGGCGGCTTCGTGACGCCGTTCAAGTCGGTCAACAAGGACGCCTATGCCAGCGACGCGCTGAAGAAGCAGGGCGAGATCCTGGCCAACGCCTCGACCTTCCGCTTCGACGGGTCCGACCTGATGCCGGGCAAGATCGGCGCCGGTGCGTTCTGGACCGGCATGATCGACCTGGTCGGCGGCAAGTCCGCCCAGGACGTCGCCACCGACATCCAGAAAAGCTGGGACGCGATCAAGTAAGCGGCCGGCTTGAGTTCCAAATGTGATGTGGTCCGGGCCTCAAACGGCCCGGACCTTATCCGGTGCTTGGCGTCGCGTCGATTGTCGTGAGCACAACGCATTCCGGCATGACGCGCGCCCAGTGACCTGCTTTCCGGCTGGTCGCGCTCCAGACAACTGAATCGGCGCATGATCCCGTCGCCAAAGCCATTCTCGACTGGCGGATCCGTGCGCAGGGGGAGGGACCCATGGCGGCTCAGATTTTCTCGGCGATATTCGTCATCATCATCGGCGTGGGCGGCTGCGTCGCCTATTTCTGGGGCGCCAACAAGGCACTCGACACGATCTTTCCGGCACGCGGCGTTTCCGGCAAGGCGGCGATCAACAATCTGCGCCGGCAGGGGGTGATCCGACCCTGGCTGTTCGTCGGCCCGGCGATGATCATCCTCACGATCTACCTGATCTACCCGGTAGTGGAGACGCTGAGGCTGTCGTTCCTCGATCGCGGCGGCGCCCATTTCGTCGGCTTGGCCAACTATCAATGGGCGTTCGGCGACCGCGAGTTCCGCAACTCGATCCTCAACAACATCATCTGGCTGGCGGTGGTGCCGGCCGCCTGCACCTTCCTCGGGCTGATCATCGCCGTGCTCACCGACAAGATCTGGTGGGGCACCATCGCAAAAAGCCTGATCTTCCTGCCGCTCGCCATCTCGTTCGTCGGCGCCAGCGTCATCTGGAAATTCATCTACGAATATCGCGGCGAGGGCCAGACGCAGATCGGCCTGCTCAATGCCATCATCCAGTATTTCGGCGGCCAGCCGCAGGTCTGGATCTCGCTGCCGTACTGGAACAACTTCTTCCTGATGGTCATCCTGATCTGGATCCAGACCGGCTTTGCCATGGTCATCCTGTCGTCGGCCTTGCGCGGCATTCCGGAAGAGACGCTGGAAGCCGCCGTCATCGACGGCGCCAACCCTTTCCAGATCTTCTGGAAGATCATGGTGCCGCAGATCTGGGGCACCATCGCCGTCGTCTGGACCACCATCACCATCCTGGTGCTGAAGGTTTTCGACATCGTGCTGACCATGACCAACGGCCAGTGGAACAGCCAGGTGCTGGCCAATCTGATGTTCGACTGGATGTTCCGCGGCGGCGGCGATTTTGGCCGCGGCGCCACCATCGCCATCATCATCATGATAGCGGTCATTCCGATCATGGTCTGGAACATCCGCCAGGCAAACAAAGAGACGGAAGGGCATTGAGATGGCCGTGGCGACCGGAAAGTCCTTTGTCAGCCGTTTCGGCGTCCATATCGCCGTCTTCATCTTCGTTGCGATCTGGACGATCCCGACGCTCGGCATTCTGGTCTCGTCGCTGCGCGACAAGGACCAGATCATCGCTTCGGGCTGGTGGAACTCGTTCACCAGTTCCAGCCAGACGGAGGCCGGACGGCTGCCGCCCGCCTCGGCGCAAGTCGAGAAGGACGGCAAGTTCATCCTGCAAGGCAATATTTTCGGCGACGGTCCGGCCCGCAACATCAGCGCCTTCGGCGTCAAGTCGGCAGCGCCGACGCAATATCCCGCCGGCACGACAGCCGATCTCGGCGACGGCGTGACCCTGCAGCTCAATGCCGACGGCAGTTTCGTCATGACCTCGCCGAAGGCTTTCGAAGGCGAGCGCGGCCAGCGCGTCTATTACGCCTCGTCGGCGCCGCCGAAATTCACCACCGACAATTACGACACGGTGCTGTTTTCGGAGGGCATCGGCCGCTCCTTCATGAACTCGCTGACCGTCACCATTCCGGCGACCGTCATCCCGATCCTGATCGCCGCGTTCGCCGCTTACGCGCTGGCCTGGATGCGCTTTCCCGGCCGGGCGCTGCTCATCGCCGTCATCATCGGCCTCCTGGTCGTGCCGCTGCAGATGTCGCTGATCCCGCTATTGAAGCTCTATAACGGCGTCGGCAGCTTCTTCGGCGTGCCGTCGAAGACCTATCTCGGCATCTGGCTGGCGCATACCGGCTTCGGCCTGCCTTTCGCCATCTATCTTCTGAGGAGCTATATCGCCGGCCTACCACGCGAGATCATGGAGTCGGCGCGCATCGACGGCGCCAGCGATTTCGAGATCTTCGTCAAGATCGTGCTGCCATTGTCGTTCCCGGTGCTGGCCTCGTTCGCCATCTTCCAGTTTCTCTGGGTGTGGAACGATCTGCTGGTGGCGATGGTTTTCCTTGGTACGGAGGGCGACCAGATCGTGCTTACCGCCAAGCTCAATGCGTTGCTCGGCTCGCGCGGCGGCGACTGGGAGATCCTGACGACATCGGCCTTCGTCACCATCATCGTGCCGCTGATCGTGTTCTTCTCGCTGCAGCGCTATTTCGTCCGCGGGCTGCTTGCCGGCTCGGTGAAAGGAGGTTGAGATCATGCAATCCGCTTTGAAGGCCACCCCGAAGCCAGATCTCGCTATAGATCGCGACTGGTGGCGAGGTGCCGTGATCTACCAGATCTACCCGCGCAGCTATCAGGATTCGAACGGCGACGGCATCGGCGACCTCAGGGGCATGATCAGCCGGCTGGCCTACATCGCCTCGCTCGGTGTCGACGCCATCTGGATCTCGCCATTCTTCAAATCGCCGATGAAGGATTTTGGCTACGACGTGTCGGATTATTGCGATGTCGATCCGATGTTCGGCACGCTGGCCGACTTCGACGCGCTGACCGCAGAGGCGCATCGGCTTGGCCTCAAGGTGATGATCGATGAGGTGCTCTCGCACACCGCCGACATCCATCCCTGGTTCAAGGAGAGCCGCTCGAGCCGCAGCAATCCAAAAGCCGACTGGTATGTCTGGGCGGATGCCAAGCCGGACGGCACGCCGCCCAACAACTGGCTGTCGATCTTCGGCGGCTCGGCCTGGCAGTGGGACACCAGCCGCCAGCAATATTACCTGCATAATTTCCTGGCCGAGCAGCCCGACCTCAATTTCCACAGCCGCGCGGTCCAGGACGCGCTGCTCGACGTCACCCGCTTCTGGCTGGAGCGCGGCGTCGACGGCTTCCGCCTCGATACCATCAATTTCTATTTCCACAGCCAAGGCCTGGAAGACAATCCGCCGCTGCCGCCCGAGCAGCGAAACGACCAGACGGCGCCGGCCGTCAACCCCTACAACTACCAGGACCATCTCTACGACAAGAGCCGGCCTGAAAACCTCGGCTTCCTCGAACGCTTCCGCGCCTTGCTCGACGAATATCCGGCGACGGCCGCGGTTGGCGAGGTCGGCGATTCGCAGCGTGGGCTGGAAGTGGTGGCGGCCTATACGGCCGGCGGCAAGCGCGTGCATATGTGTTACTCCTTCGACTTCCTGGCGCCGGAGAAGATCAGCGCGGCAAAGGTACGCTCGGTGCTGGAAACCTTCGGCAAGGTGGCCAGCGACGGCTGGTCGTGCTGGGCCTTCTCCAACCATGACGTGATGCGTCCCGCCTCGCGCTGGGCAGCCGGCGAGCCCGACCCGACCGCCTACCTCAAGGTCATCTCGGCGCTGCTGATGTCGTTGCGCGGCTCGGTCTGTATCTATCAGGGCGAGGAGCTCGGGCTCAGCGAGGCCGAGCTCAGCTTCGAGGATCTGCAGGACCCATACGGCATCCGCTTCTGGCCTGAATTCAAGGGCCGCGACGGCTGCCGTACGCCGATGGTTTGGGACGGCGCTGCCCGCAATGGCGGCTTCTCGACGGCAAAGCCCTGGCTGCCGGTGCCCAGCAAGCACCTTGCGCAAGCCGTCAATGTGCAGCAAGGCGACGACGGCTCGCTGCTCGAGCACTACCGGCGCTTCCTGGCTTTCCGCCGCGCCCATCCGGCACTGGCCAAGGGTGATATCGAGTTCATCGAAAGCGAGGGCGACACCGTCGCCTTCACCCGCCGTGAAGGCAACGAGCAGATCGTCTGCGCCTTCAATCTCGGAGCAAAGCCTGCCGAAGTCGATCTTGGCGGCCGCTCATTGCAGCCCTTGCCGGGACACGGGTTTTCGGGACAGACTGGCGCCGGCACTATCCGCCTCGGCGGCTACGGCGCCTGGTTCGGGCGTATCGACTGAATTCAAGGAAGAACTGGAGGGTACCATGGCCGATGTCAAGCTAAGGCAAGTGAGGAAATCATATGGCAATCTCAACATTCTGCACGGCGTCGACCTCGACATAAAGTCGGGCGAATTCATCGTCTTCGTCGGTCCCTCGGGTTGCGGCAAGTCGACCTTGCTGCGCTGCATCGCCGGGCTGGAGGAGATCACCTCGGGCGAGCTCAAGATTGACGGCGAGGTCGTCAACGACGTGCCGCCGTCAAAGCGCGGCATCGCCATGGTGTTCCAGTCCTATGCGCTTTATCCGCACATGACCGTCTACGACAACATGGCCTTCTCGATGAAGATCGGCAAGGAAAGCAAGGCCGAGATCGACAAGCGGGTGCGCCAGGCGGCCGAGATCCTGCAGCTGACCAAATATCTCGACCGCCTGCCCAAGGCGATGTCGGGCGGCCAGCGCCAGCGCGTCGCCATCGGTCGCGCCATCGTGCGCAATCCCAAGGTCTTCCTGTTCGACGAGCCGCTATCCAACCTCGACGCGGCGCTGCGCGTCGCCACCCGCATCGAGATCGCCAAGCTCAAGGAGTCGATGCCGGCCACGACGATGATCTACGTCACCCACGACCAGGTCGAGGCGATGACGCTGGCCGACCGCATCGTCGTGCTGAAGGAAGGCCATATCGAACAGGTCGGCACGCCGATGGAGCTCTACAAGCGGCCCGGCAATCTGTTCGTCGCCCAGTTCATCGGCTCGCCGGCGATGAACATCCTGCCGGCGACGATCGACAAGACCGGCAACCCGACGGTCGTCAGCCATGTCGGCGGCCGCAAGGCAACGGTGCCGATCGCAACGCCTGCGTCGGCGAAAGGCGCAGCGGTGAGCTTCGGGGTGAGGCCGGAGGATCTGATGATTGCCACCGGCGCCGACTATTTGTTCGAAGGGACGGTCGATTACGTCGAGCAGCTCGGCGAGGTCCAGCTCGTCTATGTCGACATCGGCCGCGCCGACCTGCCGCTGGTGACCAAGCTGCCGGGCAATGTCGAGATCAAGCGCGGAGCGACACTGCGGCTGACGGCGGACGCCGGAGACCTGCATATTTTCGACGCGGACGGGCGCTCTTTCGCGCTCCATGAAGCAGAAGCAAAGGCGGCTTGAAGCAGGCGTTCTTCCGCCATGCAAGAGACAAGAGCGGGGGGGCGTGACCACCGCGGGTTGGTGTGTATGAAGGGAGGCGCAAATAAACGGGGTTCGTTTTAACGGCAGACCCCCCCCCCGGAAGAGATTGTTTTTT
>NZ_JAMYMZ010000011.1:0-199204 GCF_040318825.1 Mesorhizobium sp. M1006
AGGCGAGGAGGTCGCGTCGACCTTAATCAAGACGCTTCGGTGCGAGTGGATCCACGGCTTCATCGCCGACTTCTTCAACACTATCGGTCGTTTCCCGCCGTTCCCAGCGGATACCAAAGCGTCAGATACCCACTAAAACGCACTGACATAGAGGCCGCCGTCGACCGGTATGTTCTGACCGGTCAGGTAACCGGCATGGACCGAGCAGAGGAAGGCGCAGATCTGGCCGAATTCCTCCGGTGTACCGAGCCGTTTGGCCGGAACGTTGGCTGCTGCTTGCGCTTTGCGCGCGGCGGCCGCTGCCGGATCTTCGGGCGTGCCGGCCTCCTTCGGATCACGCAGCCGGTCGGTGTCGAGCTTGCCTGGCAGCATGTTGTTGATCGTCACGTTGCGGTCGGCCACCGTGCGCGCGACGCCGGCGAGGAACGAGGTGAGGCCGGCGCGGGCGCCGGACGACAGGTCGAGGCCGGGGATAGGCACATAGACCGACAGCGAGGTGATGTTGACGATGCGGCCGAAGCCGCGCGCCGCCATGCCGTCGATCACGGCCTGAACCAGCTCGACAGGGGTCACCATGTTGTGGGTGACGCCCTCGAGGATCTTTTCGCGGTCGAGCGCGCGGAAATCGCGAAACGGCGGACCGCCATTGTTGTTGACGAGGATGTCGGGATCGGGGCAGGCGGCAAGCAGCGCCTTCTGGACATCGGGCTTGGATACGTCGCCGACGATTTCGGTCACCTTGACGCCGAATTTCTCGCGCAGTTCAGCGGCGGTTTTGGCCAGCACGTCGGCGTTGCGGCCATTGATCACCAGATCGCAACCTGCCTCTGCCAGTGCCATGGCGCAGCCGCGTCCCAAGCCTTTGCTCGAAGCGCAGACGATGGCCTTCTTGCCGCGAATGCCGAGATCCATGGTGATTTTCTCCTCTGATTGCCGCGGCAACCTATCCGGATGGCTGGACCAATCGCAACCGTCATACGGTTGTTGCATGAATCGGGGCATAGGCTCAGGCGAAAGCAACGGTGACAAATGATGTCCGGCGCAGAGCCTCGCACTTTCCGCAGCATGTTCATCTCCGACGTCCATCTCGGATCGAAGGCGGCGAAGGCCGAATTCCTGATCGATTTCCTGCGCCATCACGATGCCGATATCATCTATCTCGTCGGCGACATCGTCGACGGCTGGCGCCTGAGACGAAGCTGGCATTGGCCGCAAAGCCATAACGACGTGATCCAGAAATTGCTGCGCAAGGCGCGCAAGGGCGCCAGCATCACCTACATCGCCGGCAACCATGACGAGTTCGCGCGACAGTTCCAGGGCGTTCATTTCGGCGGCATTGTCGTCGCCGACCGCGCCATCCACGAGACCGCCGACGGCAAACGCCTTCTTGTCATCCATGGCGACCAGTTCGACACCGTCGTCCATAATGCGCGCTGGCTGGCCTATCTCGGCGACTATGCCTACGACGCGGCGATGCTGCTCAACCGCATCATCACACGTCTGCGCCAGGTGCTCGGCCTGCCTTACTGGTCGTTCTCGTCCTGGGCCAAGGTCAAGGTCAAGAAGGCGGTGAATTTCATCGGCTCGTTCCAGACCGTGCTGACCGAGGAGGCGCGCCGCTCGCATGTCGACGGCGTGATCTGCGGGCACATCCACCATGCCGCGATCGAAAGCTATGAGGACGTGCAATACATCAACACGGGCGACTGGGTGGAGAGCTGCACGGCGGTGGTCGAGCATTTTGACGGCAGGATGGAGATCCTGCACTGGGCGCATGTCCTGCCGGAGACTCCGGTCGGCAGCGAGGTGCTCGTGCCGATCGACATCAAGGGCAGGGCAGTCCAGGCGGCTTGACCAAATCCGGCCGCATCTCGCTTCAATCGGTTAGTCCAGCGGTTTCATCGACTTTTTCGCCGTGTTAAGCAGCGGCAGGTGTGGCGGGCCGACCCGGCTGAATGCCGTGCCGACGGATCGCCTGTCAATGTCCTCGCTGCCGCCGCTTTCGCCCGAACAGCTCGTCAAGCCACGCCATTTCGAACTGCGCATGAGCTTGATCTTCTTTACGCTCTTCGTTCCGCTCGGGACGCATGTGCCGTATTTCCCGCTGTGGCTGCAGGCGAAGGGGTTCCATGCCGAACAGATAGCCGTGATCCTCGCCGCGCCGATGTTCCTGCGCGTGGCGACGACGCCTTTTCTTACTGCGCTGGCCGACAAAGCGAGCGACCGCGCCAATGTCTATGTTGCGCTGGTCGCCGCATCGCTGATCCTGTCCGCCGGCTACCTCCTGCCGCCGACCTACGCAACGGTACTTGCCGTGTCGCTGGCCCTGACGGTCGTCTGGACGCCGCATTCGCCGATTGCCGATTCGCTCGCCCTTTCAGGTGTTCGCCGCTTCGGCTCGAATTACGCAAGCATGCGCAAATGGGGCTCGATCTCCTATCTCTGTGCCAATCTCGCCGGCGGTTTCATCCTGTCGGCGAGCGGTGCCCAGGCTGTCCCGGTGATCATCTTCGCGGCGCTGTGTGCCGCGCTAGCCGCCGGACTGATTGCGCCGCGCCTTGGTCGTCCACGCCGCGCCTCGCCGCTTTCGGCCGCCGATATCCAGCAATCGGCACCGAAACTCCTCAACCGGTACTTCCTCTATTTTTCGACAGGCGTCGGCGTCATCACCGCCAGCCACGCATTTCTCTACGGTTTCGTGTCGATCTACTGGAAGTCGATCGGCATCAGCGATTCGGGTGTCGGGCTTCTGTGGGGGTGGGGCGTCGTCGCCGAGATATGCATGTTCGTCGTTTTCACCCGCGCTTTCGCCTCCTTCTCGGTCGTCTCGATCATGCTGATTGCCGGGATCGGCGCGATCGTGCGCTGGTTCGCCTTTCCGCTGATCTGGCCGCTTGGGCTTGGCGTTGGCGGGTTTTTCGCGATCCAGACGCTGCACGCGGTTTCGGTGGCGCTGGTGCTGATCGGCCTGCAAAAGATGATCGGTGAGACGGTCGCGGAAGAACGCACCGGGGCGGCGCAAGGCATCGCCTACTTCTCCAATGGCTTCTTCATGGCGGCGGCGACGCTGATTTCCGGTCCTCTTTACGACCGCTTCGGCGCGAATGGCTTCTTTGCGATGATCCCGATCGCCCTGACGGGCCTGGCTCTGATCGGGCTTGCCGCGCGTTCAGCCCCACAGCGCCCGCTCGGGCGGTGACACCAGCGAACCTTGGTAGACGAGACCGGGAACGCGGTCGCGGGCCAGCAGCAGCGGACCGTCGAGATCGACGAAATCGGCATCCTGCGCCAACAGCACGGCCGGCGCCATCGCAAGCGATGTGCCGACCATACAGCCGACCATGACACCAAGAGCCAGTTCGCGGGCGCGGTCGCGAAGCACGAGTGCAGCGGTCAGGCCACCCGATTTGTCGAGCTTGATGTTGACGGCGTCGTAAAGGCCGACAAGTGCTTCAAGGTCCTTCGCCTCGTGCACGCTTTCGTCGGCACAGATCGGTACCGGATGCGCGATGTGGCGAAGAATACTGTCATGTCCCGCCGGCAGCGGCTGTTCGATCAAGGCGATACCGTGCTCGGCGGCAAAGGCGAGGTTTGCGACGATGTTGTCGTTATTCCAGCCCTCGTTGGCGTCGAGAATGATTCGGCTGTCGGGTGCTGCCGCCGTCACTGCACGGATGCGCGCGATGTCGTTGTCGCCGCCGATCTTGACCTTGAGTAGCGGGCGCTGGGCGTTGGCGCGGGCCTGCGCCGCCATCGCCTCCGGCTCGGCGAGCGACAATGTATACGCAGTCTCGAGCGGTCGTAACGGAACGGTTCGTATCGTATGCGCCACCGGTGTTCCGCTGATCTTCGCTTCCAGGTTCCAGAGCGCGCAATCGATGGCGTTGCGTGCCGCGCCGGCAGGCATGGCATCGAGCAGGGCGATGCGGCTGATGCCGCGCGCGATCTCGCTGCGCATCGCCTCGATCGCGTCGCGCACACCCTCCATGGTTTCGCCATAGCGCTTGTAAGGGACGCATTCGCCGCGTCCTGTACGGCCGTTTTCGGTGATGGCGCAGGAAATCACCTCCGCTTCGGTCTTCGAGCCGCGCGAAATGGTAAAGGTCCCGGCTATCGGAAAGCGCTCGGCCTCGACCGAAATGACACGCGCCATATTTTTCTGCTCCGGCTGTGCAACAAGGAGGATGTCGGCAAATCGACAGGTCGGCCCCGTCAGGCTAAACAGGACGCCATGTTGACCATCCGCAAACGCGACGCAAGCGGCCCTGCCAAGGAGCCCGACCACCAGCCGCGCATCGCGATCGGCGAGGAGGGCGACGTTCTCGGCTGCGCTTTCTCGGGAACCTGGACGACACGTACCGTGGCGCTGGTCGATGCCGAGATGCGCAAGATCGAGAAGCGCGGCGGCTTCAAGACGCTGGCGCTCGACCTTTCACAAATCGAGAAGATGGACACTGCCGGGGCGTGGCTGATCGACCGCCTGGTCAGCAGCTTCGAAAAAAAGGGCGTCGAGATCACGATGCAGGGGCAGAGCGAGATCGCCTCGATCCTGCTTGGCGCCGTCGGGGACGCCGTTCGTCGCGAGCCCGAATCAGGTCCGGCAAAGCCGCCCAACTTCATCATTCGCGGGCTCGAGGCGGTAGGTCGGCGCGTTTATGAGATGCGCGACGATTTCCTGGCCGCAATGAATATCCTCGGCGCCACGATACGCGGCTCGCAGATGAAGCTTGGCCGTGGCCATGCCGTCAACATGGCGGCGATCTTCAACCAGATCGATCGCATGGGTGTCGGCGCCATACCGGTAGTCGTGCTGATGTCGGCCATCGTCGGTGCGATCGTCGCCCAGCAAGGCGCTTATCAGCTCAGCTATTTCGGCGCCGACATCTTCGTCGTCGACCTGGTCGGGGTGCTGATCCTGCGCGAGCTCGGCGTGCTGATGACGGCGATCATGATCGCCGGCCGCTCCGGCAGTGCGATCACCGCCGAGATCGGCTCGATGAAGATGCGCGAGGAGGTCGATGCGCTGAAGGTGATCGGTCTTAACCCAATCGGCGTGCTGGTGTTTCCGCGGCTGGTCGCGCTGGTCATCGCGCTGCCTTGCCTGACGATCGTCGCCAACTTTGCCGCGTTGGGCGGCGGCATTTTGGCTGCATGGCTCTACTCCGATATTGCACCGGCAGCGTTCATCGACCGGCTGCGTGTCGCAATCGACCTCAGCACCATCTTTGCCGGCCTGATCAAGGCGCCGTTCATGGCCATGATCATCGGTATAATTGCCTCGGTCGAGGGCATGAAGGTTGGCGGCAGCGCCGAATCGCTTGGCCAGCATGTGACCGCCTCAGTGGTGAAGTCGATCTTCGTGGTCATTATCCTCGACGGGCTTTTCGCCATGTTCTATGCAGCGATCGAGTTCTGAGATGGCGCTGCCGGGCACAAACACGACCAAGGTGGCGGCGAAAGCCAAAGAAGACGAGATCGTGCTGTCGGCGCACGACGTCACGGTGTCGTTCGCCGATCAGGTCGTTCTCGACAAATTATCGCTCGATATCTGGCGCGGGGAGATTCTCGGCTTCGTCGGTGCCTCCGGTGCCGGCAAATCTGTTCTCTTGCGCACCATCCTTGGCTTGACGCGTAAGCAATCGGGAACAATCAAACTGTTCGGGGTCGACGTCGAGAGGGCAACCGAAAGGGAGCGCCTTCGCATCGACATGCGGCTTGGCGTGCTGTTCCAGCATGGTGCGCTGTTTTCGGCGCTGACCGTCCTCGAAAACGTCCAGGTGCCGATGCGCGAATATCTCGATTTGCCGAAGAAGCTGATGGACGAACTTGCCATGCTCAAGGTCGAGTTGGTGGGATTGCCGCCGGATGCGGCGCAGAAATTCCCCTCCGAGCTCTCCGGCGGCATGATTAAGCGTGCTGCGCTGGCGCGCGCTCTGGCGCTCGATCCGGATATCGTCTTCCTCGACGAACCGACTTCCGGGCTCGATCCGATCAGCGCGGCTGAGTTCGACGAATTGGTCGTCAAACTGCGCGATACGATGGATTTGACCGTGTATATGGTCACGCACGATCTCGACACGCTGTTTACCGCGTGCGACCGCGTGGCGGTGCTCGGCAACAAGAAAGTGCTGGTCGAGGGCACGATCGACGACATGCTCAGGAGCGAGGAACCCTGGGTAAAATCCTATTTCCGCGGAAAACGCGCCCGGCAACTTGATCTTGCGGCGCGCGCATAGCCATAAGTGAGCAATGGAAACCAGGGCCAACTACGTCATTGTCGGCATTTTCACGCTGGCCGCGATCCTCGCGGCTTTCGCTTTCGTCTATTGGACGGCGGCAATCGGCGAAAAGGGTGAGACGACGGTGCTGCGCGTGCGCATTCCAGGCTCCGCTTCGGGGCTCGGCCGTGGCAGTTTCGTGCTGTTCAATGGCGTCAAAGTCGGCGACGTGCGCCGTGTCTATATCGACGTCGACAATCCGACCGCTGCTATCGCCGACACCGAAATAGACCGGAATACGCCTATCACCAAGTCGACACAGGCCGATATCGGGCTTGCCGGCCTCACCGGCCAGGCCAACATCGAGCTCAAGGGCGCCGACCCCAAAGAGCCAAAACTTCTCGACGAGGCGGAAAAGGAAGGCCGTGTCGCCGAGATCGTTGCCAACCCGTCGGCGGTCACCAATCTGCTACAGACAGCGCAGAACATCTTCACCCGCGCCGACAAGGTCCTTTCGGAGCTCGAAGGCTTCACCAAGGATGTTCGCGGGCCGCTGACGCAGACCGTCAACAATGTCCAGACCTTCTCCGATGCACTGGCCAGGAATGCGGACGGCGTCGACAAGTTCCTGGCCAGCGTCAGCTCGCTGGCGGACGAACTGAAGGGTGTTTCGGGCAAACTCGACGGCACCCTGAAGGCGGCGGAAGGGCTACTCAACGCCGTCGACAAGGACCAGATCAAGAGCATCGTCGCCAATGTCGACACGGTCACTTCCAACCTCAAGGAAACCAGCAAGCAGTTCGACACGGTCATCAAGAACGTGGACACCGCGGTCGGCTCGATCAACGACTTCGCCCAGAAGACGCAAGGCACACTGGCCAAGGTCGACGGCGTTCTCGACGGCATCGATCCGGCTGAGGTTCGCACCGCGCTGGCCAATATCCAGAAGGCCAGCGAAAACGCCAACGAGGCTGCCGCCGACATCGCCAAGGTGACCAACAAGTTCGCCAACCGGGCCGACGACATCGACGAAACCATCAAAGACGCGCACCAACTCGCAGGACGCCTCAACGATGCCTCGGTGCGAGTCGACGGTATCCTTGCCAAGGTCGACAAACTGCTCGGCTCCGGTCAGGCCGACGGCGTCATGGCCGATGCCAGGGCGACGCTCAAATCGTTCAAGCAGGTCGCCGACACGCTGAACGCCCGCCTCGGCACCATCACCGACAATCTGGCGCGGTTCTCGGGACAGGGGCTGCAAAACGTCGAATCGCTGGTCCAGGACAGCCGTCGTTCGATCAACCGCATCGAAGAGGCGGTGACCGACCTCAGCCGCAATCCACAGCGGATCCTGTCCGGCGGCGAGGGTGAGGTCCGGCAGTTCGACGGCAGGGTGCGCCGTTGACTTCGGCCTGCGCCCACCGCAAGAACATAGCTTGCGGATGCGCATTGTTTCCACGATCCGGGGGGGATCGCGTTTGAAGTCGATCAGTTCAGGCAGCGTCAGATCGAGTGGGTTCAAGGCCGGAGTGGCACT
The DNA here is from genome assembly GCF_040318825.1 of Mesorhizobium sp. M1006. Lineage (NCBI taxonomy): Bacteria > Pseudomonadati > Pseudomonadota > Alphaproteobacteria > Hyphomicrobiales > Phyllobacteriaceae > Mesorhizobium > Mesorhizobium sp. M1006. The sequence continues at coordinate 7,756 of NZ_JAMYMZ010000011.1, forward strand.
GCTGGCGCTTTCGCTCGCCGGCTGCGCGGCGCTGGGCGGCAAGCCGGCGCCGCTGGATACATTCGAGCTTTCGGCGCCGTCGCTGGAAGCGCGTGCCCACAGCCGTCGCCAGATCCTCATCGCCCAGCCATCGGCGCTCAAGGCGCTGGACAGCCAGAACATCGTCATTAAGCCATCGCCGCGATCGATCCAGTATCTCAAGGGCGCGCAATGGGCCGACCGGCTGCCGATGATCGTACAGGCGCGGCTGGCAGAGACGTTCCAGCGCTCGGGCAGCTTCACCGGCGTTGGCAAGCCAGGCGAGGGGCTGGCGATCGACTATCAGGTGATCGTTGAGATCCGCTCGTTTGAGGTGCGTGTCGATGGCGGCGAACATGCCGAGGTCGAGCTGTTCGTGCGCCTATTGAATGACCGCAACGGTGAAGTGCGCGCTTCGAAGACGTTTAGCGCCATCGCGCCCGTTTCGGGCAACGGCAACCAGGCCTATGTCGGCGCGCTCGATGCCGCGTTCGGCGATGCGGCCGGGCAAATCGTCCGCTGGACGGACACCGTGATCTGAACCGGGCTAGCTGCTGTGAGGCGGCTGGAGACCGAAGCAGCTCACGGAGCGTATTCGACAAGCGTATGATCTTCGCCCGCGAGTTCATCGTTGATGATTGAGGCTATGGTTTCCCAATCACCTCCAGCCAGCCCTGCGCCAATTTTCGGGTAGCCGATTCTTTTGCCCGCGAATTTACCTTTGACGGCCTGCATGACTTTTCGAATTGCCTAGTAGTCGGCTTTCACGCCTTTGCCCTGCCAATGGAACTGAGTGTAGCCGTTGACAACATGGAAAATGCGGCTGCCTCGCTTGATTTCGGCAACGGATATGCTTCCCAGCTTGGCTGGGTCACCCTTCAATGTCGCGCAATCCGCAGCATATGCTTCGGGAAAACGCTGCTTTATGGAAAGAGCAATTCCTTTGCCCATCTGGCACTGGCAGTTGCATCCATGCACAATGACATCGAACGTTCCGTCGAGCGCAAGCTGAAGCAGATCACCGCGAATTGTCTGCATTGCCACGAGATACCGGCCTCTGCTCTGGGCGCAAACATCCGACCAAATCAGGAGATTTGCGGACTATCTTTTTCAGTATCGGGTCTAAGCAGAAAGGGCAGAGTGCACTTTCTGTTTTCCTGTCCCGCCGCTTAGTGCAGACGGCCGCTGGCATGGGCAAGCATGGTGTAGACCTTGCCGGTGTCCGACGTCAGGTAGGTCTGCGCCATGATGTTGTCGCGGTCGTTGCGCGACACGTCCTTGAGCAGCTTTTCGAAATCGTCGCAGTAACGATCGACAGCAGCGCGGAACTCCGCCTCTGACTGATATTTGCGGCGGATCTCGTCGAACGTCTGCTGGCCCTTCAGCGTGTAAAGTCGGCGCGTGAAGACGTCGCGCTCGCCGCGCCGGTAGCGGTTCCACAACTCGATCGAGGCGTCGTGATCGATGGCGCGTGCGATATCGACCGAGAGCGAGTTCAGCGATTCCACGACATGAAGCGGCGAACGCGCAGCGGGAGCCGGGCGCGGCGCTTCGGCAGGCGCTGCCGGCTTGGCGTCGTCTTCGCGCGATGCACCGGTCAGGAGGTCGCGCACCCAACCGCCCTGCGGCGTGCGGCCGTTGGGGTCGCGTTGGCGCGGCGCTTGGTCTGCGGGACGTTCGAGGTCGAGCGTGCCGCGCAGCGCCGTCTCGCCCGAAGGCGCCTGCGGTGCACGGCGCTGTTCGGGAGCCGGAGCCGGGCGACGTGGCGGTTCGGCGGGGCGTGCGGCAGGCGCTTGCGGCGCCGGACGCAGGTTGCGCTGTTCCGAACTGTCGGCGCTGCGGCCAGATTTCGCAACGATTTCAGAAAGTTCCTTCAGCGCGTTGATCTGCTCTGAAACGGCACGGCGGATAGCCGTGGTTGATTCCTTTGCCTCTTCCGGCATCTCGATGACGCCTTTCTTAAGCTCGGCCCGGGTGAGGTCGAGCTCGCTCTTGATCGAGCCGGCGGTACGCCGCATCTCCTCGGTCGCATCGGCAAAGCGCTTGGTTGCCGAATCGACCACTTCGGAAATCGCGGTACGGATCTTGTCGGCGGATTCCAGCGTCTTGCCCTCGGCGTTCTGCAGCGTCTGGCCGACCAAATTCTCGAACGAGCGCATGACCCTTTCGAGATCTTCCGACTTCTTGACAAGGCCGACGGCGAGGTCCTCCAGCGACGATTGCCTTTCGAGCGTGTGCTCAAGATTGCTCTGGGCCGAGCTCAACAGGTCCGAGGCACTGGAAAGCAACCGGCTGTGCTCGTCGAACTTGGTGGCGATTGAAGCAACCTCGCGTAAGGTCGACGACGACAGCTCGGTGAGCCGCGTCGTGTTCGAATCGACCAGACGCGCCGAACTGGCGAAGGTCTGCGCGGTCTTTTCCGTGGTCGCCGCGAAGCTTTGCGTGCTCCCGGTCAGGCGTTCGTCGACCTGGCCGAGATTGGTCGCCGCCTGCTCGATCAATTGACCGAGCTGCGAGCTGGAGGTGGTCATGCGGCCGATGAGGTCGGCAACGCTGTCGGCAAGCGTCGAGCGCGCGCCTTCGACGGCCGACAGGGTTTCGGCCGTGCGGCTGGCGATGGCGTCGACGAGGGCGGCGTTTTGATTGCGCAGCTTCTCGGTCGCACGTTCGGTGACCTCTTCCATGCTCTTTTGCAGCTCGGAGCCGCCCTGGGCGAAGCGCTCGACCAGAGGCCGCGCCGTCTCGTCCAGGATTTTCGATATTTCTGCCGAACGGGCCGCAAGCATCGTACTGAGCTCGCGAGTATTGGCACCGATGGTCTTTGCAGCGTCATTGGTGCTCTGACCGATATGCTGGCCGACCGCGGTGAAGGTTTCGGCGATGGTGTTGGCACGCGAGACCAGTTGCGCTTCGGCACCCGAGACTTGTTCGTTGAGCTTTTGGCCCATTGTCTCGGCGGAGTAAGCGAGGCGGTTCTCGACGCTGGCGACCTGCTCCTCGACGCGGGCCGCAGTGGCGGCAGCACTCGATGCCAGGCGTTCGTCGGCACCGGCAAGCAGTTGCTCGATTTCACGGGCATGGACTGCGAGTTCCTGGCCAGTCTGCCTGGCGCGTTCGGCAACCCGCTGCTCGGTGCTGGTGAAGGCACCGACAATGGTGTCGGCATGTTCGCCGATTGCGGTGCTGCTGTCAGCGATACGGGACACCAGGCGATGATCGGCCTCCTCGAAGATGCGGCCGATCTCGGACGCACGGGCCGAAAGTGCTTCGGAGCCCTCGGCAATGCGCGAAATAAGTTGCTGGTCGGCGGCATCGAAAATGCGGCCGAGATCCGACGCACGTGCCGCGAGCGCTTCGGCGGATTCGCCGATGCGCACGCCCAGCCGCTCGTCGGCTGTTTCGAAATTGCGCAGGATGTCGCCGGCACGTGCCGCCAGCGACTGGGCCGTTTCGATGGCGCGAGAGACCAGCCTGTGGTCCGCCGCGTCGAAGGTGCCGGCAATCTCACTTGCTCTGGCTGCCAGCTGATCGGCCGTTTCCTGGGCACGCGCGAGCAAGCTGTTCGACGTGTCGTCGACGCGGGCAATCAGTGCGCTCGACGTATCCTCGGCGCGGGCGGCGAGGCGACGATCCGCCTCTTCAAAGGTGCGGGCGATGTCCTCCGCCCTGGCGAGCAGGGCGGCCGAGGTCTGCTCGGCGCGCTCGGCGATCTTGCGGTCGGCATCGCTGAATGCCGCGCCCGCCTGCTCATGCAGCGCGCTGGTAACTTCCATGACCTTCTCGCGCAGCGCGCCGGCGACGAAGACCGCGCTTCTTTCGAGCACACTGCGCACATTGTCGACACCCGTCGACAGCGCCCGCTCCATTGTGCTGGCGCGCTCTTCAATGATGCCTGTCTGCCGGCTGAACGCCTGCTCGATCTTTTCTACGTCCGCAGCGATCGCATCAGAGATGTCGGTGCTCCTGGCGGCGATCTGATCGATATGGCCGGACAGCGAACGGTCGACATCCTTGCGCGTCTCGGCGAGCCTGGAGAGATCGTCCTGCAATGCGCGGGTCAGCATGTCGCGGCCCTCGCTCAGCTTGCCGACATGACCGGCGACAATCTCGTCGACCTCGCTGCGGCTCATTGCAAGCCTCTCCAGGTCGGCTTCCAACGCGCGCCTGAGGATGTCGCGGCCTTCCGCCAGTTTCTCGACCTGGCCGGCGACCAGCCCATCGATGCTCGAGCGGCTTTCGGCCAGCTTGGCGAGATCGTCCTCGAGCGCCTTCGACAGGGTCGAGCGGTCCTGGACGAGCTTCTCTGCGTGGGTTGCGACAAGGCTGTTGACGTTGCCGAGATCGGCTTCCAGCGCACGCGAAAACTGCGCGCGATTATCGGTCAATAGCTGCGACTGATCGGCGATGGCGCCCCTGATCGTGTTGAGATCGGCCTCCAAGGCGCGCTTGAGGATATCGCGGCCTTCGGCCAGTTTCTCGACCTGGCCGGAAACCAGTCCGTCGATGCTCGAGCGGCTTTCGGCCAGCTTGGCAAGATCGTCTTCCAAGGCGCGCTTGAGGATGTCGCGACCCTCAGCCAGCTTCTCGACCTGGCCGGCGACCAGCCCGTCGATGCTCGAACGGCTCTCTGCCAGCCTGGCAAGATCGTCCTCGAGCGCTTTCGACAGGGCCGAACGGTCTTCGGCAAGCTTGTTCATATGTTCGGAGACGACGCCCCGCACGGTCTCGAGATCGGTCTCCAGTGCCCGCGACAGCTGACCACGGTCTTCCGCCAGCTTTTCGGACTGGCTGGCGATGACGCCCTTGACGGTGCTCAGATCGGCTTCGAGCGCACGCTTGAGGATGTCGCGGCCCTCTGCCAGCTTTTCGACCTGGCCGGCAACCATCACATCGATGCTCGAGCGGCTTTCGGCCAACTTAGCGAGATCGTCTTCGAGCGCCTTCGAAAGGGTCGAACGGTCTTCGGCGAGCTTGTTCATGTGATCGGAGACAACGCCCCGCACGGCCTGCAGGTCGCTCTCCAGTGCCCGCGACAACTGGCCACGGTCTTCCGCCAGCTTTTCGGACTGGCCGGCGATGACGCCCTTGATAGCGTTCAGGTCCGATTCCAGCGCGCGCTTGAGGATGTCGCGGCCTTCGGCCAGCTTCTCGACCTGGCCGGCAACCAGCCCGTCGATGCTCGACCGACTTTCGGCCAGCTTGGCAAGATCGTCTTCAAGCGTCTTCGAAAGCAGGCTGCGATCATCGGCGAGCCTGCCCGAATGATCGGCGATCAGGCTCCTGATGTCGGACAGGTCGTTATCGAGTGACTGGGAAAGCCCGCTGCGGTCTTGCGCCAATTTCGCCGAATGGGCCTCGATGAGGCCATTGATGCCGGCAATGTCGGCTTCCAGCGCACTGGCGAGTATGGCGCGGCCCTCGGCGATCTTTTCGACCTGACCGGCGACGAGGCCGTCGATGCTGGCGCGACTCTCTGCCAGTTTGCCGAGGTCGGCCTCGAGCGCGCGCGAAAGGATGCTGCGGCCTTCGGCGAGCTTGCCGACATGCCCGGCAACCATTTCATCAATTATCGTGCGGGCTTGCACGAGTTTTCCAGAGTCTTCGTTCAAGGCCTGGGCAAGCCTGTTGCGACCCTCTTCAAGGCTTTCGAGATGGCTGCCCAGCGAAGCGTCGATCGCTGCGCGCGATTCATTGACCTTGCGCAGATCCTCTTCAAGGGCGCGCGAGATCAGGCCGCGGCCTTCGGCTAGCTTCTGCACCTGGTTAGCCACCGCTGCGTCGATTTCGGCGCGACCTTCGGCGAACTTCGCCAGATCGGCCTGCATTGCCGCCGCCATCCGGTCGCGGCTTTCGGAAAGCTTGCGGCTGTGGTTCTCGACGGCTTCCTCGATGCCGGCGCGAGCATCGGCAAGCCGCTCGATGTCCGTATCGAACGAACGCGATACGACATGGCGCGCCGCTTCCATGCGCCCGGCGAAATCGCCGGCGCGGGCTTCAAGCATGGTCGAGGTCGATGAAATGATATCGGCCATGTCGGCGCCGATCTGGGTCTTGCCCTGATCGATCATCGCCGACAGCGTCTCCTTGCTATCCTGGAAGGTGTGGGCGATTTCGCGCGCGCGCTCGACCAGCGTCTCGTTGATCTGGCGTGCGCGAGCCTCCAGCGCGGCGTTGAGCTTCTGCGTGCCGGTGTCGAGCGCCTCGGCGCGGGTCTGGAACTCGCTGATCAGCGCCTGGCCACGTTCAGCAAGCGTCCGTTCGATGCCGTTGAGACTGGCTTCGAATTCCGAATTGAGTGTGCGAGCGGCACCGCCGAGCAGCGACACCATGCCGCTCGTGCGGTCGTCGAGCAGGTCGGTCAGTGACCGCGTCAGGCCGTCGGTGGTGTCCGTCAGCTTGGCGATCCGGGTGTCGAGCAGGCTGGCGAAGGCCTCGCCCGACGTCGACAGCCGATCGGTGATCGATTCGAGCCGGCCTTCCACCGAATCGAAGATCGACATCGAGCTTCCGTTGATCCTGTCGATCAGCGTGTCGCCGGATTCGTTGATCGTCATCGACAGCTTGGTCGAGGCGTTGAGAATGCTGTCGCGAATGATATCGCTGGCGGCGTTGATCTCGTCTTTCAGTGTCTCGTGGGCGCCGGTGATCGAGGCGCGCACGCGCTCGGCATGGGTGACGACCGCTTCGCGCTCGCTGCCCAGCCCGTCGACCAGCGAGCGGATGCGGGACTCGTTCTCTGAATAGGAGCGCTCGATCTGGTTCACCTCGCTGTGGACCAGCGTTTCGAGCTCGACGGCACGCGCAAGCGTGCGTTCGATGCCTTCGCCCATGGCTGCCACCTCGCGGCGAACCGCTTGGCCGATCATCATGACGCGATCCTGGGCAAGATTTTCCGGCTCGGCCAGACGGAAGGCCACCTCGGTCATCGACTGCGCGGCAAGGCGCATCTCCTGAGCGCGGCGAATCATCACTGCGAATGCCCAGAACAGGATGACGGGCACGATTGCCGCGACCGCCAGGCCGATCAGCTCGGGACGGGCGAAAAACTGATCGAAGGTGCGGATGTTCCAGATGCCAGGTCCGAACAACAGGTTCGCAAGGCCGCCAGCGCCGGCGATCCAGGCCAGCGAAACGAGAGCCACGACCCAGTAGATCGTGTTCGAGGCGCGCCGATTGAGGGTGTGCAGGAGCGTCTTATAGTCTTTTTGACGATCGTCGTTGGCCGGCGAGAAAGCTGCCGGCTGGGAGCCATTGCGCGTTGCGACAGGACGCAACTCAGCCGGCTTGGTCTTTGGCGCGGGATTTGCGATCTGGCCTTGATTGGCGGCAGGTGCCGCGTTCTGGGTCTGGTCCGGGGCAGGCGCTTCGTTCTGGCTGCGACCTTCGCGCGCCAGCTCGTCGGCGGCTTGCGATATTTGCGCTTCGAGATCTTCCATGGATGCAGCCATGTCGAAGTCGCCGCCGGCATCGCCGCTCAGATCGATATCAAGTGCCTTTTCAAGTTCCCTGGCTACGTCGCTGTCGAGCGTTCTTGTCGTCGTTGGTTTCTTCGCCATGCCTTCGCTACCCTGTACAAGCTGCCGCGGGACCTATGGTTGTGCTTATTGATTCTGCCTAGCGTGTCCCGCGCAGGAGGCTGAAAATGGACCTGTCGTATCGTAATGACACAGCCGGGTAAAGAAAACATGCATTCCGCCCGATACGTAAAACTTTAAATATAAGGTTAACACAGCCGTGATTCCGGCGCCGTTATCGCGACATTTTTCCGGGCCAATCATTAACCCGTTGTCCACCGGATACGCCTAGTTTTTGCGGCGGTCGAAGAACGGAGTCTCAAAGTGATACGTGGCGAAAACGGCATTGCCTTCTCGATGCCCGGCGGCGACGTGTCGGGGACAGCCGGGGCGCGGCCGATCGACCTGGCGCATCTTGCGCGCCAGACGATGGGCGATCGGAGCCTCGAGCAGGAGGTGCTGGCTCTGTTCGTGCAGCAGGCGCTGTCGGTGCGCGACAAGATCGTCGATGCGGATGTCAGGCAGCGGCTGCTATTGGCACACGGGCTCAAAGGCTCGGCGCGCGGGGTCGGCGCCTTCGCCATTGCCGATTGCGCCAGCGCGATCGAATGCCGGCCCGAAGACGCCAGCACGCTGAAGCGGCTTGGCTCGCTGATCGAAGAAGTGCGCGACTTCGTCGCCGCCATCAGCCGATAGCGCTTATTCCCAAAACGCCACACAGCGGCGCTTTGGCGCCGCAGTTGACTTGTCCGGCAGAGTGATTATGTCGGCTCAGACTCCCTTCAGGTGACAAATGACCAAACTGACCTTCATCGCCCATGACGGCACGCATTTTGACGTGGATGCCGAAAACGGCTCGACCGTCATGGAAAATGCGATCCGCAATGCGGTGCCGGGAATAGAAGCGGAATGCGGCGGCGCCTGCGCCTGCGCGACCTGCCATGTTTATGTCGACGAAGCCTGGACGGCGGAGGTCGGCGAGCCGGAAGCCATGGAAGAGGACATGCTGGATTTCGCCTACGAGGTCCAGCCGAACTCGCGGCTGTCATGCCAGATCAAGGTGCGCGACGCCCTCGACGGGCTGGTCGTGCGCGTGCCGGCCCGCCAGGGGTGAAGCCGATTTTTGCCGCTGCCGCTTGGCAGCGGGCGAATGGTCATGCAGTGTCGCGCGTTTTCCCATAAAGGCGCATGCTTCATGACGGCTATCAACAAGACAGACGTACTCATTGTCGGGGCAGGGCCTGTCGGCCTGTTTGCGGTGTTCGAGCTCGGCCTCTTCGACATGAAGTGCCATCTGATCGACATACTCGACCGGCCCGGCGGGCAGTGTGCCGAACTCTACCCGGAAAAGCCGATCTACGACATTCCGGGCTGGCCCTCGATCTCGGCACAAGGTCTGGTCGACAAGCTGCTTGAGCAGATCGCGCCGTTCAAGCCCGAATTCACCTATAACCGCATGGTTTCGGGCCTGGAAAGGCTGGACGACGGCAGCTTCCGCGTCACCACCGACGAAAACGAGGTGTTCGAAGCCAAAATTGTGGTGATCGCCGCCGGCGGCGGCTCTTTCCAGCCGAAGCGGCCGCCGATCCCAGGCATCGAACCTTATGAAGGCAAGAGCGTGTTCTACTCGGTGCGCCGGATGGAGGACTTTCGCGGCCATGACCTCGTCATCGTCGGCGGCGGCGATTCGGCGCTCGACTGGACGCTGAACCTGCAGCCGGTGGCCAAGAGCGTGACACTGGTGCACCGGCGGCCCGAATTCCGTGCAGCACCCGACAGCGTCAACAAGATGTATGCCATGCAGGAGATGAAGCAACTGGAATTCCAGGTCGGACAGGTGACTGGCCTGGCCGGCGCCGACGGCCGGCTCGCCTCCGCCACCATCAAGGGGCCGGAGGGCGATATCGAAGTGCCGTGTACGCGGATGCTGCCGTTCTTCGGCCTGACGATGAAGCTCGGCCCAGTCGCCGAATGGGGCCTCAACCTCCACGAGAACCTGATCCCGGTCGACACCGAAAAATTCCAGACGTCGGTGCCCGGCATCTTCGCCGTCGGCGACATCAACTGGTACCCCGGCAAGCTGAAGCTGATCCTGTCGGGCTTCCACGAGGTCGCCTTGATGGCGCAAGCGGCCAAGCGCATCGTCAGCCCCGGCGAGCGCATCGTTTTTCAGTATACGACCTCGTCAACCAGTCTGCAGAAGAAGCTCGGCGTGGTCGACTGAACCTCGCCATATTTTTGTCGGGCCGGTCTACTCCGCCAGGGCTGGAGCCACAGCCTCGGCATGGCCGCGAAGCGTTTTCTCCGGCATCAGCCAGAGCGTGATGAGCGACAACAGCAAGATCGCGGCCGCGGCAAGAAAGATCATCACGAACGGCATGGCCGAGGCGATATGGCCGGCCGGCTGCGTGCCTTCGCTGGCCAGCGGCAGCCCGTAACCAAGGGCGACGGCACCGAGCATGGCGACGCCAAGCGCGCTGCCCAGCGAGCGGAGGAAGGTGAGAACGCCGGTCGCCACGCCAAGGTGCATACGATCGACGGCGTTCTGGACCGAGACGGTGGCAACCGGAAAGGTCGTGCCTGTGCCCAGGCCTACGCAGGTCGTCAACACCTCGACGAGCAACAGTGAGGCATGCCCGGCGACCAGGCTGAGCACGCCGAGGCACAGGATCGAGAAAACAGTTCCGATCATGGCAATGCGTTTATAGTGAAAAAAGCGCGGAATCATTCGCGCGCTAAAGGTCGCACCGGCCACCGTGCCGAGCATCAGCCCAAGCAATGCGGTGCCCGATTGACTGACCGACAGGCCGACGACCGACTGCAGGTAGACCGGCAGATAGACCGACAAGCCGACATTGGCGGCCTGCAGCAGGAACATCGACAATGTGCCGGCGAGAACGATCGGATTGCCGAGCACTTCGAGCGAGATCAGCGGTTCGGCCGCGCGCATGAGCCGCAGCGCGAACGCGCTCCAGAACACCGCCGAGCAGGCGAGCAGTCCAAGGATTTCAGGCGACAGCCACGGATACTCGCTGCCGCCCCAGTTCAAGGCAAGCAGCAGCAGCGAGGTGGCCGCGACCAGAAGCAGCGCGCCGAGGCCGTCGATGCGGTGATGTTTTGCGGCGATCGGCAGCTTCTTGAGCGGGTTGTTGATGATCGCCATGGCCAGCAGGCCCAGCGGAATGTTGATCCAGAAGATCAGCGACCAATGCAGATGTTCGGCGAAGGTGCCGCCGAGCAGCGGCCCGGCGATGCTGGCGACGGCCCATGTGCCCGAGATCCAGGCGGCGTATCGGGCCCGCTCGCGCGGCGGCACGAGGTCGCCGATCACGGTCTGCGTCAGGGCGAACAGACCGCCGCCGCCGGCGCCCTGGATCGCCCGGCCGACAACCAGGACCAGCATGTTGGGGGCCGTGGCGCTGACCAGCGAGCCGGCGAGAAAGATCAGGATTGCAGCATAGACGGTCGGCCGGCGACCATAAATATCGGAGATCTTGCCGTAGAGCGGCGCCACGGCGGTCGCGGTCAGAAGATAGCCGGTCACGATCCATGGCAGATATTCGGCATGCCCGAGCAGACGTGCCATCGTCGGCATCGCCGGCGCGACGATGGTCTGGTCGAGCGCCGCCAGCAGCATCGACAAAAGCACGCCGCCGATGATGGCGTTTTTCTCGGTTTCGGTCAGCGGCGCGCTGGTTTCCACCATCGTTTGCTTGTCGACAGTCTGGTCCATATCCGTTCATCCATTATGCCTGCGTGCACGTCCGCGACGGGCTGGGAAGCATCTAGTACGCCGATTGGCGTTGCCGGAGGCTGATCCCTGCGAACCTGGCATATGTCGTTCGCTATAGGCCGATTTCGACAGCGGCTCGAAAGTTTTCCGAAGCTGGCACTATGTTTCGGCAAAATTGGCTTTGTCCGACGACGCGGAGTTCAGCCGGGAGCGAGCCGGCCGTTCTCAATGCGCTCGATGCGATAGTGCAAAAGCCGCAGGATGCGGCTTTGGAAATTGGCGCTTTCGACACGATCGAAGCGCATCTGGTCCTGGTCGTGTTTGGCAAGCATGGCCGCAGTGATTTTTGCGGCCTTGGCCTTTGCCAGTTCGCAGGTCTTTTCCGGGTAGCTCGCCTTCAAGGCGTCTTCTAGTTCGCGGCCGTGGTTCTTGGCAATCTCGACGTGGCGTTCCTCATGGCGCTTGATGTCGGCGGACAACGTATCCCAGAACAGCCTGACGCCGGCATCGGCTTTGCGCGGGCGGCGCCACTCAGGAAGGATGACCTTGACCTTGACGGTGACGACAGCGTCGGCAATCCAGCACGAGCCCGGCTTTTGCGCATAGCTGACGCGGGTGGTGAACGCCATCTGGGTAGCTCCCGGATGCCGCGACCCGGTGCTTTTCACCTGAGGCCCGAGTTTCGACAGCTGGGTCTCGATGTCGTCGAGCGTCCTGCCGCCGATCGGGAAATAACTATATGTCTTGACGAGCGTTGCAGCGCCGGCCGGGAATGCGGTCAGAGCGAGCATCAGGGCGCAGAGGAGGGATCGTTTCATCGTGTTGCCTCTTTCCCCACCTTGCTTTACCGCCGTCCTCGGCGCAACGGAATTGATCCCCCGCCACGCCGCGGGATCGAACATGGTTGATGGGCAATGATGACAGGGCGATGGCAGTTGGCGCACGGACGCCATGTCGACCTTGGCGGCAAGGCCGTGGTCGTCGGCATCCTCAACATCACGCCGGACAGTTTTTCCGACGGCGGCCTGTTCGATGCGCCGGAAAAAGCAGTGGCCCAGGCGCGCCGCATGGTCGAGGAGGGGGCCTCCGTCATCGACATCGGCGGAGAATCGACACGTCCCGGGGCGTCTGCGGTCTCCGCAAAGGAGGAACAAACCCGCATACTGCCCGTCATCGAGGCGCTGGTGAAGGCCGGCGGAACGCTGATCTCGGTCGATACCTATCGCGAGGATACGGCCCGGCTTGCCGTCCAAGCCGGCGCGCATATCGTCAATGACGTCTGGGGCCTGCAGCGCGAACCGGGCATTGCCCGCGTCGCGGCCGAAACCGGCGCTGGCCTTGTCGTCATGCACACGGGACGGGACCGGCAGAAACTGCCCGACGTGATTGCCGATCAGCTCTTCTTCCTCAGGAAGTCGCTGGAAATCGCGCGGCGGAGCGGTGTTGCCGACGATCATATCGTGCTCGATCCGGGCTTCGGCTTTGCCAAGGAGACGGCAGCGGAAAATCTTGACCTGATGGCACGGTTTTCCGAACTTCATGCGCTGGGTTTTCCACTGATGGCCGGCACATCGCGAAAGCGCTTTATCGGCACCGTGACCGGCCGCGACGCAGCCGCAAGAGGCGCCGGGACCGCGGCCACCAGCGTCATCCTGAGGCTCAAAGGCGCGCATCTCTTTCGCGTCCACGATGTCGCAATCAACGTGGATGCGCTGGCCATCGCCGATGCTATGCTGGCACGTGAGATCGGGGAAAGCTGAGCCATGTATGTCATCCGCATGAAGAACTGCGCCTTCTTTGCCCGGCACGGTGTGCTGGACGAAGAAGAGACGCTCGGCCAGCGCTTTTATGTCGATGCGGCACTCATGGTGGATCCCGGGCGGGCGCTGGTCGAGGATTCCATCGAGGACACCGTCAATTACGGCATCGCCTTTGCGGTCATCGAGAAGATCATTACCGGCGAACGGCGCTTTCTGATCGAAGCGCTGGCGCTCGAAGTGGCGAGGGCGCTGACGGCGCGGTTTCCGCAGATCAAGAAGGCCGAGATCACCGTGCGCAAGCCGAACGCCCCGGTGCCGGGTGTGCTCGATCATGTCGAGGTGACCGTTGTCTGGCCAGAATAGTAACAACAACAACACCGTCTATCTCAGCCTTGGCGGCAATCTCGGTGATCCGGCGAAGTCGATGGCTGCGGCACTGGGCATTCTGGATGCCAACGAGAGAACACGCGTCGTTGCCGTTTCGTCGCTCTACCGCACGCCGCCCTGGGGCAAGCTCGATCAGCCGGATTTCCTCAACGCGGCGGCCGGAATCTCGACCGCGCTCGCGCCGCGGGCCTTGCTCGACCTTTGCCTCGACGCCGAGCGAAAACTGAAGCGGGTGCGCGAGGAGCGCTGGGGTCCACGCCTGATCGATATCGACATTCTGGTGTTCGGCGACCGCATCATCCACGAGACCGGACTGGAGGTGCCGCATCCGCGCATGCTGGAGCGCGCCTTCGTGCTGGCGCCGCTGGCAGAAATTGCGCCGGAGCTTGTGGTCGACGGCAAGAGCGTATCGGAGCGGCTGGCCGCCGTCGACACATCGGGCATTGAACGGCTGGCGTCAGGCCGGGATTGGTGGAAAACCTGATGCTGTCGCCATCGGTGCCTGAAATCAGCCGGAGAACCCACCTCCGTCGAGGAACATTTGTTCGTCCGGTGTCGTCTCGCGGCCAAGCATCCTGTTTCGATGCGGAAAGCGGCCGAAGCGCTGGATGATGTCGCGATGCTCGATCGCATATTTCAGATAGATCGGGGCTTTGGCGGCGGTAAGCTCTACCGATTTGAGCTGATCGGCGAGGTCCTCCGAATGCTCATAGGGCAGATAGAGAAAAACGCGGAGCTCTTCGTCGAGTGCCAGGTCATGGCCGGCAGCGATCGCTTTCCCGGCGAAATGCCGCGCCAGCGGGTCCGTGGCGTACATGTGGCCGGTGGCGCGAAAGCAGTTTCGCGGAAACTGGTCGAGCAGGATCATCAGTGCCAGCGACCCTTCGGCGTGTTCGGACCAGCCGTCGCATTCGCGGCGGGCGGCGGCAAAGTGCAGATCGAGAAACCGGGTGCGGAAGTCGGCATCAAAGGCGTCGTTCTTCTCGAACCACGCGTCCTCCCCGGCATCGCGCCAGAATCTGGTGATGGAGACAGCGCGGTCGTCCAGTTCGTTCATCATTCGCGTCTTTCCAACGTTTAATCGGCCGGTTCGGATTTCTGCAGCACGCCGGCGGTCTCCTCGTTGAGCGCCTGGCCCACGCGCCGTGGCGTGCTGAGCGGCGTCGGGATGGGGGTGCCGATATTGCCTTTGAGGAAGCGCCGCCCGGCGCGGATGCCTTCTGCCTGTTGAAGTTCGAAACGGGCAGCATCGCGGCGGCGGACGTCCTCGACTACCTCGGCGACCTCTTCCGGATCGACGCCGAGAGCTTCCAGTGTCGAGCCGCCGAAGACAAGCGCCGATTCGAACGTCTCGCGGAGCTGATAGTCGACGCCGGCACGAATGAGCTGCAATGCCGTGCCGCGGTCGAAAGCCCGCGCCAGCACCGTCAGCAATGGAAACTCCGCCTTGATGAGCTCGGCGATGCGCACGGCGGCATCGGGCTTGTCAACGCAGATCAGCACGGCGCGTGCGCGCCCGGCTCCCGCGGCACGCAGAATGTCCAGCCGCGTGCCGTCGCCGTAATAGACCTTGAAGCCGAAATCGGCCGCCGCCTGGATCATCTCGACCTCATTGTCGATGATCGACACATCAATCCCGCGCAACAAAAGCGGCTGGCTGGCGATCTGGCCGAACCGGCCAAAGCCGATGATCAGCACGCTGCCGGTCAGGCCTTCGGCGACATCGACGCCTTCAAGCGACTGCTCGTCGCGTGGCGTCAGATACCGCAATGCTATGATCGCTAAGGGCGTCAGCACCATGGAAATGATGACGATGGCGGTCAGCATCGCATTGGCCTGGCTATCGATGATACCGACAGCCGCCGCTGCGGAATAGAGGACGAAGGCGAATTCGCCGCCTTGCGCCATGAAGACCGCGCGCTCGAGCGCTTCCCGGTGGCCGGTTTTGAGAATGCGGGCGACGATATAGATGCCGATCGCCTTCATCATCATGTAGGCGACGACATAGATGGCAATGAGCTGCCAGTTGACGACGACCACATGCAGGTCGAGCGACATGCCGACGGCGAGGAAGAACAGTCCGAGCAGAATGCCACGGAACGGTTCGATGTCCGCCTCCAGCTGATGGCGGAAGGTCGATTCCGACAAAAGCACGCCGGCCAGGAAGGCGCCCATCGCCATCGACAGGCCGGAAAGCTGCATGGCGAGCGCCGACCCGAGCACGACCAGAAGGGCGGCTGCGGTCATCACCTCACGGGCGCGCGCATCCGCCAGGATACGGAAGAACGGATTGAGCAGATAGCGTCCTGCAAGCACCAGCCCGACGATCGCGGCAAGGCCGATGCCGACCTCCGTCAACCGATCCGACAGGCTCATGTCGGCGCCGCCCGGCGCGAGGAAGGCGATCAGCGCCAGCAGCGGCACGATGGCCAGGTCTTCCAAAAGCAGGACCGAGACGATGCGCTGGCCCTTGGGCGTGGCCAGGTCGCCGCGTTCTTCCAGCAATTGCATGACGATTGCCGTCGAGGTGAGTACGAAACCGGCGCCGGCGACGAAGGATTGCGCGATCGGGAAACCTCCCGCCAGGCCGACGCCGGTCAGCAGGACCGCGCAGACGCCGACCTGCAGCGCGCCAAGCCCGAAGATCTCGCGGCGCATGCCCCATAGCCGTGACGGCTGCATCTCCAGCCCGATAATGAACAGGAACATGACGACGCCGAGTTCGGCGACATGAAGAATGGCTTCCGATTCGGAAAAAATGCGCAGCCCGAACGGACCGATCACGACGCCGGCCGTCAAATAGCCGAGGATGGAGCCAAGTCCGATACGCCTGAAGATCGGCACCGCAACGACGCCGGCGGCAAGCAGCGCCACCACCTGGATCAGATCGCCGTTTGATGCCTCTGCCGCCATGCCTGCCGTTCCGCTCTCTTGCAACAAGCGGCCAAGATAGGGGCTTCGGGGCGGATCGAACAGTGCGAATCCGGCGCGTTGTGAAGGCGATATTGCAGGCGCACTGAACAGGATAATGGGCTCCCGCGCGTTGCTTGTTCCAGCAATCCGGCGCTAAGGACCCGGCTTCGGCCAGTGAAGGGCGAGCGACGATCAAGTCGCGGCCCTTTCAGGCGGTGACAACCAAGTATCAGGGCGGCACGACAGCAGCCGAGGCCTGCAAGGCCTATGACGAGGTGATTGCCGCGATCAAAGGCTGAGCATTTATTTGCAAATCAAAAGAGGGCGGCGCCGTTTGGCCGCCGCCCTTCTCACGCTGAAAGTCAGTTCGGAGTTATGGAGCCGACCTCGACTGCATCGATCCGCTTCAGCTTCATGCCGATGACCGGGACCAGCTGCTGGTCGACGCGCACGGCAACGGTCACTGTCATCGAATTGTCGTCGGGGACAAGCGCCTGCATCACGCCGCGCAACTGATTGCGATTGATGGTGAAAACCACCTTGTGCGCATCGACGACATTGCCGCCGATAATGTCGAGGCCGGAGCCGGCGGCCCCGCCCATAAAGCTGCCCTTGTAGCCCTGCCGGCCCTTGTGTTCGATCGTTGCCGACATCTGCTGGGTGAACATGCCTACCCGACAGCCGCCGTCGAGCGACATGCCGACCTTGCCGTCAGGCGTCGAGCCGATGAAGCTGCAGGTGAATTTCGTGCCCTTGTATTTGCCGGCAACGATTTCCCCGGGGCCGACCCATTTGCCTTCGACCGACCGAAAGAACTGCTTGTCCGGTTCCGCCGCCGAGGTCTTTCCGGCAATGCCGACGGTTGCGACAAGCGCGAGCGCCACGGGCAGCCCGCTGGACAGAATAACGCTTTTCATCGACGACACCCGGCAACAAAGAGACTGGTTTGGACGCTTCCGACCATGGACAAGATTGGTTAATGCTTTGTCACCCCAAGGCAATAGTCACGTTCCGGAAGCGGATGTTTCTTTTTCTTTCTTTGCTGCAAAGGAGGTCAGCGCGGAGAGGAAATCGCCCAATCCGGGCCGCCTGACCGCGCAAAAGGGCAGGGGCCTTGCGGTTTCCATCGCTGCAATGCCGATGCGCGCAGTCATCATGCCGTTGACGACGCCTTCGCCGAGCTTGGCCGAGAGCCGGGCGGCAAGGCCGTGGCCGACGATCTGCTGGACGAAACTGTCGCCGACGGCGATCGACCCGGTGACCGCGAGATGGGCCAGAACGCTGCGCGCCAGGCGAAAAAAGCCAAGCGTGCCGGGGCGGCCGCCATAAAGCTCCGACAGCCGGCGAATCAACCGGCCGGCTTCGAACACGACATAAGCGACGTCGACCAGCGCGCGGGGGCTGACCGCGGTCACCAGGGAGACGCGCTTCGCCGCTTCGAGGATCATCACCCTGGCGCGGGCATCGAGCGGGCCGAGTATCTCGGTCTCGGCCAGCCGCACCAGATTGCCGCCGTCAATGATCTCGCCGCGCAATTCGGCCAGCGAGCGCCTGCCGGCCGCGGTTTCAGGCTTGGCCGAGACAAAGACCGACAACTCGTCGGCCACGGCGCGGGCGGCCTTCGGATCGTCACGGGCAATCGCATCGAGCGCCCGCTTCTGCAACTTTTCGACCTCGGCAAGGCGGGCAATCGCCATGAATTCGCGCACGAGGATGATCAGAAGCGCCAGGATGGCGATCGCGGCCATAGCGGCAGCCAGCCAGCCCAGCCACTCGGCGCGCTCGAACAGATCGCGAATCAGCTGGTCGGTCCAGAGGCCGACGGCGAGCGAAACCAGAACGCCCAGCGCGCCGAAGAACAGGCTGCCAAGCAGCGAACGTTTTCGCGGCGCAATCGCCGGCGGCGGTTCGGCAACGACGATATCAGGCTCGTCGAAGACGTCGGTCTCCGCCGGTGTGACCACGGCAAGATCCGCCGTCACGGTACGCGGCTTTCGCGCCGGCGCGGTCTCGGACGGAGCATGGTGAGCCGTCGAGTCTTCCTTCTGCTGGGGCTCCGGCTCTATGCGAAAGGCCGCCGGTCTGCGGGGCGCACTCATGCGAGATGATCTCCGATCAGGAACTGCAGCGCGCGGTCGAGCCTGATATGTGGCAGCGACAGCGTCACGCCCTCGGCGGTGCGCTCGAGTTTCGGCGGGCGAAAGCGCACGAAGCGGATCGCGGGGTCGTCATTGTTCTGCCGGCGGGTCGATTCGGAAACGTCGAACACCGCATCAACTTTCTCCGGCAAATCACCGGGAAATATGGCTGTTTCGGTCTTTCCGTCAAAGGTTTCGCCATCGATGTTTTCGCCGCGCAATGGCGTGCCGATAATGACCGGCAAAGTCTCGCGGTCCTGCTTGACCGTGCCTTCCCGGGTCGCGCGCATGGCAGCCAAAGCGACGACGTCGACGTCGGCGCCGGTGAAATTCGCCCGCGCCACGGCTCGGTCGGCTAGCCGCCGCACGATCGCCTGCAGCCGGTCGTGGCTTTCGTGGTGCAGATGGTCGGCCTTGGTCGCGGCCACCAATATACGGTCGATACGCCTCGAAAACAGGTCGGTCAGGAAATTGCCCCGGCCGGGCCGGAAACAGGACAGAATTTCGGTGACCGCGCGCTCCAGATCGGCCATCGCACCGGGGCCGGCATTCAATGCCTGCAATGCGTCGATGAGCACGATCTGGCGGTCGAGACGCGTGATGTGTTCGCGAAAGAACGGTTTGACGACATGCGTCTTGTAAGCCTCGTAGCGCCGCTCCATCATAGCCTGCAGCGATCCCGAGCGGGCGCGCCGGCCGCCCAGATTCGGCAGCGGCGCGAAGGTGAGAGCGGGCGAGCCTTCAAGATCGCCAGGCATCAGGAAGCGGCCGGGCGGCAAGGTCGAAAGCGCCCGCTCGTCGAGTTTGCAGGCCTTGAGATAGGCCGCGAAGCTCTCAGCGAGACGGCGCGCCGTCATCTCGTCGGCCTCGGCGTTGGGGTCGACCGGATCGGAGAGCGCCCGCCATTCCCGCGAAAGGTCGACACGCACCGCCAACACGGCCATCTCGAAGGCCTCACGCGAAAAATCGGCGTAGGACTTGCCGAGCAGCGGCAGGTCGAGCAGCCATTCGCCGGGATAATCGACGATGTCGACCGACAATTTGCCGGCGGAAAACATGCGGCTCCAGCCAGAGGCCGATTCGTATTCGATGGTGAGCCTCAGTTCGGAAATCGCACGCGTCGAATCCGGCCAGACGCGATCGTCGACAAGAGCTGCGATGTGATCCTCGTACTGGAAGCGTGGGACCGCGTCGTCCGGCTGCTCTTCGAGAAAAGCCCTGGCGATGCGCCCCGATTTTTGTGCCTCAAACAGCGGCAAGCGTCCGCCATGGACGAGATTGTGCACAAGGGACGAGATGAACACCGTCTTGCCGGCGCGGGACAGCCCGGTCACGCCAAGACGCAGTGACGGAGCGAAAAGCCCGGCAGCGCGGCCTGACAATGTATCCAAGGCAATCTTCGCCTCGTCGGTAAAAGTCGTCAGCGCTGATGGCAAATCTGTTCTCGCGGGCCGGTCAGGATCCGATATAGGCTTTGATGCGCGGCTTTGAAATGGCCTCAGATATCGGCAGGCGTCAGGAAGGCTTCGAGATAGCCGGTGCCTGGCGCAGCCTCGGCAAGTCTGCCGTTGAACCGGACCACCGCAAGTGCGGAGGTCGGGAAGCCGTGGTTCAGCATGGCCCGCGCGGTCTCGTCGCCGTCGCCCGAGAGCGCCATGGCGAGATCCTCAATCATCGGATTGTGGCCGATGACGAGCAAGGCATCCAGCCCGCCATTCTGCCGGATGGCAGTGAGGTACGCGGCGGCATCGTCGCTGTAGAGGGTGTCACAGAACAGCACCCGGCCCGTGTCGGTGTGGCCAGCCAGGCTTTCCAGCGTCTGGCGGGCGCGCTTGGCGCTTGAGCAAAGGGTGAGGGCCGGTGCGTATTTGCGGGAACGCATCAGGACGCCCATCGCTTCGGCATCGGCGAAGCCGGATGGATCGAGCGGGCGGTCGAAGTCAGCCACGCCAGGCAGCGCCCAGCCGGCCTTCGCATGCCTCAGCAGGTACAGTCTGGTCACCGGATCCCCGTTGTGCCGGGCACCGAACCCGTCAGCACGCCGCAGGATTTGCCATCAGAAGAGCTCCGTGCGCAATGGCAAGCGCCCCTCAAGCATAGCGAATCATGTACGGATTCGGTCGTATTCTTCGCAAAAAGGGCATCGCCGATGCCGTTTTGTCCGAGACTAACAATTGCGTGAAACTGTCGTCGATTGACCTTGTGCAGCTTTCGGTCCGCGAATATATAGGCGCCAAATTTGGGGTTTGTTGGGTGAGTCGAATGAACGACATCGTTACCGCCGATTACGTACCCTCCGAAGACGAGCCGTTCATGAACGAGCGGCAGAAATCCTACTTTCGCATGAAGCTCGTCACCTGGAAGAACGACATCTTGCGCGAAGCGCGCGAAACTCTCGAAATCCTGCAGCAGGAAAACGCCAACCACCCCGACCTCGCCGATCGCGCCTCCTCAGAAACCGACCGCGCCATCGAACTTCGCGCCCGCGATCGCCAGCGAAAACTCATCTCCAAGATCGATTCGGCCCTCCAGCGCCTTGACGAAGGCACTTACGGTTATTGCGAGGAGACGGGCGAGCCGATCGCGCTGAAGCGGCTCGACGCGCGCCCGATCGCCACCTTGTCGATCGAGGCACAGGAGCGCCATGAGCGGCGCGAGAAGGTCTACCGCGACGACTGAGTCGCCGGGAAAACAGCGGCATCGGTAAAGCGTTCACAATGGCCGGTTTTCCGGCCATTTTCATTGGCCGTTCGCTATCGGCCTATCTTTTCTGATTGGACAACTCGCCGAGGAGCTTCGTCATCTCGTCGTCGAGAGAGGGTGATGCCTTCGCCACCGGCTTGCTCGGCGTTTGGCTGAAGCGTGGCTCGTCAAGGGAAACCTCCAGCTCCTTCATCAGCGCATCGTCAATCGACTCGTGCTGTGCCGGCGGCTCGTATCTTGCCGGGGAGTCCTGTCTTGCCGGCGGCTGCGCATGCCGCGAGGCACTGGCGTTGACGGATCCATAACTTGGCAACGGCGTGACGTTCGATGC
Organism: Mesorhizobium sp. M1006; assembly: GCF_040318825.1. NCBI lineage: Bacteria > Pseudomonadati > Pseudomonadota > Alphaproteobacteria > Hyphomicrobiales > Phyllobacteriaceae > Mesorhizobium > Mesorhizobium sp. M1006. The sequence goes on from NZ_JAMYMZ010000011.1 coordinate 29,253, forward strand.
CGGTTTCGGCGCCGGCGCCGGCATTGTTGCCGGCATCGTCGCCGTCTGGCGGGCTCGGACAGGGGTCGCGGTTACGCTTGCCGGCTGCGGTGGCGCTTGCCTCACCGGCGCGGCTGTGGTCGAAGCAGACCTTGCTGCCGGCTGGTGGCCGTTGTCTCCGGTCAATGCCGGGCGCCGCAACGCCGAGAGCCTGATGTCGCGCTCGACGACGACGTCGGTCGGACCACCGATCAAGAGCAGGTGCTCGATATCGTCACGGCGCACCAGCACCAGCCGCCGGTGACTGTCGACCGCTGTGGCATCCATGACAGCCAGCCGCGTCTTGCGGTTCCTGCCGCCGGCGACGAATGTCCCGAACGTCAGGCTGCGGATCAGCCTGATGATAAGAAGAATGATGAGCAGAAGGACAAGTACTGCAAACGTCCATAGGATTGCTGCGGCATAACCAGGACCCGCCACGCCATCCAGCCATTGCAGCATTGGTTCCCCCAAAATCAGCTTTCGAAGAGAAGCGACACTAGACTGTTGCGGCAGGCCACCGCAAGTTGCCTTTCACGCTTCGTGAACAGCTTGAAACGCCGGGAGCCGAACGGCGTCATTTTTAGCGGACATCTGCAGCCGGGCCTTTTCCCAACCCTGAGAATATGATTCAACCGACACCGGAATTCACGAGCAGGGGGCACATGGCCAAGGAAGCGCGCGGCGATTTCTATCCGGTACCTATCGTCGACCAGAACACGCGACCGGGAGCGGTCACCCGGCTCATCGTCTTCATCGTCGTCCTGACTGGGGCAGCGATCGTCTTCGGCCTTTTCCGCGAGCGCCTTGGCGATCCATTCCTGCTTGGCATGCTTGGCGTGCTGGCGATGATCGGCGTCGGCTTTCTATTCGCCACTGCGATCGGCTTCGTGCACATCACGCCGCGCTCGACAAGCGACGAACTGTCGAAAGCTTTCGTCGATTCGATGTCGCAAGGTCTCCTGGTCACCGACACCAAAGGCCGTATCATCTACGCCAACCGGACCTATGCCGATATGACGGGTGCCGAGTCGGCCGCCGACCTCAAGACCGTCGAAGGTTTGCTTTCAGACGTTCCCGAGGCCTCGGTGACCATATACCGGCTGGCGTCCGGCCTGCGGGACGGCCAGCCGGGCGACGGCGAGTTTCGGCTCGCGCAGTCCATTCGGCCAGGCGCCGAACCGGGCGCGCGCTGGTACCGCGTTCGGGCTCGCGCCTTCAGCGTTCCCGGCCAGCGGCTGCCCATGCTTGCCTGGCAGCTTGCCGATATCTCGCGGGAACGGGCCGAGCAGGAGCGGTTCTTTCTCGACCTCCAAAAGGCGATCGATCACCTCGACCATGCGCCGGCCGGTTTCTTTTCGGCCGACCAGGAAGGCCGCGTCACCTATATCAACGCGACTCTTGCGGAGTGGCTGGGCATCGACCTGGCCAGCTTCACTCCCGGCGCCATCACGCTGCCGGAGATCGTCGCCGGGGACGGCATGGCGCTGGTCCGTTCGGTCAAGGCCGACGCTGGTACCACGCGCAATGCCGTTATCGACCTCGATCTGACGACGATGACCGGCGAGGCGCTGCCGGTGCGCTTCATGCATCGTGTCTCGGCCAGCCGAGAGGGGCTCAACGGCCCGACTCGCACCATCGTGCTCAACCGGACGCAAGGCGAGGACGCTTCGGCCGACCTCCGCGCATCGGAAATACGCTTCACGCGGTTCTTCAACTCGACGCCGATGGCGATAGCCGGCGTCGACCATGCCGGCCGCATCCTGCGCACCAATGCGCCATTCCTGTCGCTGTTTTCCTCGGTCGTCGACCGCGACGCGGTCGATCGGCGTGTGCGGCTGGATACGGTGATCCACGAGCGCGACCGGCCGGCTTTCGCCGCGGCCTTTGAAAAGGCACGCCAGCAACAGGCTGACATCGAGCCGATCGATACGGTGCTGCCCGGCAATGAGGAGCGCCACATACGCTTCTACGTCAACGCGGTCGCAGACGGTACCGGTGGCGAGGGCGCCGAGGAATCGGCCATCGTCTATGCCGTGGAGACTACTGAGCAAAAGGCCCTCGAGGGCCAGATGGCGCAGAGCCAGAAGATGCAGGCGGTCGGCCAACTCGCCGGCGGCATCGCGCATGATTTCAACAATGTGCTGACCGCCATCATCATGGCCTCGGACCTGCTGTTGACCAACCACCGGCCGTCCGATCCGTCATTCCCGGACATCATGAACATCAAGCAGAATGCCAACCGGGCGGCCTCGCTGGTGCGGCAGTTGCTGGCCTTCTCGCGCAAGCAGACGCTGCGGCCGGAGGTGCTCAACCTGACCGACGTGCTCGCCGATCTCAGAATGCTGCTTGCCCGGCTGGTCGGCAACGATATCAAGCTCAAGATCGACCATGGCCGCGACCTGTGGCCGGTCAGGGTCGATATCGGGCAGTTCGAGCAAGTGGTGGTCAATCTGGTGGTCAATGCGCGCGATGCAATGCCGGCCGGCGGCGACCTCACGGTGCGCACCCGCAACGTCAGCGCCGGGGAATGCAAGACCTTTTCCTACCGCGAACTTACTCCGGCCGACTATGTGCTGGTCGAGGTCGAGGACAGCGGCAGTGGTATCGCGCCTGATGTGCTGAAAAAGATCTTCGAGCCCTTCTTCACGACAAAGGAGGTTGGCAAGGGAACTGGCCTCGGCCTGTCCATGGTCTATGGCATCATCAAGCAGACAGGCGGCTTCATCTTCTGCGATTCCGAAGTTGGCAAGGGATCCGTGTTCCGCATCTTCCTGCCGCGGCACATTGCGGAGGCAAGGAAGGCGGGCGAGGCTGGAGAAGTGCCGGCCGCTCCTGCCAAGATCGCCGACTCAGCCAAGGATCTGTCGGGCTCGGCCACGGTGCTGCTGGTCGAGGACGAGGACGCCGTGCGCATGGGCGGCATGCGGGCGCTGAAATCGCGCGGCTACACCGTCCACGAGGCGTCGTCGGGCGTCGAGGCGCTTGAAGTCTACGAAGCGCTCGGCGGCAAGGTCGACGTCGTGGTGTCGGACGTGGTGATGCCGGAAATGGATGGTCCGACGCTGCTTGGCGAATTGCGCAAACGGCAGCCCGACATCAAGTTTATCTTCGTGTCCGGCTATGCCGAAGACGCGTTCGCCAAGAACTTGCCGGCCGACGCGCATTTCGGCTTCTTGCCGAAGCCGTTTTCGCTCAAGCAATTGGCCACGATCGTAAAGGACATGCTGGAATCCTGACCCTTCCAACGCTCCGCTTGCGCAATGTCGTGAGACTGCCATGATTACAGGCGAAACGGGCGACGGGTTTTGGAAAGCATGCCGTGACGCCACACAACGAGGCTAGCAAAGGCGACTACGCAAGCACGGTGCTGCTGCCGGGCGACCCGCAGCGCGCTGAATGGATGGCGGAGACCTTTCTGGAAGCGCCGCGCTGCGTCAACCGCCGCCGCGGCGCGCTCGGCTTTACCGGGTTGTTTCGCGGCAAGCCTGTCAGCATCCAGTCCACCGGCATCGGCGTCCCGTCATTCCTGGTCTACGTGCACGAGCTGCTGGACTTCTACGGTGCGAAAACGTTGATCCGCACCGGCACCTGCGGTGGCCTGACCGCCGAGATGGCGCTGCGCAGCCTGGTGATCGCACAATCGGTGCGCGGCGAAAATGCGGAGAGCGGCCAGGTTTTTGGTCTCTATCGTGCCGATGCCGGCCCCGATCCTGCATTGTTGGCCCAGGCGTTGGCCCGCGCTTCGGAACTCGGCATCGACCATCGGGCCGGACTGACGATCTGCAGCGATATTTTTTATCATCCGCTGGGGCGCGAACGCTTTGCCGAAGCACAGGCACAGGGGGCGCTCGCCGTGGATATGGAAACCAGCGCACTCTACCGCATTGCGGCCGATTTCGGCGCCCGGGCGCTGTCCATCCTGACCGTCGTCGACAATGTGGCAACCGGCGAGCAGACCGACTATTCCGAACGCCAGGGGCTTTTCACCGATATGACCCGGCTGGCGCTCGACATGGCAGCGGAGAGCTAGGCGGCTTCTACTTCGGAGTACGGAACCTCGCCAGGTTCCTTTTCAACGCTTCGTGCAGGTCGAGGCGGTAAAGGCGCCGTCTGGCTGCTTCATGATGATGTCGAAGGACGGGGTGGTTCCGCTTTCCAGCGTCGCTTGCGTAAGCGAGATCGAGTTGCCACCGCTGGTGTAGCCGCCCAGCGGACCCAGCCAGGTAATCACCCCGTCTGCATCCATCTGGTAGTTATAACTCTGCGGCGCGGTGCCGAAGCTAACCGGACCGCTATAGACGTTTCCCTTGATGGTAATGTCGCCGAGGCTGAGGAACATGCCCAGCAGATAGACTTCGCAATGATAGGAGCCGTCCGGCAGCTTGCCGTCGCTGAAGCCGGCGCGCGCTACGGTCGTCGTCGCCAGCAGAAGCATGGTGATGAAAATGCAAGACGTTCGGAAGGCCATGGCGTCGCTCGTTTAAGGGTTCGAACTTGCCCCATTTCGCTGCGGCGCTGCAATCCTCGCCAGCGCTCATATGATGCTGCTCAAAATTCGGGCATTGGCCTGTATATGAGTAAAACTTAGGCTGATACGAGTGATCTTTTCTCATTTCAAACCTGGCAGGCGAGGTTCATCTCCTGCGGCTAATACATTAACCGACTGACAGGGCTGGGAAATCTCAAACCCTCCGATCTTTCGCCGGTGATTGGCACAGCCGTTGCATGGTCTGTTCCGATGCAGTTAACCAGCTTGGGAGTTTAAAAGTATGAGGGGCAGTTTCTCGACAATAACAAAAATGTTTTCGGCCGGCGTGGTCACCGCCGGCCTGCTGATGAGCGTTCCCGCCAAGGCGGCCGACGACACCATCAAGGTCGGCATCCTCCATTCGCTGTCGGGAACCATGGCGATCTCGGAGACGACGCTGAAGGACGCCATGCTGATGCTCATCGAAGAGCAGAATGCCAAGGGTGGCCTGCTCGGCAAGAAGCTCGAGGCGGTGGTCGTCGATCCGGCTTCCAACTGGCCGCTGTTCGCCGAAAAGGCGCGCGAGCTGATCTCCAAGGACAAGGTCGCGGCGGTGTTCGGCTGCTGGACCTCGGTGTCGCGCAAATCGGTGCTGCCGGTGTTCAGCGAACTCGACAACATCCTTTTCTATCCCGTCCAGTATGAGGGCGAGGAGAGCGAACGCAACGTGTTCTACACCGGTGCGGCGCCGAACCAGCAAGCCATTCCCGCGGTCGACTATCTGATGAGCGAGGACGGCGGTTCGGTGAAGCGCTGGGTTCTCGAAGGCACCGACTACGTCTACCCGCGCACCACCAACAAAATCCTCGAGGCCTATCTGAAGGCCAAGGGCGTCGCTGCGGAAGACATCATGGTCAACTACACGCCGTTCGGCTTCTCCGACTGGCAGACCGAAGTTTCGGCGATCAAGAAGTTCGGCTCGGCCGGCAAGAAGACCGCCGTGGTCTCGACCGTCAATGGCGACGCCAACGTGCCGTTCTACAAGGAGCTCGGCAACCAGGGCATCAAGGCCGAGGACATCCCGGTCATGGCCTTCTCGGTCGGCGAGGAAGAGCTTGCCGGTCTGGACACTGCGCCGCTGGTCGGCCATCTCGCCGCCTGGAACTATTTCGAGAGCGTCGACACGCCCGAGAACGCGAAGTTCATCGCCGACTGGCACAAATTCATCAAGAACGACAAGCGCACCACCAACGACCCGATGGAAGCCCATTATATCGGCTTCAACATGTGGGTGAAGGCGGTCGAGAAGGCCGGCACCACCGATCCGGACAAGGTAATCGACGCCATGGTCGGCGTCTCGGTGCCGAACCTGACCGGCGGTTATTCGACGATGATGCCGAACCATCACATCACCAAGCCGGTGCTGATCGGCGAAATCCAGGCCGACGGCCAGTTCGAAACCGTTTCGCAGACGCCCGGCCTGGTGATGGGCGACGAGTGGTCCGACTATCTGCCTGACTCCAAGGACCTGATCTCCGATTGGCGCGCGCCTCTGTCCTGCGGCAACTTCAACGTTGCCACCGGCAAATGCGGCGGCAAGGGAACCAACTGATCCTCCCGGTCTGTCCTCCCAGACCCGCAAGCCTCCGGGCAGGCTCCTCCTCCAGCCTGCCCGGAGGCAACATTCAATCTTCAAGAGCCACCAGAAACCAATGATCCTGATCCGCGCGATTGGCCTGATGCTGCTCCTTCTCCTGGGGACGCTGCTGCCGTCGAACGCCAGCGAAGCAGATCTGCGTGTCGTCATCGCCAAATTCGCCACCGCCGCCAATTTTCCGGCGATAGAAGCCGTGGTGCGGGAGCTTGCGGCTTCCGGCGATCCGGCCGTAGAACGGCCGCTTGCCGCGCTTGCGGAGGGCAGCCTTTACGTGCGCAAGGCCGATTCACTGGTTTTTGTCGGCAAGGAGAGCGGCGACGGCATCGAGCTGCTCGATGCGCTTACCGGCGAAGGATCGGGCGAAGCTGCCAAGGCCGACATCACCAAGATCAAGGTCAACAACACGCTGCGCCGCGTCATTCGCGATGCGTTGGGCACGCTGACGCTCGGCTCCAAGGACCCGGCCGTGCGCATTGCCGCCGCCGACACCATGTTCAAGACGCCGGACGCGGCAAACATCGAGCCGCTCGACACCGTGATCGCCAATGAGAGCGTGGCAAGCGTCAAGGCGCTGCTAGAACAGGCCCGCGCCGCGTCGATTCTCGTTTCCGACAGGCCGGAGGCCGACAAACTGGGCGCGATCGCGCTCATCAGTGCGCGCGGCGACCGCGATGCGGTGTCGCTACTCACGTCGGTAGAGGCCAGTTCCGAAGGTGCGGTGAAGGACGCGGCGACCGCGGCGATCGCCGACATCAATTCGACGCTGGCGCTGTGGGATGCCGGCCAGAACATCTGGTACGGCATATCGCTCGGATCGGTGCTGCTGCTGGCGGCGATTGGCCTTGCCATCACCTTCGGCGTCATGGGCGTCATCAACATGGCGCATGGCGAGATGGTCATGCTCGGCGCCTACACGACCTTCGTCGTGCAGGAGGTTATTCGCAATTCCTTTCCCGGCCTGTTCGACTGGTCGCTGGTCATCGCCCTGCCGCTGGCCTTCCTGGTGGCGGCGCTCGTCGGCCTTGTCATCGAGCGCGGGCTGATCCGCTATCTCTACGGTCGGCCGCTGGAAACCCTGCTGGCGACATGGGGTGTGTCGCTGATCCTGCAGCAGGCCGTACGCACCATCTTCGGGCCGACCAACCAGGAGGTAGGCAACCCGTCATGGATGTCCGGCTCGTTCAATATCGGCCAGCTTGCCGTGACCTGGAACCGGCTCTGGATCCTGGTATTCGCGCTCGGCGTGTTCGCGGTGCTGCTCTACGTGATGAAACGGACGCCCTGGGGGCTGCAGATGCGTGCCGTCACCGCCAATCGCCGCATGGCTGCCTCGATGGGCATCAGGACGCCTTGGGTCGATGCGCTAACGTTTGCACTCGGCTCCGGCATTGCCGGCATCGCCGGTGTCGCGCTCAGCCAGATCGACAACGTCTCGCCCAATCTCGGCCGCGGCTACATCATCGACAGCTTCATGGTCGTCGTTTTCGGCGGTGTCGGCAATCTTTGGGGCACGCTGGTCGGCGCTTTCTCGCTCGGCATCGTCAACAAGTTCCTCGAGCCTTATGCCGGAGCAGTGCTCGGCAAGATCGTCGTCCTGGTGCTGATCATCCTGTTCATCCAGAAACGCCCGCGCGGTCTGTTCGCGCTAAAGGGCAGGTCGGTGGAAGCATGATCACGGGACGCTTCTTTGCCGCCGACGCCGACCGCCGCGTCGCCATCACCATCTTCATCCTGCTGGCGGTTGCAATCGTCGTGCCGCTGCTCAATCTTGCGGTCTCGCCGACAAGTGCGTTTTACGTGCCGTCCTATATCGTTGCGCTCACCGGCAAATACCTCTGCTACGCGCTGCTCGCCTTGGCGCTCGATCTCGTCTGGGGCTATTGCGGCATCCTCTCGCTCGGCCACGGCGCCTTCTTCGCGCTCGGCGGTTATGCGATGGGCATGTATCTGATGCGCCAGATCGGCTCGCGCGGCGTCTACGGCAATCCGCTGCTGCCGGATTTCATGGTGTTCCTTAACTACAAGGAATTGCCATGGTTCTGGTATGGTTTCGACCATTTCTGGTTTGCCGCGGTCATGGTGCTTGCGGTGCCCGGCCTGCTCGCCTTCGTCTTCGGCTGGTTTGCCTTCCGCAGCCGCGTCACCGGCGTCTATCTGTCGATCATCACCCAGGCGATGACCTATGCGCTGCTGCTTGCCTTTTTCCGCAACGACATGGGTTTCGGCGGCAATAACGGCCTGACCGATTTCAAGGACATTCTAGGGTTCAACGTGCAGGCCGACATGACGCGGTCGGCGCTGTTCGCGGCCAGCGCCGTCATGCTGGCGTTTGCCGTCTTCGTCACCTGGGCAATCGTCGGTTCCAAGTACGGCAAGCTTTTGATGGCGGTGCGCGACGCCGAAAGCCGCACACGCTTTCTCGGCTGGCGGGCGGAGAACGTCAAACTGTTCGCATTCACCGTGTCGGCGGTGATGGCCGGCATCGCCGGTGCGCTTTACGTGCCACAGGTCGGCATCATCAACCCTGGCGAATTCGAGCCGTCCAATTCGATCGAGGTGGTGGTGTGGGCGGCCGTCGGCGGGCGCGGCACCATCGTCGGGCCGATCATCGGCGCGCTTCTGGTCAATGCCGGTAAATCCTGGTTCACCGGCGTGCTGCCTGAATTCTGGCTGTTTGCGCTGGGCGGACTGTTTGTCGCCGTCACGCTGTTCCTGCCCAAGGGCATCATCGGCATGTGGGATTCCTGGCGCGGCAACGCCAAGGCGCTGCGGGCGGCCTCGGTTGCCGAAGAAGCCGGCATCGATCCCGATGCGCCGGTGCCGCCGAAAACCGACCGCTCGGCGGCGAGAAGGCCGGGCGACTGGTCGGCCTCCGGCGCCGAACCGCAGCCGGCGGAGTGATGGCCTGATGTCGAAGAGCAACACCATCCTCTATCTCGACGGCGTGTCGGTTTCCTTCGACGGGTTTCGCGCCATCAACAACCTTTCGCTGGTGCTCGACAAGGGCGAGATGCGGGCGATCATCGGCCCCAACGGCGCCGGAAAGACGACGATGATGGACATCGTCACCGGCAAGACGCGGCCCGACGCGGGTGAAGTTTTCTTCAACGGTGAGGTCGACCTAACCAAACACGACGAGGCCGAAATCGCCATGATGGGCATCGGCCGTAAATTCCAGAAGCCGACCGTCTTCGAAAGCCACACGATCGAGGACAATCTGATGCTGGCGCTGAAAGGCCCGCGCTCGATCTTCCCGGCACTGTTCCATCGTCGCTCGGCCGCGGACGTGCGGCAGATCGACGACATCCTCGGCATCATCCGGCTTGGCGACAAGCGTGACGAACTCGCCGCCAATCTGAGCCACGGCCAAAAGCAATGGCTCGAGATCGGCATGCTTCTGGCGCAGGATCCGAAGCTGCTGCTGGTCGACGAACCGGTTGCCGGCATGACCGACGCCGAGACCGAGGAAACCGCGCGGCTGCTCAGGGATATCGCGCGCGACCATTCGGTCATCGTCGTCGAGCACGACATGCATTTCGTGCGCGAGCTCGGCGTCAAGGTTACCTGCCTGCACGAAGGCTCGGTGCTTTCCGAGGGCAGCCTCGACTTCGTTTCGGCCGACGAGCGCGTCGTCGAAGTCTATCTGGGGAGATGAACATGGTCTGGCGCGTTCCGTTCCATCATTTCGACCTTTCGTTCTTCACGCGTTGGAGAAAGCGCTGACCATGCTCGAAGTCTCCAATGCCACGCTGCACTACGGCGCTGCCCAGGCGCTGCGCGGCGTCTCGCTGAAGGCCGGCGCCGGCAAGATCACCTGCGTGCTCGGCCGCAACGGCGTCGGCAAGACCAGTTTGATGAGATCGATCGTCGGCCATCACCGGCTGACGAGCGGAAGCGTTGCCTTCGAGGGGAAGGCGCTCGACCGGAGCGCGGCGTATGATCGCGCCCGGTCGGGCATCGCATTCGTGCCGCAGGGCAGGGAGATATTTCCGCTGCTTACGGTGCGGGAAAACCTCGAATCGGGTTTTGCGCCGTTGAAGCGCGCCGATCGCAACATTCCCGGTCACGTCTTCGAATTGTTTCCGGTGCTGAAGCAGATGCTCGCGCGCCGCGGCGGCGATCTTTCCGGCGGCCAGCAGCAGCAGCTTGCCATCGGCAGGGCGCTGGTGATGCGGCCGAAGCTGCTGGTGCTCGACGAGCCGACCGAAGGCATCCAGCCGTCGATCATCAAGGACATCGGCCGCGCCATCCGCTATCTGCGCGACCAGGCCGGTATCGCCGTGCTTCTGGTCGAACAATATCTCGACTTCTGCCGGGAATTGGCCGACGAGGTCAACATCATGGACCGCGGTCAGATCGTCCATACCGGCCCCGCCGAGGATCTCGACCGGGCGGACGTCCGCAAATTCCTGACTGTCTGAATTCTTATTGATTCCATTACTTTGCAACTCTGGCGCGCTGCAGATTGCGTGCTAGATTTTGCTTGGCCTTGGTGAGTCGGCCGCTTTCCGTAGCAGTTTCAACTTGGCAGATCAGGGGAAGGCGCGGCTGCGTCCGCACGCTTGCGCGCAAGCCCTTCCAGCGATCTGTTGTCGTCCAACATTTCGGGTGCTTGGGAGCCAGGGCCAGACGATGGAGCGCTATGTCGAGGACTACCAGAAACGACGGCTCACGGAGCGCGTCGATATCCTGACAGCCATCAACATTCTGAAATCGCAGGGGTATGACCATGACGAACTCATCGCGGAGATCACCAAGGTCTTCTATGTCGATCTCGATGCTTTCAACGAGATCGTCAGGGTTGATCGGCGTCCGGACGAACGCGCCGCATAGCCGGTAGTTTAGGACCAAGCCAGGCGGACCACCGACAGCGGGGCGTCAGCCTGCGACCCGCTTCATCAGCGCGATGGCGCCGAATGGAGCGCGGACCTTGCCCTCGGTGATGAAGTAGACAAACACATCGCGTGGCTTGACCGGCGCGTCGGTTGAAGGATCGGCGCGCGACAGGTCGGCCGGCACCTTGCCTTCCGCCCAGGTTTTTGCGCGCGCCGCCCATTCGTCGAGCGCCTTTGGCGTGTAGCAATCGGGATTGTCGTCGCTACCGGTCTGCAGCCGCGCATAGATGAAATCGCCGGTAACGTCGGCAATCCCCGGATATTTGGCGTGGTCGGCATAGACGATGGCGGCCTTATGCTTTCGCGCCAAGGCGGCGAACTCCGGCACGACGAAGCTGTCGTTGCGCACCTCGACCGCGTGGCGCAGCGCAACGCCGTCCTGCTTTTCCGGCAACAGCTTGAGGAAGGCCTCGAAATCGTCTGGGTCGAATTTCTTGGTCGGCGCGAACTGCCACAGGATCGGCCCGAGCTTGTCGCCAAGTGCCGCGACGCCCGACCCGAGGAAGCGCATGATCGATTCCCCGGCCTCGCCGAGCACGCGGCGGTTGGTGACGAAGCGGTTGCCCTTCAGCGAATAGACGAAACCATCCGGCGCCTCGTTGGCCCATTTGACGAAGGTCGGCTCCTTGAAGCTCGAATAATAGGTGCCGTTGACCTCGACAGTGGGCACCTGCCGGCTGGCATAATGCAGTTGCTTGGCCTTCGACAATTTGTCCGGGTAGAAGGACGTGTCCCACGGCTCGAAGGTCCAGCCGCCCATGCCGGCGCGGATTGTTCCTGATTGAGTCATGGTCGTCCTCCCGGTTTGCAGAAAAGGATCACGCGATGGCGGTCGTCTCGACGGCTTTCGCCATGTCGACGACCGTCCATCCTGGCCGATATGGATTGGGCCGGCGACCCGTTTCGCGAAAGCCGTAGGCCTTATACAACGAAACGTTCCGTTCCATTCTGGCATTGGTGTAGAGTCGGATTTCAGGCAAGCTCCACAGGCGCGTCTGTTGCTCGGCCCAGTCGAGCAGCCCGATGCCGAAACCCTTGCCCTGAAAGGCGGGCGCAACGGCGACGCTGAAGATCATTGTATGGTCCGCATGTCGTTCGAGAACGATCAAGCCGGCCGGCTGTCCGTCCTGCTCCGAAAGCCAGACCTCGCCGCGTTCTATGCGCGGCACGTAGTCCTCGGGGATCGGCGGTGCGCCGAGCAGGGCAGTGTAGGGCGCGTAGGCGTCGGTGGTGAGCGAGATCACCGTGGGGAGATCATCGGCCCGAGCGGCTCTCATGATCAAAACTGGCCCGCGCCGACAGCGGCCGCAATCACCTTGTCCATGCCGGCCGCTATCGCGGCGACGGCATTGCGACTGGCGTCGCCCAAGCCGTGGCGCTCAGCGAGCCAGTGCGCGTCATTGTAGGAGAGCCAGACCTTGCCTTGCTCGTCCTCCCAAGCCAGTGCCTTGACCGGCAGATCGATGCCGGCAAGTTGCCGGTCCTGCATCAGCGGCGTGCCGCCTTTCGGGTTGCCAAAAATCAGAAGCTGGGTCGGACGCAGGGAAGCTTCGACACTGCGCGCACCGGCGGCGTGGTCAATGCGGGCGAAGACCAGCAATCCTGCGCGTTCCACGGTCCCGACCAGGCGATCGATCGTTTCGGCCACGCCGAAGCGGCTTTGGACCGTGATGAGACCGTTCTTTACCATCACTCCGCCGCTTCGCGCTTGCCTCCGGGGCGCCGCTCCAGCAATTCCCTCAGGAACTGTCCGGTATAGCTGCGTTTTTCGCGGACGATGTCCTCCGGCGTGCCGGACGCCACCAGCTCACCGCCGCCGTCACCACCTTCGGGGCCAAGATCGAGTACCCAGTCAGCCGTCTTGACCACCTCGAGATTGTGCTCGATGACGACCACCGTGTTGCCCTGGTCGACCAGCTCGTGCAGCACTTCAAGCAGCTTGGCCACGTCGTGGAAATGCAGGCCGGTGGTTGGCTCATCGAGGATGTAGAGCGTCTTGCCGGTCGCCTTGCGCGACAGTTCCTTGGCAAGCTTGATGCGCTGCGCCTCGCCGCCCGACAAAGTCGTTGCCTGCTGGCCAACATGGATGTAGCCGAGGCCGACCCGTTTCAGCGTCTCCAGCTTGTCGCGCACGCCAGGCACGGCGGCGAAGAAATCGACGCCTTCCTCGACCGTCATGTCGAGAACGTCGGCGATCGACTTGCCCTTGAACAGCACGTCCAGCGTTTCGCGGTTGTAACGCTTGCCGTGGCAGACGTCGCAGGTGACGTAGACGTCGGGCAGGAAGTGCATCTCGATCTTGATGACGCCGTCGCCTTGGCAGGCCTCGCAGCGGCCGCCCTTGACGTTGAACGAGAAGCGCCCCGGCTGGTAGCCGCGCGCCTTGGCCTCCGGCAGGCCGGCGAACCAGTCGCGAATCGGCGTGAAGGCGCCGGTATAGGTGGCAGGGTTGGAGCGCGGGGTGCGCCCGATCGGCGACTGGTCGATGTCGATGACCTTGTCGAGGAATTCCAACCCCTCGATGCGGTCGTGCTCGGCCGGATGCTCGCGCGAGCCCATGATGCGGCGCGACGCCGCCTTGAACAGGGTCTCGATCAGGAAGGTCGACTTGCCGCCGCCGGATACGCCGGTGACGGCGGTAAACGTGCCGAGCGGGATTTCGGCGGTGACGTTCTTCAGGTTGTTGCCGCGCGCGCCGACGACCTTCAGCCGGCGGTTCTTCTTGGCCTCACGCCGCGCTGCCGGCGTCGCCACTTCGAGCTCGCCCGACAGGTATTTGCCGGTGATCGAAGCGGGCGTCGCCATGATCTGCTGCGGCGTGCCCTGGGCGATGATGTGGCCGCCATGGATGCCGGCCGCCGGGCCGATATCGACGACGTAGTCGGCATGCAGGATGGCGTCCTCGTCATGCTCGACGACGATGACCGTGTTGCCGATGTCGCGCAGATGCTTCAGCGTGTCGAGCAGGCGGGCGTTGTCGCGCTGGTGCAGACCGATCGACGGCTCGTCGAGCACGTAAAGTACGCCGGTCAGGCCGGAGCCGATCTGCGACGCCAGACGGATGCGCTGGCTCTCACCGCCTGAAAGCGTGCCGGAGTTGCGCGACAGCGTCAAATAGTCGAGACCGACATCGTTGAGGAAGCGCAGCCGCTCCCGGATTTCCTTGAGCACGCGCACCGCAATCTCGTTCTGCTTGTCGTTGAGCGAAGCGGGCAGATCGGTGAACCACTGGTCGGCCTTGCGGATGGACAGCTCGGTGACCTCGCCAATGTGCTTGCCGGCGATCTTGACCGCGAGCGCCTCGGGCTTCAGCCGATAGCCGCGGCAGGCCGGGCAGGGCGTGGCCGACATGAAGCGCTCGATCTCCTCGCGCATCCAGGCGGATTCGGTTTCCTTCCAGCGGCGCTCGAGATTGGGGATGACGCCCTCGAAGGTTTTCGTCGTTTTGTAGGAGCGCAGACCGTCATCATAATGGAAAGTGATTTCGCGCTCGCCGGTGCCGTGCAGGACGGCTTGCCTTGCCTCCTCGCTCAAATCCTTGAACTTGTCGCCGAGCTTGAAGCCATAGGCAATGCCCAGCGCTTCCAGCGTCTGCGCATAATAGGGCGAGGTCGACTTCGCCCACGGGCTGACGGCGCCGGCGCGCAGCGAGACATTCTCGTCGGGCACGACCAGGCTGGCGTCGATGGCGCGTTGGCTGCCGAGCCCGTCGCAGGTCGGGCAGGCGCCGAACGGATTGTTGAAGGAGAACAGCCTGGGCTCGATCTCGGGAATGGTGAAGCCGGACACCGGGCAGGCGAACTTTTCCGAGAACAGCATGCGTTCATGCGTCTCGTTCTTCGATTTGTTGACCGAATCCTCGCCGGTCTGGCTGGCGTCGAGCGGCTTGTCGGCAAATTCCGCCACCGCCAGCCCGTCGGCCAGCTTCAGCGCGGTCTCGATGGAATCGGCGAGCCGCGTCGCCAGATCGCCGCGCACGACGATGCGGTCGACGACGACGTCGATGTCGTGCTTGTACTTCTTGTCCAGCGCCGGCACGTCGGCGATCTCATAGAAGACGCCATCGACTTTGACGCGCTGAAAACCCTTCTTCTGCAGCTCCAGCAGTTCCTTGCGGTACTCGCCTTTGCGGCCGCGCACCATCGGCGCCAGAATGAACAGCCGGGTGCCTTCCTCGACCGCAAGCACCCGGTCGACCATCTGCGAGACCGTCTGGCTCTCGATCGGCAGGCCGGTGGCCGGCGAATAGGGTACACCGACGCGGGCGAACAAAAGCCGCATATAATCGTAGATCTCGGTGACGGTGCCGACCGTCGAACGAGGGTTCTTCGAGGTGGTCTTCTGCTCGATGGAGATGGCCGGCGACAGGCCGTCGATCTGGTCGACGTCCGGCTTCTGCATCATTTCGAGGAATTGCCGTGCATAGGCCGAAAGGCTCTCGACATAGCGGCGCTGGCCCTCGGCGTAGATGGTATCGAAGGCAAGCGACGACTTGCCCGACCCCGACAGGCCGGTCATGACGATCAGGCTGTCACGCGGCAGGTCGAGATCGACATTCTTCAGATTGTGTTCGCGTGCCCCGCGAATGGAGAGATATTTATGGTCGGCCATCGCCGGTCGCCGCCTCAGAATCTGGAATTCGTGGGATGGGCGGGTTTTCCCGACCACCCCCTATGTAGGTAATTTCGCCGCCTTTTCGAGAGACGCCACAACTCCCGACCAAAGCGTTTAACCGCCTTTCGCGCGAACGGGCAAGCGGAAAGAACAAAGGCCGAACACGCTCCTGACAAAAGCTGCCCGCGCAGCCGGCTTCACAAAGCGTCTCGCGATCACATTTTTCGGCAACCCGGCTATTCAAGGTTGACGTCCCCGCGTCATGGGGGCAGAATCCAATTGTCAACGAAGCCGGCCGTCTTTCGATGGCCTTGCGGCCTGGGGCTAGCCTGCGAGACGCCGCGGGTTATGCGATGAGCGCTTCGACGACAGTCGCAACGAACAGAAGGAGAGCAGAGGCATGACTCCACCGGATTGTTCCTTGAGGCTCCACGTGTCGCTGGAGCCGCGGCAGGTATAAGTAGCCAGGTCAGGCGTTTAGCGCTACCTGCCCACGTTGACCTGCCGATCCCCACAACAATCAGAGACTGCTAGTCGGATCGTCGGCTGAACGCCGCGAAGCATCCGAAATAAAAAGCCGGCAGTACACTCCCGGCAATTTGGATTTCAGATCCAAGAAAGCCCCGCCAGTTGCAAAGCAATGGCGGGGCTGTTCGTTTGAAGCGCAATATTTGTGGTTCACACCAGGCGAACTTAGCGGCTGGAGGGCCTGATCCCGCCGGTAGCGACATCAATGGTGATGCTACCGGAAATCCGAACGTCGGTATCGCCAATCTTGAAGGTGCCGTTGCCGCTGCCTAGAGCCATATCGTCAGGCTCAGGCCGCGGCGCTGGCTCGGCGATGCGATAATCGCTGGTCACACCGGGCAGAGCGCGCTTTTGCGAAGACGTCGAATTATCTTGGGCAAGTGCCATACCCACCAGCATGTTCGTGCCGGCAACGGTAGCGATGGCAAGGCATAACAGGCTGGATGAGCGGCTGGCGGTCATCGCCGGACTATAGTGCCGCGATAGCGGCAAGACCAGACCGATGGCGCTGAAATTGCGGGCGCTCAATCGCCTCAGTTCCGTCCGCCGGCCCGGCTCGTTCATGCGGCCTGCTTGCGAGTGTCGAAAACATGGTCGACGAGGCCCCAATCCTTGGCCTCCTGCGCGGTCATGAAAAAGTCGCGGTCGAGCGTGCGTTCCACTTCTTCGTAGGTGCGGCCGCAATGGCGGGCGTAAAGATCGGTCATGCGCCGCTTGGTGCGAAGGATGCCCTCGGCATGGCGCTGGATATCGGAGGCTTGGCCCTGGAAACCGCCGAGAGGCTGATGCAGCACGATGCTGGTGTTGGGTAGCGCGATGCGCCGCCCCGGTGTGCCGGCCATCAAAAGGAACGAGGCCATCGAGGCGGCGAAGCCCATACAAACCGTGGAGACCGGGCAGCTGATATACTGCATCGTATCGTAGATGGCGAAACCGCTGGTCACCACGCCGCCCGGCGAGTTGATGTAGAGCGAGACCTCCTTGTCGGGATTGTCGGATTCCAACGACAGAAGCTGGGCGCACACCAGCGCCGAGGTGCCGTCATCGATCGGGCCGTTGATGAAGACGATGCGCTCGCGCAGCAGCCGCGAAAATATGTCGAAGGCACGTTCGCCGCGGCTCGACTGCTCGATCACCATCGGCACCAGATTGGCAAGGCCGCTCATCGGTTGTCTCCGTTGACTGTTGTCGTTCAGGCCGCGCGCAGGAAGAGGCGCGGGGTGTTTGCGGCGATCTGCTTGTGCCTGGGAGTGCGCGCTTCAAAGGAAAGCCGGCAACCGGCGCCTGCCATCGCGATCTCTGGCACTGCTGCCCGAGCAAAACCGTCATGGACGATGCGTAGATGCGTGCCGCCGGAAACGGTGCGGTCGAGCGTAAAGGTGACGATGCTGTCCACTGGGCTGTCGTTCATTGCGCTGTCCAGGGGGCTGCCGGGCGGCACCTGCGTATCGCCGGGCGCCGGGCGCTCCCGCCAGGAATAGCGCAGCAGCCGTCCGGGATCCGCGTCGAGGATTTCGCACTCGATCGGCGCATTCGGCGCTTTGAAGGCAAAGCGGTTGCCGATTTCGGGCTTGATGTCGTTCGGCATCATCCAGGCCGCGAGCAGGTCCGGCACCGTCAGTGCCCGCCACACCTTTTCCGGCGGTTCGGGCAGCTCGCACTCGAACTCGATCTTGTCTGCGGCCATTTCGGCGCGTTCTTTGCCTCGGTTGGTCATTGGTCCATGTCCTTCAAAACCGTCTTGAGCCTTTCGATGCGCTCTGGCCAGAACGCACGGTAGCGTTCGATCCAGCCGAGCAGTGGCGCAAGCCCCTTCGGATCGACGCGGTAATAGGCGTTGCGACCGGCCCGGCGCTCGACCACGAGGCCGGCGCCGCGCAGCACTGCGAGATGTTGCGATACCGCCGGCTGCGATACCGGTATGCCAGTGCGCAGTTCCGACACCGTCATCTCGCCGTCGGCGAGCCGCTCATAGACGGCGCGACGCGTTGGATCCGCTAGTGCCCGAAAAATGTCTGCTTCGATCATGCCGAAGAATAAGTCAATACTTATCGGTTTGGCAAGCCGTGTTTTTTAAGACAGGCGGTATTTTTTAAGACAGGCGAGGTTTTACGAACTCGCTGGAAGCCAGCGTCTCACCATGTCGGGGGATCCGTTGAACGTCGCCTCGAAAACTGGTGACGCGAGCACAGCATGAATATGAAGCAATTCGGAGCCGACGTTTCGGAAGCCATGTTGCCTGTACGCGGCGACAACAAGCGACTGTCCGGCAGTCAAGACGAGATGCTCTTCGTCGATCCACATCTCGGCCCTGCCAGCGATGACGGTAAGTACTTCCTCGACCGGGTGCCAATGTGTCGGGGCGCCAACGGTGGGTTCGACCCATTGTTCAAACATGCAAAGTTGAGTTGCGCCGTTGCGGGCAGAGACATGCATGCGGGTCTTTACTCCCGTCCGCCACTCTTCTTGCGGCTGATCGTTATGCGCAACCATCTTCATGCGTTCGCCTCGATCCCATGGTCTGTGGAAATTCGACGCCAAGACACTACTTCTTACTGACAACTATTGACAGTGCAGGGCCTCTCCTATAGAACGAAAAGAGAACAAAAACCTTGTGGGAAAAGGCAGCGACGGCAGGCAGGGATTGTCCATAGCCTGTAAGGTGCGGCGACAAAAATTCGGTTTCGGATGAGCGCGGAGAAGTATCATGGCGGGTAGCGTCAACAAGGTCATTCTGGTGGGCAACCTCGGGGCGGACCCTGAAATCCGCCGCCTGAATTCGGGTGACCCGGTCGTCAACATCCGCATCGCGACGTCGGAAAGCTGGCGCGACAAGACGTCCGGAGAGCGCAAGGAAAAGACCGAGTGGCACAATGTCGTGATCTTCAACGACCAGATCGCCAAGGTGGCCGAGCAGTATCTGAAGAAGGGCATGAAGGTCTATGTCGAGGGCCAGCTGCAGACGCGCAAATGGCAGGACCAGACCGGCAATGACCGCTATACGACCGAAATCGTGTTGCAGAAATTCCGCGGCGAGCTGCAGATGCTCGATGCGCGGGGCGAGGGCGGCGGCCAGGTCGGCAACTATGCCGGTGGTGGTGCGAGCCGCGGTTCCGATTTCGGCCAGTCCGGCCCGGGCGAAAGTTTCAATCGCGGTGGCGCCAACAAGGGCGGCGGCGGTGGTTCGTCGCGCGAGCTGGACGACGAAATCCCGTTCTGATTTCTCGGGCGGACTGCCCTTGCGGCGAAAAGCGCCGGCACCTTGGCCACGAAATGGCGTCCCGAAAATCTGTCTTGGATTTTCGGGACGTTGTGCGTTTGAGCGGTGAAAGGACGTATCAGGTGAAGGCAAGGGTCAAATGGGTCGAGGAGCGCACTTTCGTTGGCGAGTCCGCCAATGGGCACAAGCTGGTGCTAGGCACTGCGTTCGGGCCGGAGGGCAAGACGCCGGGGCCGAGCCCAATGGAACTGGTGCTGATCGGCACTGGCGGCTGCTCGGCCTATGACGTGGTCCATATCCTCGAAAAGGGGCGCGAGGCGGTCGAAGATTGCGTGGTCGAACTCGATGCCGACCGTGCAGAAGCCGATCCCAGGGTGTTCACCCGCATTCACATGCATTTTGTCGTCAAGGGCCGGGCGCTATCACACGCCAAGGTGAAGCGGGCGATCGGGCTTTCGATCGAGAAATACTGCTCGGCCTCGGCAATGATGGCCAAGACTGCCGAGATTACCCACGACTTCGAAGTCATTGAAACGACAGCGAAGTAGGGCTGTTCCTACGTCGCCATCAGCGCCTTGATGCCGTCGGCGACGAACTGTACGGCGAGCGCCGCCAGGATGACGCCGAGCAGCCTTGTCAGGATCGAACGGCCGGTTTGGCCGAGGATACGGTCGATGCGCTCTGACAGCACGAACACCAGGTAGGTGATGACGAGGCAGATGGCGATGATGCCGACAAGGGCTGTCTGCGCGCCCAAACCCTGAAACGAGCTTGAGAGCAGGACGGTCGCCGAAATCGCGCCGGGACCGGCAATGAGCGGGATCGCCAGCGGAAAGGCGGCGATGTTGTGGATCATGTCCCTGGTGATGGCGACGTCGCCGATCTTCTCCTTGCGGTCCTGCCGGCGCTCGAACACCATTTCGAAGGCGATGAAGAACAGCAGAAAGCCGCCGGCGACGCGGAAGGCCGGCAGAGTGATGCCGAAGACTGACAGGATCGACGCGCCGGCGATTGCGAACAACGCCATTACCAGGAAGGCGATGACCGAGGCGCGCACGGAGACCTGGTTGCGCTCCTCGCGGTTCATGCCGCGGGTCACGGCGAGGAAGAGCGGCGCCAGGCCGGGCGGATCGATCGTCACCAGTATGGTGACGAAGGCGTTGAACAGGCTGTCGAAGCTCGGCATGCTGACCCTCCCCGCCGGCAAAGCCGGATAACGGGATTGGTAGAGCAAAGCGGAGCCAGTGGAAACCGTGCGGATCAGGGGCTGACGGCCCGGCGCGCCAGAAACTCGACTTCAAGACGCCAGGCGGCGCCGTCGTCCTGTGAGCGTTCGCCCAGCCAGCGGAACGAATTTTCGGTGATGCGCGAAAAGCTCCAGCGTACAGCAGATCCGGTGCCGTCTGCGCCTTGCTGGATGATGGTGTCGCCCTCGGCACGGCCGAGCTGGCGGCTGTAGTACTGATTGCGCGGATCGCTCCAGAAGATGTGCCAGGCGTCAACGCCGGGATCGTAGACGCGCAACGTCGTGCCATAGAAGGTCCATTTGCCGAGCGAGGGCGAGGGGCCGGCGTCACGGGCAGGCAGGATCCATACGTCCTGGATCGCGCGGCCTTCGAGCACCCAGCCGAAATGCACTTCGCCGCGCCCGGTCAGCACCTGACCGTCCTCGAGATGGCGCGTGGCGTCGAACGTCCAGGCGCCGACGAAGCGGCCATAAAGATTCAGTTTCTCGGCAAGGGCCGGTACGGGCCCATCGCTGTGCAGGACCTTGGCAAAGGAATTGGACATGGCTTCGCTCTCATCTTGTCAGGAGACCGGCAAGCATAGAGGCCGACAGGGGTTCTGCGCTTGGGAAAAGTTGCTATGTTTCGGCGATGACGACGAGCGCGCACAGGCTGGCGTCGGGCCGAGGCTGGCAGGTGTCGGATGTCATCTGCACCGCCAGCGCCGCCGACAGGCCATTCGAGGAGGAGCATCGGGATTTCTGCGTTGCCGCCGTAACCAACGGCACCTTCCGCTATCGTGCGCGCGAGGGCACGGCGATGCTGGCGCCGGGCGCGCTCCTGCTCGGCAATCCCGGCACATGCTACGAATGCGGGCACGAGCATGGCGCCGGCGACCGTTGCCTCTCCTTCCATTTCGGACCGGCCTATATGGAGCGGATCGTCGCCGACGTGCCGGGCGCCAAGACGCTCGATTTCGGAACGCCGCGCCTGCCGCCCTTGCCGGCGCTGGTGCCGCTGCTTGCCGAAGCGGAGGCGGCGCGCGAGATGGCCGACACCGGCGTGTTCGAGGAACTCGCCCTGCGCATTGCCGGTGCCGCGGTAACTGCGGCTTGCAGCGCTACGGATCGGGGACGGACGCCGAGCCGCCGTGACCAGAAGCGTGTCGCCGAAGCGGTGCGGCGCATCGAAGTCGATGCCGACCGGCCGATCTCGCTTGCCGAACTCGCCGACGAGACCGCCACCAGCCCTTACCATTTCCTGCGCACCTTCCGGCACGTTGCCGGTATGACGCCCTACCAATTCCTGCTGAGAGCGCGGCTGCACAGGGCAGCCGTGCGGCTGCGGACGTCGGATCAGACGATTTCGGCGATTGCCTTTTCGGCGGGATTCAACGATCTATCAACCTTCAATCGCCGTTTCCGGCGGCTGATGGGCGAGGCGCCGGGTACTTATCGCGCCCGCCGGCGACGCCCGTGAAAGGGTGCACGGCCATATCGTCGCAATTGGTTTATCCTTTTGAATTTGCCGCTAAAAACCACACTGGAAAACTGCCGCGATTGTTGGAGTTTCAGGCTGGCTTCCTATATAAGCACCAAGTGATTCCTGATTAGATTGTGATCCGATTTGACCGACCAAAAGACACCGCGCGGCGCCGACGGCGGCCCCACCGGCATCGAGCCGATATCCATCATCGAGGAGATGCAGCGCTCCTATCTCGACTACGCCATGAGCGTGATCGTCAGCCGCGCGCTGCCGGACGTGCGCGATGGCCTCAAGCCGGTGCATCGCCGCATCCTCTACGCCGCCTATGAGAGCGGCTATCACTGGAACCGCAAATATGTGAAATCGGCACGCCCGGTCGCCGACGTGATGGGTAAATATCATCCGCATGGCGACGCCTCGATCTACGACGCTTTGGTGCGCATGGCGCAGGATTGGTCGCTGCGCGTGCCGCTGATCGACGGGCAGGGCAATTTCGGCTCGATCGACGGCGATCCGCCGGCGGCGATGCGCTACACGGAATCGCGGCTGACCAAGGTCGCGCATGAGTTGCTGGAAGACATCGACAAGGACACCGTCGATTTCCAGGACACTTACGATGCGTCCGGCAGCGAACCGAAAGTCCTGCCGGCGCGCTTTCCGAACCTGTTGGTCAACGGCTCCGGCGGTATCGCCGTCGGCATGGCCACCAACATCCCGCCGCACAATCTGGGCGAGGTCTGCAACGGCGCCATTGCCCTCATCGACAATCCGGCGATCGACCTTCCGGCGCTGATGGAGATTATTCCGGGACCGGATTTCCCGACCGGTGGCATCGTGCTTGGCCGTTCCGGCATCTATAGCGCCTATTCGACCGGTCGCGGCTCCATCGTCATGCGCGGCCGCGTCAACGTCGAGGCGCGCGGCAACGATCGTGAATCGATCGTCATCACCGAGGTTCCCTATCAGGTGAACAAGGCGTCGATGATCGAGAAGATGGCCGAGTTGGTGCGCGACAAGCGCATCGAAGGCATTTCCGACATTCGCGACGAGAGCGACCGCCAGGGCTACCGCGTCGTCATCGAACTGAAGCGCGACGCGGTCGCCGATGTCATCCTCAACCAGCTTTACCGCTTCACCCCGCTGCAGACGTCCTTCGGCGCCAACATGGTGGCACTGAACGGCGGCAAGCCGGAATTGCTGACTCTGACCGACATGCTGAAGGCATTCGTCGCCTTCCGTGAGGAGGTGATCAGCCGGCGCACGAAGTTCCTGCTGCGCAAGGCGCGCGACCGCGCCCATGTGCTGGTCGGCCTTGCCATCGCTGTTGCCAACATCGATGAAGTCATCAAGCTGATTCGCAGCGCTCCGGACCCGCAGACGGCGCGCGAGCAGTTGATGGAGCGGCGCTGGCCTTCGGGCGACGTGGAATCGCTGATTCTTCTGATCGACGACCCGCGCCATCGCATCAACGAGGACGGTACCTACAATCTCTCCGAGGAGCAGGCGCGCGCCATCCTCGAACTCCGCCTGCAGCGCCTGACCGCGCTCGGCCGCGACGAGATCGCCGACGAGCTGAACACGATCGGCGACGAGATCAAGGACTACCTGGACATCCTCTCGTCGCGCGCCCGCGTCCAGCAGATCGTCAAGGACGAGCTCATCGCCGTGCGGGACGAGTTCGGCACGCCGCGCCGTACCGAGCTCGCCGAGGGCGGGGCGGACATGGAAGACGAGGACCTGATCCAGCGCGAGGACATGGTCGTCACGGTCAGCCATTCCGGCTACATCAAGCGCGTGCCGCTGTCGCTCTACCGGGCGCAGCGCCGCGGCGGCAAGGGCCGCTCCGGCATGTCGACCAAGGAAGAGGATTTCGTCACCCGGCTGTTCGTGGCCAACACGCACACGCCGGTGCTGTTCTTCTCCTCGCGCGGCATCGTCTACAAGGAAAAGGTCTGGCGCCTGCCGATCGGCAACCCGCAATCGCGCGGCAAAGCGCTGATCAATATGCTGCCGCTCGAACAGGGCGAGCGCATCACCACGATCATGCCGCTGCCGGAGGATGAGACGAGTTGGGGCGAGCTCGACGTCATGTTTGCCACCACGCGCGGTACCGTGCGCCGCAACAAGCTGTCGGACTTCGTCCAGGTCAACCGCAACGGCAAGATCGCCATGAAGCTGGACGAGGAAGGCGACGAGATCCTCGGCGTCGAGACCTGCACCGACAATGACGACGTGCTTTTGACGGCAAGTTCCGGCCAGTGCATCCGCTTTCCGGTTAGCGACGTACGCGTCTTCCAGAGCCGCAATTCGGTCGGCGTGCGCGGCATTGCGATGGCCGATGGCGACCGGGTGATCTCGATGGCGGTGATCGAGCATGTCGATGCGCCGCCGGCGGAGCGTGCCGCCTACCTCAAGCGGGTGGTGGCCGAACGCCGGCTCGCTGCTGACATCGCGGCCGGCGAGGAGGAAGAAATCCAGCTCACCAATGAAGACGTCGGCGAAGAGGCAGAGCTTTCCGACGACCGCTATGAATTCCTCAAGGCGCACGAGCAGTTCGTGTTGACGGTGACGGAATATGGCTACGGCAAGCGTTCATCGTCCTACGATTTCCGCCTGACTGGCCGTGGCGGCAAGGGTATTCGCGCCACCGACGTCTCGAAAACGGCCGAAATCGGCCGCCTAGTGGCGACCTTCCCGGTCGGCAATGACGATCAGATCATGCTGGTTTCGGATGGCGGCACCGTTATCCGTGTTCCAGTGAACGGCATTCGTTTCGCCAGCCGCGCCACCAAGGGCGTTACCATCTTCAATACCGCTGAGGGCGAGAAGGTCGTTTCGGTCGAGCGAATTTCAGAACCGCAAGCGGATGAAGAGATCGAAGAGAATGCTGAAAGCGGCGCTGTTGCCGATGCCGATGGTAGGGAGCCCGATACTTCCGTCGAGTGAGTTTGGCACGACGACGCCAGCCCTGTGGGCCGGCGTGTGAAGACACCCGCAATCTAGAAGCGGCGATAAGGCCTGCGGTTGCCGAAGCCCTCGAACCGCTTGGTATTGGCCTTGGCGCGGACGCGCTGTGCTTCCTGATGCAACCCGAATAGGGTGGCGATCAGCATGGCGACGGTCATTGCGGTGGCGAGCATGTAGATCAGCATGTGCGTGTTCTCCTGCGCCTAACAACGATTAGATGGGTGTTTGGTTTCATCTCCTGCAGCTGCAACTTAGTGAACACTGCGTGAAGCTGTTGTGAGCGGCACATTCATCTGTCGTTCACGTCGGCCAAAAGGTTCACGGCGCGGGCTGGCGATCGGATTTGCCTTTAGGAGAGAGGCTCGCTAGAAGCACCTGCCATGACCGAACGCATCGCCCTTTATGCCGGCTCTTTCGACCCGCTGACCAACGGCCATCTCGACGTGCTGAAGGCGTCGCTGGCCGTGGCGGATACAATCTATGCGGCGATCGGCATCCATCCCGGCAAGAAGCCGTTATTTTCCTTCGAGGAACGGGTTGGCCTGATCGAAACGGCCGCGAAGGCGGAATTCGGCAGCGACGGTGCGCGTATCAAAGTAGTCGCCTTCGACGGGTTGGTAATCGACGCGGCCAGGAAGCATGGCGCCTCGATCATGATCCGCGGCCTGCGCGACGGCACCGACCTTGACTATGAGATGCAGATGGCCGGCATGAACGAGACCATGGCGCCGGAGCTGCAGACGGTGTTCCTGCCCGCCAGCCCTTCGGTGCGCACCATTACCGCCACACTTGTGCGCCAGATAGCTTCGATGGGAGGCGACATCCGTCCCTTCGTGCCGGCGGCCGTGGCCGGCGCGCTCACCGCCAAATTCGCGAAATAAATGCATGTCACCCAAAAGTGGAACCCGGCTTTGGGTAACGACATGCATGAACGAAGATATTCGGAGAAAGATCCCATGCAGCTGAAAAAGCTTGCCTTCTTGCTTGCCGTGCTTGCCGGTCTTGTGACCGCATCCGTGTCGGCCTTTGCCGCCGATCCGGAAAACACCATGATCGTAACGCTGAAGGACGGCGACGTGACCATCGCGCTGAGGCCCGACCTTGCGCCGAAGCACGTCGCGCAGATCAAAAAGCTGGTGCGCCAGGGCGCCTACGACAACGTCGCCTTTCACCGCGTCATTGACGGGTTCATGGCGCAGACCGGCGACGTCAAGTTCGGCAACATGAAGAGCGGCTTCAATGCCGACGCTGTCGGCACCGGCGGCTCCGATCTTCCTGACCTGCCGGCCGAATTCTCCAGCACCGAGCACTACCAGCGCGGCGTGGTCGGCATGGCCCGCTCCGACGATCCGAATTCCGCCAATTCGCAATTCTTCATCATGTTCGCGCCGGCACCGCCGCTCGATGGCCAGTACACCATCGTTGGCAATGTCGTCAGCGGCATGGAGTTGGTGGACCACATCAAGAAAGGCGACGAGGCGCAGAACGGCACGGTGACCGACCCCGATCGCATGATCAAGGTGCGCATCGCCGCGGACGGCAAGTAACCTCAATTGTTCAAAAGGATATTTCTGACATGGCCGAAATCAAGGACCGCGAGAACGCGCTTATCATGGACACGACCAAGGGCAAGGTCGTCATCGAATTGTTTCCAGATCTGGCGCCCGGCCATGTCGACCGTATCAAGGAGCTGGCGCGCGAAGGCGCCTATGACGGCGTGGTCTTCCACCGCGTCATCGACGGCTTCATGGCGCAGACCGGCGACGTGAAGTTCGGCAATTCCAACAAGCCGTCTTTCGCGCCATCGCGCGCCGGCACTGGCGGTTCCGACAAACCCGATCTGAAGGCCGAGTTCTCCAACGCCAACCACGGCCGCGGCACCTGCTCGATGGCGCGCTCGCAGAACCCGAACTCGGCCAATTCGCAGTTCTTCATCTGCTTCGACGATGCCGCCTTCCTCAACCGCCAGTACACGGTATGGGGCCAGGTCATCGAAGGCATGGACAACGTCGACAAGATCAAGCGCGGCGAACCGGTGCAGGATCCTGACAAGATCGTATCGCTCAAGGTCGCGGCCGACGTGAAATGACCAGCCGGGCTGTCGCGGCCATCGCAATTATGCTCGCCGCGGCGGCCACTCCGGCGCTGGCGACGGAATCGATCGTCTGCAGCGCCGACGGCGGCGCGGCATCGATTGATGTTTTGATGGGACACACGGCCGTCATTGCGGTGGCGCGTGTGTGGCTGGATGCCGGCGGCAAGACATGGACCACGGACGGACAGCCAGGCTCAACGAAAGTTATCGTTGGACAGGCATTCGAAGACGACGAGCGCATGCTGATCGATCTCACTGATGAGGGCCTCAGCTCGATCGTCGCCAAATTGCGGCTGGTCAAGGCCAGCGAGCAGTCCAGCTTCGCGATGGGCGGCACATTGAGCATAGACGGTGTCGGCGCCTGGGCGGTGACCTGCCCGGAACCTTGAGGCGGGGATCTCTTGCGCGTCGACCTTTTCGACTTCGATCTGCCGGAGGAGCGCATCGCGCTTCGCCCAGCCGAGCCGCGCGACAGTGCCAGGATGCTGGTGGTCAGGCCGGGTGAGGGGCTCGAAGACCGGACGGTGCGCGACCTGCCGGCCCTGCTCAAGGCCGGTGATGTGCTGGTCTTCAACGACACCAAGGTCATTCCGGCACAGCTGAAAGGCATCAGGCGGCGCGGCGAGGCGGCGGCGCAGGTCGAAGCCACGCTGCATATGCGGATGGCGCCCGACCGCTGGCTCGCCTTCATGCGTCCGGGCAAGCGCATCGCCGCCGGCGATCGTATCCATTTCGGTCATGACGCCAATTCCTGCCTTCTCGGCCAGCTCGACGCGATCGTGATCGAGAAGGGAGAAGGCGGCGAGGTGCTGCTCGGCTTCGACCTGTCAGGTCCGTTCCTCGACGAGGCGCTGCATGCAGTCGGCCACATCCCGCTGCCGCCCTACATCGCCTCCAAGCGTGACGACGACGAACGCGACCGCAGCGACTATCAGACCATTTATGCGAGGGAGGAGGGCGCGGTCGCCGCGCCGACGGCAGGGCTGCATTTCACGCCGGAGCTGTTTGCGACGCTCGACGCCAAGGGCATAGAGCGCCGTTTCGTCACGCTGCATGTCGGCGCCGGCACGTTCCTGCCGGTGAAGGCGGACGACACCGCCGACCACAAGATGCACGCCGAAACCGGTTCGGTCAGCCCGGAAACCGCCGAGGCGCTGAATGCGGCGAAAGCAAAAGGAGGGCGCATTATCGCCGTCGGCACGACATCGCTGCGCTTATTGGAGAGCGCGGCTGGCGAGGACGGCAGGCTGGCCGCATGGTCAGGCCCGACAGACATCTTCATCACGCCCGGCTATCGTTTCAAGACCGCAGACTTGCTGATGACCAATTTCCATCTGCCGCGTTCGACGCTGTTCATGCTGGTTTCGGCCTTCTGCGGTTTGCAGACGATGCGGGCGGCCTATGCGCATGCCATCGAGAATCGCTACAGGTTTTATTCCTATGGAGACGCAAGTCTTCTGTTCAGGGAGGATACCGATGGACGATGACCTGGAAACCTTCGACCGGGAAGCCTTGATCGCCGAGGTCAGGAAACTGCGCGCCGGCATCCGCCAACACCGCGACGCCACCGGCCATGATCTGTGCTGGCACCATCCCGACCTCTGGTCACTTTTGCCCGAAAAGACCGACCCGGCGATTGCCGTGCCGCCGTGGCCGAAATTCATGCGCGGCTGCATCCGCTACCGGCAATCACTCGACAAGCAGGCCCCGGACGCGCCGGTATTCGACAAGGAGTTCGATGGCTAGGGAATTCAATGACTGACGCATTCACCTTCAAGGTGCTGGCGACCGACGGCAGGGCGCGGCGTGGTGCAATCACCATGCCGCGCGGGGAAATCCGCACGCCTGCCTTCATGCCGGTCGGTACCGGCGGCACGGTGAAGGCCATGTATATGGATCAGGTGCGCGGCGTCGGCTCGGACATTATCCTCGGCAACACCTACCACCTGATGCTAAGACCCGGCGCCGAGCGCGTGGCGCGGCTCGGCGGCCTGCATGAATTCGCCCGCTGGCCGCATCCAATCCTGACCGACAGCGGCGGCTTCCAGGTGATGTCGCTGTCGAAGCTGCGGAAACTGACCGAGAACGGCGTTACCTTCCGTTCGCATATCGACGGCGGCGCCTACGAGATGTCGCCAGAGCGTTCGATAGAGATCCAGGGGCTGCTCGATTCCGACATCCAGATGCAGCTCGACGAATGCACGGCTCTGCCGGCCAAGCAGAACGAGATCGAGCGTGCCATGGAGTTGTCGTTGCGCTGGGCCGAGCGTTGCAAGACGGCATTCGGCGAGCAGCCCGGCAAGGCGATGTTCGGCATTGTGCAAGGCGGCGACGTGCCGGATCTGCGGCTGCGCTCGGCGCAGGCGCTGAAGGCAATGGAGCTGAAGGGTTACGCGATCGGCGGGCTGGCTGTCGGCGAGCCGCAAGCGGTGATGCTGGAGATGCTCGACATCACTTGCCCGGAGCTGCCGGCTGACCGGCCGCGCTACCTGATGGGCGTCGGCACCCCGGACGACATTTTGAAGTCGGTTGCGCGCGGCATCGACATGTTCGACTGCGTGATGCCGACGCGGGCAGGGCGCCACGGCCTTGCCTACACACGGCGCGGCAAGGTCAATCTGCGCAACGCCCGCCATGCCGACGATCCGCGTCCGCTCGATGAGGAAAGCGACTGCCCGGCCGCACGCGACTATTCGCGGGCCTACTTGCACCATCTGGTGCGCTCGCAAGAGGCGCTTGGGGCGATGCTCCTGACCTGGAACAATCTGTCCTATTACCAGCAGCTGATGCGCGATATTCGTGAAGCGATCGAGGCTGGCAGGTTCGCCGAACAAGCCGAGATCATCACGCAGCAATGGGCAAACGGTGACCTCGCCGTCCGGTAGGCATGCTCGCCAGGAATCCGGCTCCAGGGAGGAGTTGCCCCTGCCATGAACTGTTTTGAAACGACTGCCTAATAAGCATTGCCGGACGACATCGGGCGAGGATCAAGAACCTGTTCGTTTCGCGGCACGTTTCAGTTCCTGGCACGACGGTGCGGACGAACGGCATCGCTTCGCCTTCGCCCTCCGTGGCTGTCCAGCGATGGACGGCTGGGTCGTTGCTTGCCGCTCTGATAATCGCCGTGACCGGTCTGGTCTTGCGCTTGCTTGGCGCGCGCGGCGACCTTTGGCTGGACGAGATCTGGAGCTTTGCGCTGATCGAGCCGCTGACGTCGATCGACCAGATATTCTGGCACGTCAATCACGACAACAATCATTTCCTCAACTCGGTCTATCTCTATCTCATTGGCCCCGATGCTTCGCCGCTGATCCAGCGAGGTCTGTCGATAGCATTAGGCGTTGCCACGATCGCTGCGGCGGCAGCGAGCGCCGCATCGCGCGGACGACAGGCGATGATTGCCACAAGCGTGTTGTTTGCCGTGAGCTACCCAATGGTCCATTACGGCTCGGAGGCGCGCGGCTATGCCGGCCTTGTGCTGTTCACGCTGCTTTCGGTGGTTTTTCTGGAGCGCCGGCTCGACAATAGACGGTGGTCTGGCGCGGCCTTGGCAGCGGCGATCCTTTTCGGCTTCCTGTGCCATCTCACCATGATCGGAATGGTGGCGGTCCTCGCAATCTGGACCGCCTGGCTCGCCTGGCAGCGTACGGCGAAGGTCGGCCGCGTCGTTGCGGACCTGGCGTCGATCTTCCTGCCGGGCTTGCTTGCCGTGCTGCCGCTGGCTGTCGGCGTGTTTGTCGGCTGCAGGCTGTTCGGCTTCAGTGTCGGTGGTGTTTCGCCATTCTCGATTGCCGCCTTCGCGCAGGGCTATGGCGGGATGATCCGCTCTCTGTTCGGCCTGCCACCCTGGTTTGGCGACGGGCCTTATATCGTTGCCGCCTGCGGTCTTGTCGGCCTCTCCGCCGGTGTCTGGCGCGGTCGTCGAGCCAGCCTTTATGCCATCGGGATTATCGGACTGCCTTTGCTCATGGCGGCGGCGCATCTGCCCAACCTTGAGTTCCCGCGCTATTTCATCATCAGCGGAACATTGCTGCTGCTCTGGGCCGGCGAGATGATTGGCCGCGGCTTGGATGCTCGCGGGACTGCCAGGCTGCTTGCGATGGGAGCGCTGGCGATCGTGGTGAGTGGAAGCATTTCGTCGCTGCTTCAGTTCTATCAATATGGACGCGGCTCCTACGCCGCTATCGTTGATGAAATGACCAGGAACGGCGCAACCACCTATGCCAGCGACGGTAATTTCCGCACCCCCATTGTCGTCAACTATTTTGCGGCGCGAATGGATCGTCGGGCATTGCTGGTTCCAGACGACGGGATGTGCACCGAACGGCCCGCCTGGCTAGTCCTCGAGGGGGACGTGGACAAACAAGCCGAACATATCGAACGGACGGCCGCATGCGCTCTGGCCTATGAACGGGCCGATGCGTCGAGGCATTGGGGGTTTTCAGGCCTGAGCTGGACGCTCTACCGGCGACAGGATTGAAACACCCCTTTAGGTGCTGAGCGACGTGGACGCACGCAGGCTGCAGCCGGTGATCCGAAAGCTGCCGTCAGGCTGTAGTTCGAGCGTGTAGACCGCCTCGTAGTCCTTGCCATCCGGGCCGACGATGAGCACTTGCTGGATGATCGAGGTCGGGCTCGTCTCGCGAACCTTGCCGAAGGAGTAGGTCTGCGGTTGGCGCACCGGCGGATAGCCTTTTGTCACCATGTTCATGAAGGTATCGACAGTCGGAAAGATGCGTTTCACATTCGGTGCGGCAAAGCTGTAGGCCGTCATTCCGTCATTGGCGATGAAGGCCCTCAACTGCCCATCGATGACTGTCTGCGCCGCTTTGACTTCGGCGTCGCCAGCAAAGGCCTGGGATGCGAAAATGAATGGAACGACTGCGAATGCGAAAAACGCGCGGCGCATGGCCTGTCTCCGTTGTCCCTGAGAAATCGCTGCCTGAAGGTACATGATACCATACGCTTTGCAGTGCTTCAGGGTTTCAGCCGAGCGCAAACATTCGGCGTGGCAGTCCGTGTCCGAGCCGAGAAAGCATTGTCGAGGCGAGAACAGCCTGAGCGATTGCCGATGCTTGAAAGCCGGGCGGCAGTCTGCCACAAGGGCCGCTCGATTAGAGCGTGCGATGTGAGCAGGACCAGGCAATGAAGGCATTTTTCGTGCAGATAAAATGCGATCTGGGCAAGGCCTACGACGTTGCCAGCGCCCTGGCCGATGCCGAGATCGCTTCGGAAATCTACTCGACAGCCGGAAACTACGACCTGCTCGCCAAATTCTATGTCGACGACGAGGAAGACATCGGCCACTTCGTCAACGAGAAAGTGCAGATTCTTCCCGGCATCAAGGACACGTTCACGGTCGTCACCTTTCGCGCGTTTTGATCCGCATCCGGCATGTGCCCCGACACCAGGCAAAGCCTGATCAAGGCCCTATTGGTGCTGCCTTAATTTTAGGCAAGTGCGATATACTGATCGCCGGCGCCCAACAAATCACCGATTGCGCTTGATTTTCTCCAGCCAGGCCAGTGAAATGGCGCCACAGGGGAGTATGCGATTGGCAGCGTTCGATGAAATGCTTCCGGAAGTTTCCGGGCTGAGAAAACCGTATTCGGCTTACGATCGCTGGCTGAAGGAACAGGACCCGGCCAGACTTACCGAGAAGATGCAGGACGCCGAACGCGTCTTTCGCAAGACAGGCATCACTTTCGCCGTCTACGGCGAGCAGGAAGCATCGGAGCGGCTGATACCCTTCGATATCGTTCCGCGCATCATTTCGGGCAACGAATGGCGACGGCTGACGCAAGGCATCGAGCAGCGCGTCCAGGCGCTGAACGCCTTTCTCGACGACATCTACCATCGCCAGGAGATCTTACGCGCCGGCCGGGTGCCGAAGGAGTTGATCGCCAAGAACGAGGCGTTCCTGCCCGAGATGATCGGGGTGCGGCCGCCGGCCGGCGTCTATACCCACATCATCGGCGTCGACATCGTACGCATCAGCGAGAACGAGTTCTACGTGCTGGAGGACAATGCGCGCACGCCGTCCGGCGTCTCCTACATGCTGGAGAATCGCGAGACGATGATGCAGCTCTTCCCTGAGCTGTTCCAGCAGATCAAGGTGCGGCCGGTTGAGAATTACCCGCAGCTCTTGCGCCAGTCGCTGGCGGCAGTGCGGCCGCAAAGCACCAAGGGCGCGCCGACCATTGCCGTGCTGACGCCGGGCAGCTTCAACTCGGCCTATTTCGAACATGCTTTCCTTGCCGACCAGATGGGCGTGCAGCTTGTCGAGGGGCAGGATCTGCGCGTCGTCGATGGCCATGTCGCGATGCGCACCACCGAGGGCTACAAGCAGATCGACGTGCTTTACCGTCGTGTCGACGACTCGTTCCTCGATCCGCTGACCTTCCGCCCCGACTCGGCACTTGGCGTGCCGGGCATTATGGACGTCTACCGCGCCGGCAACATCACGATCGCCAATGCGCCGGGAACCGGCATCGCCGACGACAAGGCGATTTATTCCTACATGCCCGAAATCGTCGAATTCTATACCGGCCGCAAGGCGATCCTCGGCAACATCCCGACCTGGCGCTGCTCGGAGCCGGACAGCCTGAAATACGTGCTCGAACACATCGACGAATTGGTGATCAAGGAAGTCCACGGCTCCGGCGGTTACGGCATGCTGGTCGGTCCGGCGGCGACCAAGAAGGAATGCGAAGAGTTTTCCAAAAAGCTCGCGGCAAAACCGTCGAACTACATCGCCCAGCCGACGCTGGCGCTGTCGACCTGTCCGATCCTGACGGACAAGGGGCTGGCGCCGCGCCATGTCGATCTGCGCCCCTATGTGCTGGTTTCCGACCGTATCCAGATCGTGCCCGGCGGGCTGACCCGAGTAGCGCTCAAGGAAGGCTCGCTGGTCGTCAATTCCTCGCAAGGCGGGGGCACGAAGGATACGTGGGTGTTGGATGATTAGAGTGAAAGTAGTGAATAGTGAATAGTGAATAGTGAATAGTGAATAGTGAATAGTGAATAGGTAAGGATGTGGGTCGTTGATGTTGGTGAAATGCCCTGAAGTGAAGCGCGCGGAACCGTGCCCTGGAATCCGGATAGTCACCATTCACCATTCACCTTTCACTATTCACCACAGGACCGCCTGACATGCTTCTCGGCCGCACCGCCAACGGGCTCTACTGGATGAACCGCTACATCGAGCGGGCGGAAAACATGGCGCGGCTGGTGGATGCCGGCTTGCGCATGGCGCTGACTCGTACTCAGAACGCTTCGGAGGAGTGGAATTCGGTGCTGCTCAGCGCCGGTTCGGACGCCAGCTTCACGCAGAAATATTCCGACTACACCGCCGCCAATGTCGCCGACTATCTGCTGCGCGACACATCGAACCCGTCGAGCACGATGTCGTCTATCGAAACGGCCCGTAACAATGCCCGCATGGTGCGTACCGCACTGACGCGTGAAACCTGGGAAAGCATCAACGAAGCCTGGATGTCGCTGAAGCGGATGCTGGCCAAGCCGATCGACGAGCGCGACCTGCCCAACGCGCTCGACGCAATCAAGCGCGAGACGGCGCTGATCCGCGGCTCGTTCTACGGCACGATGCTGCGCAACGAGATTTTCGATTTCTCGCAGCTCGGCACTTATGTCGAACGCGCCGACAACACCGCGCGTATCCTGGATGTGAAATACTACGTGCTGTTGCCGTCGATCTCCTGGGTCGGCTCGACGCTCGACAACTACCAGTGGGAATCGATCCTGCGCTCGGTGTCGGCGCACCGTTCCTATCGCTGGGTCTATGATGCCGACTACAAGCCGAGCAACATCGCCGATTATCTGATCCTCAACGTCCGCATGCCGCGCTCGCTGACCTTTTGCTACCGCTTCCTGACGGAGCATCTCAAATTCCTGGGTGACGACTATGGGGAGCGCCACGCCTGTCATGCGACGGCTGCCAAGACCCAGGCCATGCTGACGGCCGGGTCGATCAAGGATATTTTCGACGCCGGCCTGCACGAATTCCTGGCCAATTTCATCCGCGACAACACCAGGCTCGGCGACGAGATCGCGCAGGATTACAGGTTCTATTGAGCATGATCCCAAAAAGCGGAGACCGGTTTTCGGAAAAGCTCATGCTCCAGGGACGAGTGCGATGCGGCTGAAGATCACCCACCGGACCGAATACCGCTACGATGCGCCGGTGCACTATCTGTTGCAGCGTTTGCGGCTGCTCCCGGTGAACGGGCGCACCCAGACGGTACTGTCCTGGGCGCTGAAGATCGAAGGCGCACGCGAGGAAGTGCGCTTCACCGACCATTTCGGCAATGATACCCGGCTGTTGAGCGTCGAGGGCGAGCGCGACTTCATCACCGTCGAAGCAGCCGGCGAAGTGGTGACGCGCGACACCGCTGGCGTCTGCGGACCGCACCAGGGTTTCGCGCCGCTCTGGCTGTTCGGCCAGGAAACGCCGCTGACGACGATCGGCAGCGGCATTCGCGAGCTTGCTGCCTCGGTCGGCAAGGGTACCGACATCGAAAGGCTGCACCGGTTGATGGCGGTGATCGGCGAGCGCGTCGCTTATACGCCGGACACCACCAACGTGACGACGCCGGCCGAAGAGGCCCTGGCGCTCAAGACCGGCGTTTGCCAGGACCACAGCCACATCTTCGTTGCCGCGGCGCGTGCCATGGATTTTCCGGCCCGCTATATCAGCGGCTACCTGATGATGGATGCGGCCATCGAGCAGGCGGCAAGCCACGCCTGGGCCGAGGCGCATGTCTCGGGCCTCGGCTGGGTCGCCTTCGATGTCGCCAACGGCATTTCTCCGGACGAGCGTTATGTGAAGGTGGCGACCGGCCGCGATTATCGCGACGCCACGCCGGTATCTGGAATTCGGCTGGGACAGGCGGAAGAACAGCTTGCGGTCACCGTCACCGTGGAGCAGTAATCCCCGGCAAGATTGTTGCCAAAGAGATTCGATGACCTATTGCGTCGGCCTGAAGATCGATCGCGGGCTCGTGTTCATGTCGGACACGCGCACCAACGCCGGCATGGATTCGATCTCGACCTTCAGGAAGATGCATGTCTGGGAAGAGCCGGGCGAGCGCGTCATCGTTTTGATGTCGGCCGGCAATCTGGCGACGACGCAGGCCGTGGTCAGCCTGCTCGACGAACGCACCAAGGCAGTGGCGGAGCGCCGTGCCACACTGCTCGAAACGCCCTCCATGTACCAGACAGTCCGGTTGGTCGGAGACACCGTCAAGGAGGTCATCGCCAGTTCGTCGCCGGCGGGCGAAAAGGCGGATTCCTACTTCAACGCCTCCTTCATCCTCGGCGGTCAGATCAAGGGCAGCGCGCCGCGCCTGTTCATGATCTATCCGGAAGGCAATTTCATCGAATCCACCGACGACACGCCGTTCTTCCAGATCGGTGAGACCAAATACGGCAAGCCGATCATTATCCGTGCGTATGAAAAGACCATGAGTTTCGCCGAGACGGTGAAGTTGCTGCTGGTGTCGTTCGACTCGACGCTGAAGTCGAACCTGTCGGTCGGCCTGCCGCTCGACCTGCTGTTCTATGAAAAGGACACTTTCAAGGTCGGCCTCAAAAAGCGAATAACCCAGGACGATCAATATTATCGTACGATCTCGGATAGCTGGTCGAACGCGCTGAAGACCGCCTTTGCCAGTCTGCCTGATTTTCCCGAATGAAAACCTTCGTTTTTCGTGCTCTTTGATCGCGGCTCGATGAGGCGCTACGGAGGCGAAGATGAATAGCAACGAATTCCGCGAATGGTCGCTGCGAGCGGCTGAATGGGGCGCCGACTACAGAAACAGCCTTCGCGAAAAACCGGTGCGGCCGCTTGTCGAGCCGGGCGAAATCTTCAAAAGCATCGATGCCGCGCCGCCGGAAGACGGCGAAACGATGCAGGCAATCTTCGCCGATTTCGAACAAAAGATCTTGCCGGGCATGACGCACTGGCAGCATCCGCGTTTCTTCGCCTATTTCCCGGCTAACGCGGCACCGGTCTCCGTCGTGGCCGAGTATCTGGTTTCCGCGATGGCCGCGCAATGCATGCTCTGGCAGACCTCGCCGGCGGCAACCGAGCTCGAGACGCGTGTCGTCGACTGGATGCGGCAGGCGCTTGGTTTGCCGGAGGGATTTTCCGGCGTCATGCAGGATTCGGCTTCATCGGCGACGCTTGCCGCCGTGCTGACAATGCGCGAGCGCGCGCTCGACTGGCAAGGCAACAAGAACGGCTTGCAAGGGCAGCCGGTCGTGCGGATCTATTCTTCCGACCAGGTCCATACTTCTATCGACCGGGCGATCTGGGTGTCGGGCATCGGCGAGGCGAACCTCGTGCGCATTCCGGTCGCCGGACGCTTCCGCGCCATGCAGACGGCGGCTCTGGAAGCCGCGATCGTTACCGACCGCGAAAACGGCATGCTGCCGGCGGGCATCATCGCCAGCGTCGGCG
Organism: Mesorhizobium sp. M1006; assembly: GCF_040318825.1. Classification (NCBI taxonomy): domain Bacteria; kingdom Pseudomonadati; phylum Pseudomonadota; class Alphaproteobacteria; order Hyphomicrobiales; family Phyllobacteriaceae; genus Mesorhizobium; species Mesorhizobium sp. M1006. Next base: position 66,909 of record NZ_JAMYMZ010000011.1, read on the forward strand.
GCACAAGTACCGGCGGCACCGACAATGTGGCGGCTGTTGCCGAGGTGGCGAAGCGGCACGGGCTCTACCTGCATGTCGATGCCGCATGGGCCGGCTCCGCCATGATCTGCCACGAGTTCCGGCATTTCTGGACCGGCGCCGAAAATGCCGATTCCATCGTCTTCAACCCGCATAAATGGTTGGGGGCACAGTTCGATTGCTCGATGCAGTTCATCCGCCAGCCGGAAGAGCTGGTCCGCACGCTGGCGATCAAGCCCGAATTCCTGAAAACGCATGGCCGCGACGGGGTCATCAACTACTCCGAATGGTCGGTGCCGCTCGGACGGAGGTTCCGCGCTCTGAAACTTTGGTTCCTGCTGCGTGCGTATGGCTTGGAAAATCTGCGGAACATGATCCGCAACCATGTTGCCTGGAGCGAGAGCCTCGCCGCGCGGCTGGCTCGGGAACCGGATTTCGAGATCGTCACGGAACCCATGCTGTCGCTATTCTCATTCCGCCATCTCGCGGCTGCGGCCATCGACTCTGACGAGCACAATTTGCGGTTGGTCAGCGCGATCAACGATGACGGCCGCATTTACCTGACGCAGACCCGGGTGGACGGGCAGGTGGCGATCCGCTTTCAGGTCGGGCAGTTCGAAACGACTGCGGCGGACGTCGATACTGCTTTCTCGGTCATCACTGAGATCGCGCGGGGGCTGAGTTGATAGCCTCGTCGAGATTGCGCCGGAGCTTTTCTCGCTGCAGTCGCCCGATTTTCATTAGCCGGCCCATACCTGTTCATGGCTTTCGTTTTCAGCTATAGACGAGAAAAACGAAAATGAGAGGTTGCTAGATGTATCTGTCGCCGCGTCATTCCGAAATCATCCAGATGGCCAAGGACCATGGCCGCGTACTGGTCGAGGAGCTGGCGACGCATTTCAACGTGACGCCGCAGACGATCCGCAAGGATCTCAACGATCTCTGCGACCAGCGCCTTTTGTCCCGCATCCATGGCGGGGCATTGTTCCCCTCCGGCATCGAGAACATGGAATATGAGGCTCGGCGCAAGATCGCCGCCGAGGAGAAGGAGGCGATCGGCCGCGCAGCAGCCCGGCTGATCCCCGATAACGCGTCTCTATTCATCAATATCGGGACAACGACGGAAGCTGTCAGCAAGTCGCTGCTCGATCACAGCGGCCTGATGGTCATCACCAATAACATCAATGTTGCCAACAGGATGCGTATATATCCTTCGATCGAGGTGGTGATCGCCGGCGGTGTCGTGCGCGGTTCCGACGGCGGTGTGGTCGGCGAGGCCGCGGTCGATTTCATCAGGCAGTTCAAGGTCGATTTTGCGGTGATCGGCGCCTCGGCCATCGACCATGACGGCGCACTGCTCGACTTCGATTTTCGCGAGGTGAAGGTGGCTCAGGCGATCATCGCCAACGCCCGACATGTGATCTTGGTGTCGGACCAGACCAAATTCGAGCGCACCGCGCCCGTCCGCATCGGCCATCTGTCGCAGGTCAACACCTTTATCACCGATCGTTGCGACATCCCGTCGGTGCGTAAGATCTGCCAGGAGGCAGAAGTTCAGCTGATCGAAACGTCGCTATCCTAGAGATGCCGTCGCGGCATCTTCCGCCTATCACATTTCGTTTGACATTCGTTATCATTTCGAAATAATTCCCGTACGGTTTCGCAAGAACCCAAAAATGCTGCAATGCGAAATCGAGGGAGGATTCTTTGAGCGCATCACCGATTCATGACATTTTCGTCATCGGTGGCGGCATCAATGGCTGCGGCATCGCCCGCGATGCCGTTGGACGTGGCTTTTCGGTCTTTCTTGCCGAGATGAACGATCTGGCCAGCGGGACCTCTTCCGGCTCGACCAAACTGATCCATGGCGGCTTGCGCTATCTCGAATTCTACGAATTCCGCCTGGTACGCGAAGCGCTGATGGAACGCGAGGTCCTGTGGAGGAACGCGCCGCACATCATCTGGCCGATGCGCTTCGTGCTGCCATACGCCAAGGGGCTGCGTCCGGCCTGGCTGATCCGGCTCGGGCTTTTCCTCTACGACCATATTGGCGGGCGCAAATTGCTGCCGCCGACGAAAACGCTGGACATGGCTAAGGATCCGGCCGGCAAGCCGCTGAAGCCGCTGTTTCGAAAGGCGTTCGAATATTCGGACGGTTGGGTCAACGATGCCCGGCTGGTTGTGTTGAACGCCCGCGACGCTGCCGAACGCGGTGCAACCATTCGAACCCGAACAAAGGTCGTCAGCGCACGCCGCGAAGGCAATCTCTGGACGGTCAGGCTTGAAAATGTGCGGACCGGCGATACCGAGGAGGTCAAGGCGCGGCTGCTGGTCAATGCCGCCGGCCCGTGGGTCGATCAGGTGCTGTCGGCCACCGTCGGCCTGAACGACGTGCACAATGTCCGCCTCGTACAAGGCAGCCATATCGTCGTGGGCAAGAAATTCGACGACCCACGCGCCTATTTCTTTCAGAACAAGGACGGGCGCATCATTTTCGCCATCCCTTACGAGGACGAATTCACGCTCATCGGCACCACCGACCGTGACTATCCCGGCGATCCGCACGACGTCAGGATCAGTGACGCCGAGATCGGCTATCTCTGCGCTGCGGCAAGCGAATATTTCGCGCAGCCGGTCAAGCCGTCGGATATCGTCTGGACCTATTCCGCGGTGCGACCGCTCTACGACGATGGCGCCTCAAAGGCGCAGGAAGCCACCCGAGACTATGTGCTGAAGGCCGATGGAGGCGAGGGTGCCGCCCCGATCGTCAACGCCTTTGGCGGCAAGATCACGACCTACCGCCGATTGTCGGAATCGATGCTCGAGAAGATCGAGGGTTTTCTCGGCAAGCGCGGCAAACCATGGACGGCAAACGCGCCGCTGCCCGGCGGTGACTTTCCCGTCACCGGCTTCGATGCCGAGGTGGCGAAATTGAAAACGGCGTACCCGTTCCTCGACGCCCGGCTGGCCCGCCGGTTGACCCGGCTCTACGGCACCCGCGCAAGGAAGCTGCTGGGCCTCGCCAAGTCGAACGTCGATCTTGGCCGCAACTTCGGCGCCGATCTCTACGAAGCCGAGGTGCGCTACCTCGTCGAAAACGAATGGGCGATGACTGCCGAGGATGTATTGTGGCGCCGGACCAAGCGCGGCCTGCGTCTCAGCCGTGAGCAGGCGGCAGTGCTCGACGAGTTCATGCGCGGAATAAGCCGGCAGCACGTAGCGGCTGCCGAATAGGAACGGCCGACTGATGCAGAAAGCCTGGGAGGAGGCATCATGCTTGAACTGAGAAACGTGACGAAGACGGTGGGTGCGGCGGAACATATCCGCGACGTCTCGCTGACGCTTCAGCACGGCTCGCTCAACGTCCTGCTCGGGCCGACGCTCTCCGGCAAGACCAGCCTGATGCGGCTGATGGCGGGCCTCGACGTGCCGACCTCGGGCTCGGTCTGGTTTGATGGCAAGGATGTCACCGGCATGCCGGTGCAAAAGCGCAACGTCGCCATGGTCTACCAGCAATTCATCAATTATCCGGCGATGACGGTCTACGAAAACATCGCCTCACCGCTGCGGGTGGCCGGCACGGATCAGGCAACGATCGACAGGGAGGTGCGCAATGCCGCCGCCCTTCTCAAACTAACGCCCTATCTCGACCGGACGCCTCTCAGTCTGTCGGGCGGCCAGCAGCAGCGCACCGCGCTGGCCCGCGCGATCGTCAAGAATGCCAGCCTCGTGCTGCTCGACGAGCCGCTCGCCAATCTCGACTACAAGCTGCGCGAAGAATTACGCGCGGAACTGCCGAAAGTCTTCGCGGCCGCCGGTACAATCTTTGTTTATGCCACGACCGAGCCGCACGAAGCCTTGCTGCTCGGCGGCAACACGGCGACGCTTTCCGAAGGCAGCATCACCCAGTTCGGGCCGACCATCGAAGTGTTCCGCAAACCGGTTGATCTGGTGACGGCGAGAACCTTCGCCGATCCGCCGCTCAACACCATCGTGCTTGCCAAGAAGGGTCTGGATTTCCTGCTCGAGGGCGGCGTGAAATTGCCGGTGCCGGCGGAACTCTTCGGCATTGCCGATGCGATCTATACGATCGGGTTCCAGCCGCATCATCTGTCCCTCGATCGGCCCAACGCCGCCGCAGTGCCGGTGCGCGCAAAGGTGACGATCACCGAGATCACCGGATCGGAAAGCTTCGTCCATCTCGATTTTGCCGATGCGCGCTGGGTCATGCTGACCCATGGTATTCGCGACTTCGAGCCGGACGAGGAGGTCGAGGTGTTCATCGACCCGCGCCACATCATGGTCTTTGACGAGCACGGCCGTGCCGTGGCCGCGCCGAAGCTGGCGGCCTAGGAGGAAGCGATGGCGCGCATCGATGTCAATCATATCCGCCACTCCTATCTGCAGAACCCGCGCACGGATGCCGATTTCGCGCTGAAGGAAGTGCACCACACGTTCGAGGATGGCGGCGCTTATGCGCTGCTCGGCCCATCCGGCTGCGGCAAGACCACGCTGCTCAACATCATTTCGGGATTGCTGCATCCCTCGCATGGCCAGCTGCTGTTCAACGGCAGGGACGTGACCAATCTGTCGACCCAAGAGCGCAACATTGCCCAGGTCTTCCAGTTCCCGGTGATCTACGACACGATGACCGTCTACGACAATCTGGCGTTCCCGCTGCGCAATCGCGGCGTGCCGGAGCCCGACGTCGACCGCAAGGTGCGCGAGACGCTGGAGATGACCGGGCTGGCCGATATGGCCAAACGAAAGGCGCGCGGACTGACCGCCGACCAGAAGCAGAAGATCTCGCTCGGGCGCGGGCTGGTGCGCTCCGACGTCAACGCCATCCTGTTCGACGAGCCTTTGACAGTCATCGACCCGCATATGAAATGGGTGCTGCGCTCGCAGTTGAAGCAGCTTCACCGCCGCTTCGGCTACACCATGGTCTATGTCACGCACGACCAGACCGAGGCGTTGACCTTCGCCGACAGGGTGGTCGTCATGTATGACGGCGAAATCGTGCAGATCGGCACACCGGCGGAGCTGTTCGAGCGCCCGCGCCACACCTTTGTCGGCTATTTCATCGGCTCGCCCGGCATGAATGTCATGCCGGTGGCGATCGACGGCAAGACAGCGAAGCTGGGCTCGCAGCAGATCGAACTGCCGGGCGTGCCCAAGGCGGGCGGCGGCGCCATCGAACTCGGCATCCGTCCCGAATATGTGCGCCTGGGCAGTAAGGGCATGGCCGTCCGGATCAGCAAGGTCGAGGACGTCGGCCGCCACAAGGTGGTCCGTGCCAATCTTGAAGGGCGCGAGATCGCCGCCGTCATCGGCGAGGACGAGACAGTTCCGGCTGATCCGAAGGTGCGGTTCGACCCGGCCGGCATCAACATCTATGCCAATTCCTGGCGCGTCGAGATGGGAGCCTGAAGTGGAAAAGACCTGGAACAACAGAGCCTGGTTCCTGGTGCTGCCGGTGCTGCTGCTGGTGGCGTTCTCGGCGGTCATACCGCTGATGACGGTCGTCAATTATTCGGTGCAGGACACTTTCGGCAATAACGTCTTCTTCTGGGCCGGCACGGAATGGTTCGAGGAACTGCTTTCCTCCAGCCGCTTTTGGCAGGCGATGATCCGCAACCTTGTCTTCTCCTTCATCATCCTGGCGATCGAAGTGCCGCTCGGCATCTTCATTGCGCTCAATATGCCGAAGAAGGGTTGGGGCGTGCCTGTTTGCCTTGTTTTGATGGCGTTGCCGCTGCTGATCCCGTGGAACGTCGTCGGCACCATCTGGCAGGTGTTCGGGCGCAACGACATTGGCCTGCTCGGTTATTACGTCAACGCGCTCGGCATCGACTATAATTATGTGCAAGACCCATACGACGCCTGGGTCACGGTCATCATCATGGACGTCTGGCATTGGACCAGCCTCGTCGTTCTGCTCTGCTACGCCGGCCTGGTCTCGATCCCGGATGCCTTTTATCAGGCGGCCAAGATCGACGGTGCCTCGCGCTGGGCGGTGTTCCGCTACATCCAGCTGCCGAAGATGAACCGCGTGCTGCTGATCGCCGTGCTGCTGCGCTTCATGGATAGCTTCATGATCTACACCGAACCGTTCGTGGTGACCGGCGGCGGACCCGGCAACTCGACGACCTTTCTTTCGATCGATCTCGTCAAGACCGCGCTCGGCCAGTTCGACCTCGGCCCGGCGGCGGCGATGTCGCTGGTCTACTTCCTTATCGTCCTGTTGTTGTCATGGGTGTTCTACACCGTGATGACCAATTACGACGCGGAGCGTTGAGATGAGCCGCACCGAAGAGAGAGCCGATAGGGTGAGCGAGACGACAGCTTCGGAAGGGCTCGCCAGCACGCTACGGCAGGACGAGATCGCACGGCTGATGCGCCGTCGCGGCGAGGAGTCGCGTTGGTGGTGGATCGTGCCGACGCTCTACATCATCGTTCTGCTTTTGCCGATCTACTGGCTCATCAATATGAGCTTCAAGACCAATGGCGAGATCGTCTCGTCGCTGACGCTCTACCCGCACGCACCGACATTGGCGAATTACCGCACCATCTTCACCGACGCGTCCTGGTATTCGGGCTACATCAACTCGATCACCTATGTGGTTATGAACATGGTGATTTCGGTGGCTGCGGCACTGCCTGCTGCCTATGCCTTTTCGCGCTATCGCTTCCTCGGCGACAAGCATCTGTTCTTCTGGCTGCTGACCAACCGCATGGCGCCGCCGGCGGTGTTCGCGCTGCCATTCTTCCAGCTTTATTCGGCCTTCGGCCTTATCGACACCCACATCGCCGTGGCTCTGGCGCATTGCCTGTTCAACGTGCCGCTGGCGGTGTGGATCCTCGAAGGCTTCATGTCGGGCGTACCCAAGGAGATCGACGAGACCGCCTATATCGACGGCTATTCGTTCCCGCGCTTCTTCATCAAGATCTTCATGCCGCTGATTGCGAGCGGCATCGGCGTGGCGTGCTTCTTCTGCTTCATGTTCTCGTGGGTCGAGCTGCTGATCGCCCGTACGCTGACGACAACCGATGCCAAGCCGATCGCCGCGACCATGACCCGCACCGTTTCGGCCGCCGGCATGGATTGGGGGCTGCTCGCCGCAGCCGGCGTGCTGACGCTGATTCCCGGCGCGCTCGTCATCTGGTTTGTGCGCAACTACATCGCCAAGGGCTTTGCCCTGGGGAGGGTATGATGGAGCAGGTCGACAGAAGCCCATGGTGGTGGGCCGTGCTGCTTCTCGCCCTGGTCGTCGTGGCCTGGGTGGCACTTCAAATCGATTTCGTGGCAATAACGGTAGGCTTCAGCGATCCGGCTAATATCCGCCTGTGGGGCTTTAACCTCTCGTCCAACCTCGATTTTTCGTGGATGGCCTGGACGTGGCCGACCGCGGCCTTCTTTGGAACCATCTTTCTGCTGCTTTGCGGCATGGCCTTGTGGGAATACGTCTCGCCGGGCGGCAATCCGCGCGTCGGCGTGCTGCGGTTCGAAACGACGCGCGGCGACCGCCTGTTCCTGTCGCTGCTTGGCAGCGCCTTTATCCATCTCGCTTGGCTGGGTCTAGTCGGACCCAATCTGTGGTGGGCTCTCGCTCTCTCCGTGGTCTACGCCGTCGGCGTGTTCCGCTACGTATAGAGGGGGAAACTGTTGGAACGGCGGCGTGCCGGCCGCCGATCCAGATCGCACTTTGAACTTTAACAGTGGAGGAAATACATGCGACGGCAATTCTTGACATCAACAACTGCGCTTGTCCTGTTGCTCGGGGCAAGCAATGCCTATGCCGGAATGGACGAGGCCAAGGCCTTCCTCGATAAGGAAATCGGGCCCCTTTCGACGCTTTCGCGCGCGGACCAGGAAGCCGAGATGCAATGGTTCATCGATGCCGCGAAACCTTTCGCCGGCATGGATATCAAGGTGGTTTCCGAAACCATCGCCACGCATCAGTATGAATCGCAGGTGCTGGCGCCGGCCTTTACGGCCATCACCGGCATCAAGGTTACGCATGACGTCATCCAGGAAGGCGACGTCGTCGAGAAGATCCAGACCCAGATGCAGACCGGCCAGAACCTCTATGACGGCTGGGTCAACGATTCCGATCTGATCGGCACGCACTGGCGCTACCAGCAGGTGCGCAACCTGACCGACTGGATGGCAGGCGACGGCAAGGATGTCACCAATCCGAATCTCGACCTGAAGGATTTCATTGGCACCTCGTTCACCACCGCGCCCGACAAGAAGCTCTACCAGCTTCCCGACCAGCAGTTCGCGAACCTCTACTGGTTCCGTTACGACTGGTTCAACGACGAGAAGAACAAGGCGGACTTCAAGGCCAAATACGGCTACGACCTCGGCGTGCCGGTCAATTGGTCGGCCTATGAGGACATCGCCGAGTTCTTCACCGGGCGTGAGATCGACGGCAAGAAGGTCTACGGCCATATGGACTATGGCAAGAAGGACCCGTCGCTCGGCTGGCGGTTCACCGACGCCTGGCTGTCGATGGCCGGCAATGGCGACAAGGGCATTCCGAACGGTCTGCCCGTCGACGAATGGGGCATCAAGGTCGACGAGAATTCGCGTCCGGTCGGTTCCTGCACGGCGCGCGGCGGCGACACCAATGGTCCGGCTTCCGTCTATGCCATCCAGAAGTACCTCGATTGGCTGAAGGCCTATGCACCGGCGGAAGCCCAAGGCATGACCTTCTCCGAATCGGGGCCAGTTCCGGCGCAGGGCGCGGTTGCCCAGCAGATCTTCTGGTACACCGCCTTCACCGCCAGCATGGTCGACGCCAGCGCCAAGGCGGTGCTGAACGACGACGGCACGCCGAAGTGGCGCATGGCGCCGTCGCCGCATGGCGTCTACTGGAAGGACGGCATGAAGCTCGGCTATCAGGACGTCGGTTCCTGGACGCTGATGAAGTCGACGCCGACCGACCGCGCCAAGGCCGCCTGGCTCTACGCGCAGTTCGTCACCTCGAAGACGGTCGACGTGAAGAAGAGCCATGTCGGCCTGACCTTCATCCGCGAGAGCACGATCCACGACAAGAGCTTCACCGAACGTGCGCCAAAGCTCGGCGGCCTGATCGAGTTCTACCGCTCGCCAGCGCGCGTCCAGTGGTCGCCGACCGGCACCAACGTGCCGGACTATCCGAAGCTGGCACAGCTCTGGTGGCAGGCGATCGGCGATGCTTCGTCGGGTGCCAAGAGCGCGCAGGAAGCGATGGACTCGCTCTGCGCCGAGCAGGAAAAGGTGATGAGCCGCATCGAGAAGTCGGGCGTTCAGGGCGATATTGGCCCGAAGATGGCCGAAGAGCATGACCTCGCCTACTGGAATGCGGACGCGGTCAAGAAGGGCAATCTCGCTCCTCAGCTCAAGATCGAGAACGAGAAGGAAAAGCCGGTCACCATCAACTACGACGAGCTGGTGAAGAGCTGGCAGCAATAGGACCGTTTGATGCGGGCGTCCGCGCCCGCATCGCCATGCTCAGGGGAGGCGGCATGTTGCCGTCTCCCCTGTTTGCGTGAACGGCTCCGCGCCATCTGGCGTCGAGACATCGCAGCACCTTGAATTCGCTTCGACGGGAGAGAGAATGACCGGATATATCCTTGCAATCGACCAGGGGACGACATCGAGCCGGGCGATCCTGTTCGACGACAAGATGATGGTCGTCGGCAGCGGGCAAAAGGAATTCACCCAATATTATCCGGCCTCCGGCTGGGTCGAGCACGATCCCGAGGAGATATGGGCAAGCGTCGTGGAAACGGTGAAGGCCGCGCTGAAGACAGCCGGCCGCAACGCAGCGGAAGTCGCCGCGATCGGCATCACCAACCAGCGCGAAACGGTCGTCATCTGGGACAAACAGACCGGCAAGCCGATCCACAACGCGATTGTCTGGCAAGATCGTCGCACCGCGCCGCTATGCCAGAAACTGAAGAAGCTGGGGCTGGAGAAGAAATTCACGAAAAAGACCGGCCTGCTGCTCGATCCCTATTTCTCCGGCACCAAGATCGCCTGGATGCTGGACAAGGTGAAGGGCGCCAGAAAATGCGCCGAGAAGGGCGAACTGCTGGCCGGCACCATCGACAGTTTTTTGATCTGGCGGCTGACCGGCGGCAAGATCCACGCCACTGACGCCACCAACGCCTCGCGCACGCTGGTCTACAACATCGAACAAAACGCCTGGGACGACGAGCTGCTGGCCATTCTTGGCATACCTGCAAGAATGCTGCCACAGGTGAAAGATTGTGCCGACGATTTTGGAATCACGGACAAGAGCCTGTTTGGTGCGGAGCTCAGAATCCTCGGTGTGGCCGGCGACCAGCATGCGGCGGCAATCGGCCAGGCCTGTTTCGAGCCAGGCATGATGAAGTCGACCTACGGCACCGGCTGCTTTGCGCTGCTCAACACCGGAAGCGATCTGGTGCGTTCTAAGAACCGGCTTTTGACCACCATCGCCTACAGGCTGAACGGCAAGACCACCTATGCGCTGGAGGGCTCGATCTTTATCGCCGGCGCCGCCGTGCAATGGCTGCGGGACGGCATCAAAGTGATCGGCAAGGCCGAGCAGAGCGGCAAATTGGCTGCGGAAGCCGATCCAACGCAGAACGTCTATCTGGTGCCGGCTTTCGTCGGGCTCGGCGCACCGCACTGGGATGCCGAGGCGCGCGGCGCCATCTTCGGGCTGACCCGCAATTCGGGGCCGGCGGAATTTGCCCGCGCGGCACTGGAATCCGTTGCGTTCCAAACGCGCGATCTGCTTGACGCCATGCGCCGGGACTGGAAAGGCGCCTCGGTCAAGACCGTGCTCAGGGTCGATGGCGGCATGGTGGCGTCGGACTGGACGATGCAGCGGCTGGCCGACATTCTCGATGCGCCGGTCGACCGGCCGACAATTCTCGAGACGACAGCACTCGGTGCGGCTTGGCTGGCCGGCTCGAAGGCGGGTGTCTGGCCGAAGGCCGCGGAATTCGCCAGGAGCTGGGCGCTCGAGCGCCGGTTCAAGCCGGACATGGATGCTTCGACACGTGCCGCCAAGCTGGCAGGTTGGCGCCACGCTGTGCGCAGGACGCTAAGTGCGCAATAGGCAGGGATGCCACCGGATTCGCACTAATGAAAAACCCGCGCCGTTGCGGGCGCGGGCTTGCAGCCTCTAATCTGGGACTCAGTAAGGCGACCGGCACTGCCGGCGCGGACCGTAGTTGGGCTGGTAAGTGTTGTCAGAAGCGCGATAGCTCCGATAACGGTCATAGCACCACTGCACGTGGGCATCGCCACGATAGACACGATTCTGGTTGACGATCGCGCCGGTAATCAGCGCTCCAGTAGCAAACGCAGCCAGCGGGAACCAGAAATCGCCGTGACGGCGATAGCCGCGACGATATTCGCGATAGCCGCGATGGCCACGCCAGTACATGCCTTCGTCACGCGAAAAATTGCGACGGAAATCGCGACGCGAGAAATCGCGATTGAAATTCCGGTGCCTCCGCCACGGCTCGTACTGGACGGTCTGGACATTCGAGGTGAGCCCCTGGGCCGGGGGCGCATAGCTGGGCTGAGCGTTGACTGGCACGATCTCCGCGGCAGCGAATGAGATCGAAAGAGTGGTCGCCAGCAGGCCCGACATGATCCTATTCATGGTCTTCTCCTTGAAACGCTAGTCCCTTATCGCGGAAAAACGGACAGGCTGCGCAAATTGTTCCGCCAAAAATCCCAAGTTGCTGATCCGCAAAGGTTCTTCCGATTTGCTGCTTGCCTTTGTCGGCATAGGGCGAGCTTCGGTCTTGCGCGAGAACGAGGCCGTTCCGTCGACGCCGAAGCGCTCCGCAAGGCATGATGACACTGCAGGACAGTCCGGTTTGCGAGCCGTCTTTTTCCGGTTGACCGGCAGAGGCACTCTCCCTATGTTCCGCGCAATTTCGAGGGCGGCCTTTCTGAGCCCGCGGGAGCGCGTAGCTCAGCCGGTAGAGCAACTGACTTTTAATCAGTAGGTCATGGGTTCGAATCCCATCGCGCTCACCAAAATCAAGATTGTCCAACCCGGAGACATAGGTAACAGATTGTACCTAAGACATGGGTGACAACCTCGTGCCGAACGCATGCAGTGGCCTTAGCCGCCCGCCCCATCGTCCATCATCGTGCCGGTGAGCGCCTCATACGCTCTGCTGCACAGCTGTGAATGCGGACAATCCTTCAAGATAAGCACTGGCACCACGGTGAGAACCGCTGCGGCAAGGATTTGCAGGCAAAGACCGACGGCGCTTACCTTCCTGCCGAACACACCGGCCAGGAAAAAGTAGAGACCCTGGGCCATGCAGGCTGCCGTCAGAATGCCCAGAAGCGTGCTGGTCGCTCTTGCGAAGGGCGTTATGTAGCCGTCGGGAAAACCCGACATGCCGAGATCCGTCGACCATTGCAGCGCCAGCATGACACTCAGCGCTGACCAGACGAGGGCCGTCATACGAGTGAACAGCATCTGCTTTGGTTTGTTGCTCGGATCGGCCATCGGAATCACGTCGGGATTGCTTGCGGTGACATGCGCAAGCTCTCGGTCAGATCAGCGAGACGTTGCCGCCGGGATGGCGTTCGAGCCGTCCGGCGAGGTCGAGCTCCAGCAGCACCATGAACACTTGAGCGGGATGCAGGCCGGTGTGACGGATGATCTCGTCGACTGCTACCGGCGTCGGGCCGAGCGCCTCGACAACGCGGTCGCGGTCGTCCTCGCGCGGCGGCGGTGTTGCTGAAAAGTCGGGCGGCTCTTCAAGCGGCGATGTCCTTGGCGACCAGCCGCCGACCAGCGGCGCTATCGCACTGGTGATATCGGCGGCCTCGGTGACAAGGATGGCGCCGTCCTTGAGCAGGCCATTGGTGCCGGCGGCGCGCGGATCGAGCGGCGAACCGGGAACGGCGAAAACCAGCCGGCCCATCTCGCCGGCAAGCCGGGCGCTGATCAGTGAGCCGGAGCGCTGTGCGGCCTCGACCACCACCAATCCCAATGCAGCACCGGCGACGAGCCGGTTGCGGCGCGGAAAATCCTGTGCGCGTGGCTGCCAGCCAAACGGCATTTCGGAAATGATGGCGCCGCCGCGCTCGGCGATCTCGTCGCACAGGCCGGCATTTTCGGGCGGGTAGGGCAAATCGAGGCCGCCGGCGAGCACGCCGATTGTGCCAGTCGCAAGGCTGCCATGGTGCGCGGCCGTATCGATGCCGCGCGCCAGGCCGGAGACGATGCCATAGCCGTCGCGGCCGAGATCCGCCGCCAGCATCCGCGCCATCTTGATGCCGGCCAGCGATGCGTTGCGAGCGCCGACGATGGCGACCGCTGGCAAGCGGAACACCGCGCTATTGCCCCTGACCGCGAGCAGCGGCGGCGGATGATCCATGCTTTTCATCAGCGGCGGATAATCCGCTTCGCCGATGCCGACGAAGCGGGCGCCAGCCCGCCGGGCGGTCTCCAGCTCCGCCTCGGTCTCGGCAATGGACGGGATGCGGACGATTTTTTTGGCGCCACCCGAAATCATCAGCTCGGGCAGCATCGATAGCGCTGCTTCGGCCGAACCGAACCGGTTGATCAGGTCGCGAAAGGAAGCCGGGCCGACATTCGGCGTGCGGATCAGACGAAGCCAGCTCAGCCGCTGCCGGTCGCTGAGGCGCGGCCCGGCGTCGGGCTCGCTCACTCCTTGGCCCCGATCTTACCCTCGGTGCCGGCAAGCAGCCGCGCAATGTTGGCGCGGTGCTTTACGATGACGATTAGGCTCATCGCCGCGAAAAGCCCGGCAATCTGCGGCGTGCTCAGGAAATACAGCGCCATGGGCACCACGACTGCTGCCGTCAGTGCCGCAAGCGAGGAGAAGCGGAACAGGAAGGCCACCGCCAGCCAGACGACGGCGAAGATCAGCGCCGCCTGCCAGGCAAGGCCGATCAGCACGCCAAGGTAAGTGGCGACACCCTTGCCCCCCTTGAAGCCGAGCCAGACCGGAAAGAGATGACCTAAAAACGCGCCGAAGCCGGCCCAAAGTCCGAACTCGGGCGCAAAGCGGCCTGCGATCAGCACCGCCGCGGTGCCTTTAAGGGCGTCGAGCAGAAGCGTGGCCGCGGCCAAGCTCTTGTTGCCGGTGCGCAGCACATTGGTGGCGCCGATGTTGCCGGAGCCGATGTTGCGCACGTCGCCGAGGCCGGCGGCACGGGTGATCAGCAGGCCAAACGGGATCGAGCCGAGAAGATAGCCGAACACCAATGCCAAGACGGGACTGTAAGCCATTGTTCCCCCGAACTTTCCTTGGCTGAGCGGATTTTAAGCCGTGACACCTGTTTTCGTCCTAGGCCGAAAACACTGTGCGGCCCGCCACTATCGTTTGCAAGACCTTGCCTTGCAGTCGTGCGCCTTCGAAACAGGTGTTTTTCGAGCGTGAGCGGATGCCGCTCTCGCTGACGACCCATGGCTCGTCCAGATCGACGAGCGAAAGGTCGGCCAATGCCCCCGGTTTCAGCGTGCCGCCGGGCAGGCCGAACAATCTTGCCGGCGCGGTCGAGAGTGTCTCGACCAGCCGGAGCAGCGTCACGTCGCCATTGTGATAGAGCCGCAGCGCTGCGCCTAGCAGCGTTTCCAGGCCGATGGCGCCGGCCGCGGCATCGGCAAAGGGAAGGCGCTTGGTGTCGACGTCCTGCGGGTCGTGCGAGGAGACGATGAGATCGATGGTGCCGTCCTTGATCGCTTCGATCATCGCCAGCCGGTCTTCCTCGGCGCGCAGCGGCGGCGTCAGCCGGAAGAAGGTGCGGTACTCGCCGACATCATTCTCGTTGAGCGACAGATTGTGGATCGACACGCCTGATGTGACATTGGCGCCATCGGCTTTCGCGCGTGCTACCGCGCTTGCCGCCATAGCCGTCGAAATCTTGGCAGCGTGATAGGCGCCGCCGGTCAGGCGAGCCAACGCGAGATCGCGCTCCAAGGGGATCGATTCGGCTTCGCGCGGAATGCCGGCAAGGCCAAGCCAGCTTGCGTAAAGGCCTTCGTTCATCACGCCGGCCGAAGCGAGGTCGGCGTCTTGGGTTTCATGCGCGATGACGCCACCGAAATCGCGCGCATAGGTCAGCGCGCGGCGCATCACCAGCGCGCTGGCAATAGAATGCCGGCCATCGGTGAAGGCGACCGCGCCGGCCTCGCGCAGCAGGCCGAATTCGGTCATCTCGCGGCCTTCCAGCCCCTTGGTGATCGCTGCTGCCGGCAAGATGTTGACGATTGCGGTGTCCTTGGCGGTGCGCAGCACGAACTCGACCAGTGCGACATTGTCGATCACCGGGTCGGTATCGGGCATCATGACGATTGAGGTGACGCCGCCGGCCGCCGCAGCGATGCTCGCCGAAGCAATGGTCTCCCGGTGTTCGCCGCCGGGTTCGCCGATGAAGACGCGCGCGTCGATCAATCCGGGGATGATAGTCTTGCCGGCGCAGTCGATGATGGTGGCGCCGTCGGGCGCGCCCTGGTTCAAGGCCGCCTTGCCGGCGGCAACGATTTTGCGGCCTTCAACGATGACGGTGCCGACCTCATCGATGCCGCGCGACGGGTCGACGATGTGGGCCCGGCGGAAGACCGTAATGCTCATCAGGCGCGGCCCTCGTGATTTCGACGGGGGTCGAGCAGCGCTTCCATAACCGCCATGCGCACGGCGACGCCCATCTCAACCTGTTCCTGGATAACGCTTTGCGGGCCGTCGGCGATCTCGGAGGCGATCTCGACGCCGCGGTTCATCGGGCCGGGATGCATGACCAGCGCACCGTCCTTGGCCGCCTTCAGCTTCTCCGCGTCGAGGCCGAAATAGCGGAAATATTCGCGCACCGACGGTACGAAAGCGCCTTCCATGCGTTCGCGCTGCAGGCGCAGCATCATTACCACGTCGGCGTCCTTCAGACCCTCGGCCATGGAACGTGTGACGATGACGCCCATCTTCTCGATGCCGGCGGGCAAAAGCGTCGAAGGGGCGACGACCCTGACCTGGGCACCAAGCGCGTTGAGCAGGATGATGTTGGAGCGGGCCACGCGCGAATGCAGGATGTCGCCGCAGATCGCCACGATCAGCTTCGACAACGGACCCTTGACGCGGCGGATGGTCAGTGCGTCGAGCAGCGCCTGGGTAGGGTGCTCATGGGCGCCGTCGCCGGCATTGACCACCGAACAGCCGACTTTTTGGGCAAGAAGTGCTGCCGCGCCGGCCGATTGATGGCGGATGATCAATATGTCGGGACGCATGGCATTCAGCGTCATCGCCGTATCGATCAGCGTCTCGCCCTTTTTCACCGACGAACTCGCTACGGACATGTTCATGACGTCGGCGCCGAGCCGTTTGCCGGCCAGCTCGAATGACGATTGCGTACGGGTCGAGGCTTCGTAGAAGAGATTGATCTGGGTGCGGCCGCGCAGCGTCGATGTCTTCTTGTCCGACTGCCGCGAGATGGCAACGGCCCTGTCCGCCCGGTCGAGCAGAAGCTCGATGTCGGCAGGGGAAAGATCGCGGATGCCCAGAAGATGGCGGTGGGGATAAAGCGGCAGGGACGATGCGTCGGTCATCTCAAGTCGCTGCTATAGGGGGGAGGCTCCGCGGCTGCAAGCACCGGCTTGGGATTGGATTGGTTCTCCCCGGTATTTTCGTCGCGCGCCGCTGGCCATAGGCTATAAACCGCCTTGGCTTTGGATTCGCAGCCTTCAGGTGATAAGGACGAAGCGTGACTGACGACGTGACCAACCAGCCGCCGCCGCTGGCCGGCGGCAACGCCTGGCGGGGCGATCCGTTGCTGATCCAGCTTGCCGAGCGCTTTTCCGATCCGGTGCGCAAGGACCTCGACGGGCTTGGCCGGTTCGTTCTGACCCATGAGGCGCAGGAACTGGCCCGTCTTGCCAATGTCGAGATGCCGAAGCTCAGGACCCATGACCGCCAGGGCCGGCGCATCGACCAGGTCGAGTTCCATCCCGCCTATCACGCGCTCATGCGCCGCTCTGTTGCCAACGGGCTGCATTCGTCGGTCTGGGAGAATGGCGACGCCGAGATCGGCCGGCGCCACCAGGTGCGCGCTGCACGCTTTTACCTCACGGCTGAGCTCGAGACCGGACATCTCTGCCCGATCACCATGACCAGCGCTTCGCTGGCAGCGCTGATGGCCAGCCCGAAGCTGTTTCGCGAATGGGCGCCTCGGGTGACGACGCGCAAATACGATCAAAGCCAGAAGCCTCCGGTCGAAAAAGCCGGGCTGACGCTCGGCATGGGCATGACCGAGAAGCAAGGCGGCACCGATGTCCGTGCCAACGTCACCAGGGCCGAGCGCGCCGGCAGCGGGTTTTATCGCCTGACCGGCCACAAATGGTTCATGTCGGCGCCGATGTCGGATGCCTTCCTGGTGCTCGGACAGGTGCCGGAGGGACTGTCGTGCTTTCTCGTTCCCCGCCTGCTCGGCGACGGATCCGGCAACGGCTTCCGTTTTCAACGGCTGAAGGACAAACTCGGCAACCGATCCAATGCCTCGTCGGAGGTGGAATTCGTCAATGCCATCGGCGAGATGGTCGGCGAGCCCGGCGCGGGCGTGAAGACGATCATGGACATGGTGACCCTGACGCGGCTCGACTGTGCCGTCGCCTCATCGGCGATCATGCGGGCCGGACTGGCCGAGGCCGTCCACCACACGCGCCACCGCAAGGTGTTCGGAACCAATCTGGTCGAGCAGCCGCTGATGCAGCGGGTGCTGGCCGATATGGCGCTCGACGTTGCCGCCGCTACTGCGCTGTCGTTCCGGCTGGCGCGCTCCTTCGACGAGGCGGCCGGCGACCGCGGCGAGGCGGCCTTCGCGCGCGCCATGACGCCGGTCGTCAAATACTGGGTCTGCAAGATTGCGCCGCCGCTGCTCTATGAAGCGATGGAGTGCCTCGGCGGCAATGGCTATGTCGAGGAGGGGCCGCTCGCCCGCTACTATCGCGAAGCTCCGGTCAACGCGATATGGGAGGGATCCGGCAACGTCATGGCGCTCGACGTGCTACGTGTGCTGGGGCGTGCACCCGGCCTGTTCGATGACGTGCTGGCCGGCATCGACCGCGATCTCGGCGCCGGCGGACGCGGCACCGTCGGCGTGCTCAAAGCGGCAATGCAGGTCGCTGCAACCGACGAGGGCTCGGCGCGGCTCTTGACCGAGCAATTGGCATTGTCGGCGGCGGCGGCAGAGCTTCGCAGGTTGGGGGCAGGGCGGATCGCCGACGCCTTCGTCGAAACGCGCCTCGCCGGCCAGTGGCGCAATACCTATGGCATGATCGATTCCCGCCATGATGCGCGCATGATCATCGATACGCTCTACCCGCCGATCAACTAAGGGCCGTCGCCCAATTCGCTGCCGCTCTCGCGAGCCTGTGGATGGCCGTTAACCTTAACGAATGGTTTCCATTGCGGCGGCCGGTGGCAAAGCCCAGTGTTATGGTTAAGGCAAGGATTGTTCAGCTTGAGCGGCTTTGCCCTGCGAAGCAGGAGCGTCATGCGGCATATTCTGAGCTCTTTTCTGGCATTGCATTGGGCGGCCGTTTTCGCCCTGCTGGCGTTCATTTGCATCGACGGGAATCGAGGCGTGGCGACGGCCCTTGGCGTACTGGGCGTTCCCGTCCAGAACACTCGATTTGCCGATCTCGAAAACGCCGTCGTCGTGGCGCCGCTCGCCGTGGCACTGCTTGTCGTCGCGGTGCTGTTCTGCTGGGCCTTTGTTGAAGCACTGACCAGCGACACGACCAACCCGGATCCCGCCGACAGCGTCATGCGAATCGCCTTCATTTCCGCCTTAGGCGTGCTGTCGCTGATCGTCATCGGCGGCGCCGCGCAAGGTATCAATGGGCTGTTCATGATTGTCGCGGTGCAATTGGCGGCACTTCTGGCGTCCTATGTCGCGGTGCTCGCGGAGCGGCGGTCGACCGTTGCCGCGGCAGCTCCAGGGACCGGCGAAATCCGAGCGGCCGCGCATGTCATGGCCAAGGCAGCGGCGCATAATTCCTCGCTTGCCCGCATTTCCGGCCGGCTGGATTCGAGGGATGACCGCTGATGCGCACCTTGTTCGCGCTGTGGGCGGCTCCGCTCCTCTTGTTTTGGGGCTGGTTCTTTCTGTCGCTCAACGACATCAATTTCGGCTATGTCATGCTGAGCCGCCAATTACACGATCTCGTCTTCCAGCTCTATGGACAGATGCTCGGCGTCGATCCGGCGCTCATTCCGGGCATGGTGGCGAAAGCTTGCGTATTCGACGGCGTGCTGCTGGTGGCGTTCTGGGCATTTCGCCGCCGCAAGACGATTGGTGGCTGGATCACGGCGATGCGCAACCGCTATTTCGACCAGGCATCGACGCCGAGCGCCTGAAGCCGGTCGAGAACGCCCTGGAGGATGAAAGCGGCCGCCGCTGAATCGATCTTGCCGGCGCGTTTCTTGCGGGAAAAATCCATCTCGATCAGTGTTCGCTCGGCCGCCACCGTCGACAGCCTTTCGTCCCAAAAGACGAACGGCAGATCGGTCAATCCAGCCATGTTGCGGACGAAAGCGCGGGATTTTTGGGCGCGCGGGCCTTCCGAGCCGTCCATGTTGATGGGGAGGCCGATTGCCACGGCGCCGGCATTCTCCTTCTGCAACAGGGCGAGCAGCACTGCGGCATCGAGCGAGAATTTCTTGCGCATGATGACGGGGCGCGGGTGCGCGAACGACAAGCCGCGGTCCGAAACCGCCACGCCGATCGTTTTGTCGCCAAGGTCGAGACCGGCCAGGGTCTTGCCGCCGCCCAGCCGGGCCGGCAACTCCTCGATGGTGATGATGCCCAACGGCTTTTCCTTTGACCGCGACGCCGCACGTCCTATACGCGCAAAGCGTGCGCGGCACTTTAATTTCGCCGTCGGCGTTCTATCCTCTACCGAAGCAAAAATCGAGGAAAGCATTGATGAAACTGACCTGGTACGGACATTCGGCATTCAGAATCGAAATCGAAGGCGCGAAAATCCTCATCGACCCCTATCTGGTCGGCAATCCGTCATGGGCGGGCGGCTGGGAAGGGCCGGCCGAAGGGATCACGCACGTGTTGCTCACCCATGGCCACAGTGACCACATCAGCGGCGCCGTCGAAGTGCTCAAGAAGAGCGGCGCGATGCTGGTCGCCAATTTCGAGATTTGCATGTACCTGGTCGGCAAGGGTGTCGGTGACAAGCAGATCAATCCCGGCAATATCGGCGGCACCGTCGATTGCGGCGGCTTCACCACCACCTTCGTTCAGGCTCTGCATTCATCGTCCTTTCCGGGCGAGGGTGGCCAGAATACCTATCTCGGCAATCCGGGCGGGCTCGTCCTGCACTTTCCCGAGGACAAGACGCTTTATCATATGGGCGACACCGACATTTTTTCCGACATGGCGCTGATCAACGAGTTGCACGAACCGAAGATCGGCATCGTGCCGATCGGCGACCGCTTCACCATGGGTGGCGCGGTAGCAGCCCTTGCCTGCCAGCGTTTCTTCAAGTTCGAGACGGTCGTTCCCGCTCACTTCGGCACATTTCCGATGATCGATCAGACCGCCGACAAATTCGTGGCCGGGCTGGATGGATCGGGTGTGAAAGTTGCGTTGCCGAAGATCGGCGAGACGATTACGCTGTAAAGAAAGCCGGTCCGGAACGATACGATGCGCTTGAGAAATTCTCTTTGCATTTCAATGCTGGTTGCCGCGTCGCCGACGCTGGCCGCGGAAAATTTCATCGAGGGCGTCTATCTGCAATCGGAGGACCTCTGCGCGCAGGCCAAAAAGGATACGCTGCAGACGGTGATCGAGGGCGGCAATATCGTGCTGTCGGCAAATGGCCTGGAAAGCATCGAATATAATTGTGAATTCCTGCAGATCACCAAAGCGACACGCTCACCGAGCTGGGCGGTGACCGCTATATGCCAGGAGCCGGGCTACGTCTTTCCCGATGTTCTCTCACTGACACAGATGAGCCCGAAGCAGATCGACCTGGTATCGGTTCGGCCTGCCGCCGACGAAGGCGAGCAGAGCGGCAACGGCGGCAGTTATTTCCTCTGCGACGGCGTGGCGATGCCATAGGGCAGTTGAAGGCACGATGCATGTTGCGTGGCACGCGCCGCGCCGCTATAGCGCTGGTTTTCCCCGAGGCACAAACATGTCCGTTGATATAAAAACTGTGAAGCGCGTCGCGCATCTTGCCCGTATTGCGGTGAGCGAGGAGGATGCAGAGCGCATGACCGGCGAATTGAACGCCATTTTGGGCTTTGTCGAGCAGTTGAACGAGGTCGATGTTTCCGGCGTCGAGCCGATGACCTCGGTCACGCCGATGGCAATGAAAAAGCGCCAGGACGTCGTCACCGACGGCGGCAAGGCAGCCGACATCGTCGCCAATGCACCGGCGACCGAAGAAAATTTCTTCCTTGTGCCGAAGGTCGTGGAGTAGCAGGCCGATGGCAATCGACATCGCGGCTGAGACGCCGCTGCAGGACGATGTGCGTGGGCTGATCGAGGAGCTCAACGCCACATTGCTGGAGCTGACGCCGCCAGAGCATTGCTACCACTTGACGGTCGAGCAGATGGCGGACCGCAACACGACCGTCTTCATCGCCCGCGACAACGGCCTTGCCATCGGGTGCGGCGCACTGAAGCGCCACGATGCTGTCGTAGGCGAGGTCAAGCGCATGTATACGCGACCGTCGCATCGCGGCCACAAGATCGGCGCGAAGATTGTCGAGCGTATCGAGGCGCTGGCGCGCCAAGAAGGGCTTAAGCGTCTGGTGCTGGAGACGGGCGACCGTCATCCCGCCGCCTGGACCGTCTACGAACGCGCCGGTTTTTCGCGCTGCGGCCCGGTACTGGATTATCCCGATTCCGAGTGGTCGGTGTTTTACGAAAAGAGCCTTGCCTGATGAGCGACCTTACCCAGCTGACGATTTCGCAGGCCCGCGCCAAATTGCGCTCCAGGGAGATCACCGCCACCGAAATCACCGAGGCTTATCTATCGGCGGTCGAGCGAGCCAATCCGGCGCTCAATGCCTACGTCGTGGTCACCGACGACAAGGCGCGCGACATGGCCAAGACCTCCGACGCGAAACTGGCCAAGGGCGAGGGCGGGTCGCTTGAGGGTATCCCGCTCGGCATCAAGGATCTGTTCGGCACCGAAGGCGTCCACACCCAGGCCTGCAGCCATGTGCTGGACGGCTTCAAGCCGTGCTACGAATCGACGGTCACCGCCAATCTGTGGGCGGATGGTGCCGTCATGCTCGGCAAGCTCAACATGGACGAGTTCGCCATGGGCTCGTCCAACGAGACCTCGCATTACGGGCCGGTCATCAACCCGTGGCGGCGTTCGCGCCTCGACACGGTGGTGATGCCGACGACACATCAGGGCGAGGGCGGCTTCGTTTCGGCGGGCGGCACCAGGACCGCGCGCACGTTGGACAATGCCCAACTGGTGCCGGGCGGTTCGTCCGGAGGCTCGGCGTCAGCCGTCTCGGCCTTCCTGTGCGCCGGCGCTACCGCGACCGACACCGGCGGCTCGATCCGCCAGCCCGCCGCCTTCACCGGCACGGTCGGCATCAAGCCGACCTACGGCCGCTGCTCGCGCTGGGGGATCGTAGCTTTCGCCTCTTCGCTCGACCAGGCCGGGCCGATCGCGCGCGACGTCCGCGATGCCGCGATCCTGTTGAAGTCGATGGCTTCGGTCGACCCGAAGGACACGACGTCCGTCGACCTGCCGGTGCCGGACTACGAGGCGGCGATCGGCCGCCCGATCAAAGGCATGAAGGTCGGCATCCCAAAGGAATATCGTGTCGACGACATGCCCGCGGAGATCGAGGCGCTGTGGCAGAAAGGCATTGCCTGGCTGCGGGATGCCGGCGCCGAGATCGTCGATATCTCGCTGCCGCACACAAAATATGCGCTGCCGGCCTATTACATCGTGGCGCCGGCCGAAGCCTCGTCCAACCTCGCCCGTTACGATGGCGTCCGCTATGGCTTGCGCGTGCCCGGCAAGGACATTGTCGACATGTATGAAAAGACCCGCGCCGCCGGCTTCGGGCGGGAGGTCAAGCGCCGCATCATGATCGGCACCTATGTGCTTTCCGCCGGCTACTACGATGCCTACTATCTGCAGGCGCAGAAGGTTCGAACCCTGATCAAGCGTGACTTCGAAAATGTGTTTGCAGCAGGCGTCGACGTCATCCTGACGCCGGCAACGCCTTCCGCTGCCTTCGGCATCGCCGACGAGGACATGGCCGCCGACCCGGTCAAGATGTATCTCAATGACATTTTTACGGTGACGGTGAACATGGCCGGCTTGCCCGGCATAGCGGTTCCAGCCGGGCTCGACGCCAAGGGGCTGCCGCTCGGCCTGCAGCTGATCGGCCGGCCTTTCGACGAGGAGACGCTGTTCCAGACCGCCCACGTCATCGAACAGGCGGCCGGCACATTTCAGCCGGAAAAATGGTGGTAGGATCGTTTCTCATCTGAGGGGTGAGGGATGTTCTTCTATGTCTCCAAGGTTCTGTGGCTCTTCGTCCAGCCGCTTAATCTCGCGATCATCCTGCTGCTGGCTGGATTGCTTGCGGCATTGGTCGGGCGCAAGAGGCTGTTTGCCACCGGCAGCGTGCTGGCATTCCTTGTCCTTGGACTCTCGGCGTGGACCTCGCTCGGCGCAGTGATGCTTAATCCGCTCGAGGAGCGTTTCCCTAGGCCAGCCCTGCCGGAACGAGTTGACGGAATCATTGTGCTCGGCGGCGGTATGGAGAGCGCCATCAACTTCGTCCGCAGCGGCTATGAACTCAACGCCAGTGGCGATCGAATGGTCGAGGCAGCGGTGCTGGCACTGCGTTTTCCGACAGCTAAGGTCGTCATTTCAGGTGGCCCCATTGCAATGGTCCGCGAAGACGAGGGCGATGCGGCGACAGCTCCACGCCTGTTCACTGCGCTCGGCGTGACGGCCGATCGGCTGATCCTTGAGGGCAAATCACGCAACACCTACGAGAATGCGGTCTTCACCAAACAACTGATCACGCCAAAGCCGGGCGAGACCTGGCTGCTGGTGACCTCGGCCTTCCACATGCCACGCGCCAAGGCGCTGTTCGACAAAGCCGGTTTTGCGACGGTTCCGTGGCCGGTCGACTACCGCACCTCCGGCAGGGAAGGCATCGGCCTGTTCCGCACGGATGCCAACGAAGCACTGCAGACCACAACCATCGCGACCCGTGAATGGATCGGGCTGATTGCCTACTGGCTGTCGGGCCGGATAGACCGGCCTTTTCCGGCGCCGGATGTTGGGCCGGGCGGCTGACCGAGCACCGCCTGCCGCGCCGCCGAGAAAAACTGGCGGCGCACCAGCACCGCCAGGAGCAGCAGCGTCGACAGGACGAACACCGCGGGATCGACGAACCAGCCAAGATAGCCAATCGAGAAGAACACGCCGCGCAGGCCCGAATTGAAATGCTTTCCGGCCAACATGTTCATGCGCGCGGCACGCCACACCGCCGTTTCGGTGACCGGATTGCGCGACGCCTCGCCATGCGGAATCGGCACGGCGCCGATCAGGATCGAGCAATAGTTGAACAGCCGGTAAGCCCAGCCGAATTTGAAGAAGGAAAAGGCCAGGATCAGCACCAGCCCGAGCACCTTCGTCTGGAAGGCTGCGCGTGAGGACGTGGCGCCAAACGGCAGGTCGCTCAGCACGGTCAGAACCTGATCGGAGGCGCCGAGCAGGGCAAAACAGCCGCCGATCGCAATCAGCGAACTGGAGGCAAAGAAGGCGGTCCCCTGTTGCAGCCCGCTCATGATAGCGGTGTCGACGATGCGGATCTCGCGTTCGGCCATGGTCTGCATCCAGGCCTCGCGCTGCGTGTTCATAGCCCTCGTCAGCGACATGCGGCTGACCAGCATTCCATCGGCGGCGAGCGTATGCAGCACCCACGCGGTAAGGAAGAACCCCAGCGCCGCAAGGTCGGCCGTCGATAGGTGAAAGGAATCGCTCATGCGTTGCTTTTACCACAGGCGGCAGTAATGCTTCGATGGCCGAAGTTGGAATGTCGCTGCCGGAGCAAACAAGGTCGGCAGGCGCAGCGCCGCAATCTTCAAAACAGCGGAAAACATCATGGGAATTCCTATATGTAGACCTCAACAGGGTCCCAGGAGAAAACACCCACGTGTTCCTTTCGGTTTTCGACTTGTTCAAGATCGGCATCGGCCCATCGAGTTCGCACACGATGGGGCCGATGACGGCCGCGCGGCGGTTTCTCGACGAGATTGCGGGAGACGACTGGCCGCGCCCGGCCGGCGCCAAGATCGACCGGATCGCTGCCAGCCTGCATGGCTCGCTCGCCTACACCGGCATCGGCCATGGCTCCGACCGAGCCGTGGTGCTCGGCCTCGCGGGCCAGACGCCGCAGACGGTGGATCCCGACCTAGCAGACGGCATCGTCGCTGGCATCGCCGCCGAGAAACGGATTTCGCCGCCCGGCCATCCGTCCTACCGTTTCGACCCGGCAACGGATCTGGTGCTGGATCGCAAGACGCCGCTGCCGGGTCACGCCAACGGCATGGCGTTCTCTGCCCATGATGCCGGCGACCGGTTGCTGCTGAGGCGCGTCTACTATTCGATTGGCGGCGGCTTCGTAGTGTCCGAGGAAGAACTGCAGCGGATGAAAGCGAGGGGCTCGGCGACAACCGAAGGCAAGAAGGTTCCGTATCCGTTCAGGAACGCCGTCGAAATGCTGTCCATGGCAGCGAAAAGCGGGCTTTCCATTGCCGAGATGAAGCGCGTCAACGAGGAGACACAGATGTCGCGCGGGGAGCTCGACGCCGGCCTCGACGGCATCTGGAGCGCCATGAAGGGCTGCATCGAGCGCGGCCTGTCGCAAGACGGCATCATGCCGGGCGGACTCAAGGTGCGCCGCCGTGCCCGGATGCTGCACGACAAGCTGCAGGAGCAATGGCAGCAGAACCGGCCTAACCCGCTGCTCGCCAACGACTGGCTGTCGATCTATGCGATGGCGGTCAATGAGGAGAACGCTGCCGGCGGCCGTGTCGTCACCGCGCCAACCAATGGGGCGGCCGGCACTCTGCCCGCAGTGCTGCGCTACTGGTTGCATTTCCATCCCGAAGCCGACCAGCCCAGCATCCGCGATTTCCTGCTGACGGCGGCGGCCGTCGGCGGCATCATCAAAACCAATGCTTCGATCTCGGGGGCGGAAGTCGGCTGCCAGGGCGAGGTCGGTTCGGCTTCGGCAATGGCTGCGGCGGGATTGTGCGCCGTCATGGGCGGCACGCCCGAGCAGGTCGAGAATGCTGCCGAGATCGCGCTGGAACATCATCTCGGCATGACCTGCGATCCGGTCGGCGGCCTGGTGCAGGTGCCGTGTATCGAGCGCAACGCGCTTGGTGCCGTCAAGGCGGTGACCGCCGCTTCGCTGGCCATCAAGGGCGACGGCGTTCATTTCGTGCCGCTCGATGCCGCGATCGAGACGATGCGCCAGACCGGCCTCGACATGAACGAAAAGTACAAAGAAACCAGCCTTGGCGGATTGGCCGTCAATGTCGTGGAGTGCTGAGCGCCAATCTGGCGGCATGGACCACCACTGTGGAGAAGTCGATCAGGCCGTTGACGCGTTCGCGTGCTGGACTAAACCTTAAACGATGTCTCTCAATCTCATAAAGCTTTGCGTCGGCTGTGACAGCGTCGAGGATCTGGAAGAGTGGATTGCCTTCCGTCTCGACGAGCGGCGCCGCGCCGGCGAACCGGCCGAGCACTACCACACCACCCGCATGGTGCCGACGCGTGGCGCCGAGATTACCGACGGCGGCTCGCTCTACTGGGTGATCAAGGGCAATGTCCAATGCCGCCAGCTGATCACCGAAATCCGGCCCTTCACCGATGACGAGGGCATCGGCCGTTGCCATCTGATCCTCGATCCCGAGGTCGTGCGCACTGACTGGCAACCGCGCCGTGCATTCCAGGGGTGGCGCTACCTGAAGCCGGCGGACGCGCCGGCCGATCTCGGCAAGGGCAAAGCCGGGCTGATCGAGATGCCGCCGAAGCTCAGGCGTGAGCTTGCCGATCTCGGCCTGCTCTGACGCCGAGAAGCGCAACGCCAAGACCACCAGCCGAAGCGCTGTCCGCAGGTGCCATCATCACAGGTCCTCCAGGTCGCCTCATCTGGGCTTGCAAGCCGGGGGACAACGCCACATCTTGAATGTCATGAGCGACAAGAAGCAGCCCGTGCCTGCAAGGGCCAATCCTGCGCCGGTCGAGTCTCAATCGAGCACCGGCGAGATCGACGCGTTTCTCCGTCAGGCAAGGACGCTCGCTGCATCCGCCACCTGTTCAGGCAGGCTGATCCTGTCCCTCGACGCGACAATGAGCCGCCAGCCGACCTGGGATCTCGCCTGTGCGCTGCAGGCCGAGATGTTCGACGCCGTCGGCAAGGCCGGGGCGCTCAAGGTTCAACTTGTCTATTTTCGCGGCCTTGGCGAGTGCCGCTCATCCGCATTCGTCACCGATACCGCAGCTCTGAAACAGCTGATGACGCGCATCAACTGCCGCAGCGGCCGTACCCAGATCGGCAAGGTGCTCGCCCACGCGCTGAAACAGACGGCGGCGGCCAAGGTCAACGCGCTGGTCTATATCGGCGACGCGATGGAAGAAAACATAGATGATCTGGCCGAAAAGGCCGGCAGCCTCGGTCTGCACGGCGTTCCTGTCTTCGTCTTTCAGGAGGGCCATGATGCCGCTGCGGAAAAGGCGTTCAAGGAAATTGCGCGGCTGTCGAAAGGGGCCTGGTTCAGGTTCGATCGGCGGGCTGCCGCGACGTTGGCCGGCCTGCTTTCGTCCGTCGCCGTGTTTGCCACCGGCGGGCTGAAGGCACTGGAGGCCCGGGGCAGGCCGGAAGACCGACTGATGATCGAGCATATGCGGGGCGGCGGAAACTGATGGGCGCGATTATCGCTTTCGTAGCATTGCTTCTGGTGTTTCTCGGCATGCTCACCATCTTCCTGCGCGCCGATCCGGCGAAGCTTGCAGGCGGCATGAGGACGCTTGGACCTGTGCTGCTCGGGCTGGTCGGCGTCGCCGTGCTGCTGGTCGGGCGCGAGGGCATCGGGGGCTTGATCCTGTCGGCTGCGCTCGCCTGGTACGGCTCCATGCGCATGAATCGGCCGGCAGCCAAACTGGCGGCGGGCAAGCGTTCGACAGTTCGTACGGCGGCGCTTGAGATGGAACTCGATCACGATACCGGCGGCCTCGAAGGCCTTGTGCTGGCCGGGCGCCATGAAGGCAAGATGCTTGGCTCGATGGGGCTTGCCGAATTGCAGCAACTCTATCGCGAACTCTCCGGCGATCCGGAGAGCCGCCAATTGCTAGAGACGTATCTTGACGGCCGATTTCCCATCTGGCGCAAAGACGCTGATGCGAATGGTGGCGAAGGGCTGGGTGTTGCGCCAAGTTCTGGCGCCATGACTAAGGAGGAGGCCTACAAGATCCTTGGTCTTGAAGCGGGGGCTGCCGCGGCGGATGTCCGCAAGGCGCACCGCCGCCTGATGCAGCGCCTGCACCCCGATATCGGTGGCACGTCCTTCCTGGCGGCGCGGATCAATGAAGCCAAGGACGTCTTGCTCTCCAATCACAACTAGTCTCCTTCGACGCAAAAACTTCGGGACAGATATCGTTTCGCGCGCCGCTTACTGCTGGACGGCGTAGCACTCGATCTTCTTCTTTTTCAAAGCGTTGCAGGCTTTCCAGGCAGCCGTCTTCGAACCGAAACCACCGAACCGGGCGCGGTAGTAGGTGACACCGTCCTTGTCGAAGGCGACGGTGAAACCGGAGGCATCGGTCAGAACGGAGGGCGCCTGCTTCGTCGCTTTGTCGAGGAAAGCCTTCGCTTCGGCCTGTTTTGGCGAAGAGGCGACCTGTATTGCCCAGCCGGATGGCACCGACGCCGTGCTGACCGGATCGACCTCTGCCGCCGGTTCGGCATAGGCTGCGGCGACCCGGGCTGTCGCCACGTCGTCCACCGTCGACACAGCCGTCGTCTTGACCCTCTTGGCCTGAACGACCGGAGCGGTCTCTTCAACGACGGGCGCATTTTCCTCGACAAGAGAGGCAACGGCATCGTCGTCCGGCTTACTGTCCGGTGTCGGCGCGTCATGCTTCGGTAGAAGCACCTTGGCCAAGGCTGAAATCGGATTGCCGCCGCCGGCCTTGGCAATCAGCACGCCGCCGCCGCGCGACGACGCCTGCGGCATGTAGGCATTGATCAACCCGGCCATCTGGCTGTCGCGGCTGCCGCCGGACCTGCCGCCCATGACCACCGCTACGATGCGCCGATCGCCATCCGAGACCGAGGAGACCAGATTGTAACCGGAGGCGCGGGTGTAACCGGTCTTGATGCCGTCGACGCCCTTGATGCGTCCGAGCAGACGATTGTGGCCGTTGATGCGCTGCCGCCCGTAAAGAAAGGAGCGCTGCGAGAAATAGCCGTAATATTGCGGGAAATGCTCTCTCAGGGCGATGCCGAGCATCGCCATGTCGCGCGCGGTCGTGAACTGGCCGGGATCAGGCAAGCCGTTGGCGTTGCGGAAAACGGTTCCCCTCATGCCCAGCGCCCGCGCCTTGGCGGTCATCATGCGGGCGAAATTGGCTTCGTTGCCGCCGAGCGTCTCGCCAAGCGCCGTTGCGGAATCGTTTGCCGATTTGGTCACCATCGACAGGATCGCGGTCTCGACCGTGACCGAGCCGCCCCGCTTGACGCCGAGCTTCGTCGGCGGTTCGGCAGCGGCATTGGCCGAGAACACGACCGGGGAATTCTTGCTGATCCTGCCCTTCGCCAACGCCTCGAACGTCAGATAGAGCGTCATCATCTTGGTAAGCGAAGCCGGATAGCGCCGGCCATCGGCATCCGACGAATAAAGCACCTTGCCGGTCTTGGCATCGATGACGATGGCCGCCGACTTGGCCGCCATGGATGAAGCCGCGTCCGCGACGACGAAGCTCATCGCCATGGCGAGGATCATGATCGTTTTGAAGGGGGACACGGATTTGGAAACGAAGCCCGACAACGCCTTACGCACTGATAGTTCCTTTGAATTTCCGTTGCCTTGGAGGCGGCAAAGGGTCCTGCCTCACCTCCGGCCACGCTAACGCAGGCAGCGTTACCAATCCGTTTATGGTAACCGCCGCGTTCACCATTTTCTGTGGGATTGAGCTTCTCTTTATTCGAATCTTAGCGAATGCCGGCAGCTCACGATCCGCATTGCCGCGGGAATCTTGACTTTTGTGCACTGCACAATATATTTACACGCATTGCACAACGCGGCCCGGACAAGCCGCGTCTATCATCCAAGGCAACCGTTCAAGGGAATGCGTGAAATGACCCAGACCTATGAAGATTTCAGCAAATACGGCAAGGAATTTGCGGACACCGGATTGAAGAGCTTCGCCTCGCTGTCCAAGGGGGCGCAGGCTATCGCCGCCGAGGCGGGTGAGTACACCAAGAAAAGCTTCGAAGCCGGTAGCGCCGCTGTCGAGAAGCTCTTTTCCGCCAAGTCGCTGGACAAGGCGATCGATATCCAGTCCGACTATGCCAAGCAGTCCTATGAGAGCTTCGTCACCGAGGCCACCAAGCTTGGCGATCTCTATGCCGAACTCGCCAAGGAAGCTTACAAGCCGTTCGAATCGATCGTCGCCAAGGCGAAGTAAATTCGACGAACATTCCGAGCCGGCCCTTGGGCTTGCAAAGACAGACCCGGTCGCGAACGCGCGGCCGGGTTTTTTCATGCCGGCCCGAAATCGGGGGCCTGCGGTCTTCACGATTTGAAAAATCGGTCAAGTTTGGCCACCTAGCCATATTGTCAGCTAAACAGAAGGGCTTAAAATCGTCCATCGAACACCTACATGTCGAGCATGCATGAGGATTCGAAAGAGGCAGGACTACGTGACTATAGGTTTGACTGCCACGAGCTACGTGGTGCGAATGCAGAACGGCAGCAACGGCAATGAGGCCGGTCGCGGCACGGCCGTCATCACGCGCACAAAAACCAAGACCAAGAAGCCCAGTCTGTATCGGGTCCTCATTCTTAACGACGACTACACACCCATGGAATTCGTGGTCCACGTGCTGGAGCGCTTTTTCCAGAAGGACCGCGAAGCCGCCACACGCATAATGCTTCATGTTCACAATCATGGGGTGGGCGAGTGCGGGGTCTATACATTCGAAGTGGCCGAGACCAAAGTGTCTCAGGTCATGGATTTCGCCCGACAGAATCAGCATCCGCTGCAATGCGTGATGGAGAAGAAGTGAGGTAACATGCCGGCTTTCTCCCAAGGCCTGGAAAAGGCGCTTCACCAAGCGCTGACGCTCGCCAATGAGCGGCACCATGAATATGCAACCCTTGAACATTTGCTGCTCGCCCTGATCGACGACACCGAGGCGGCCGCTGTCATGCGTGCCTGCAACGTCGATCTCGACGAGTTGAAGCATACGGTCCTCACCTATATCGACACCGAGCTCGACAACCTCGTCACCGGCTACGATGAAGATTCCAAGCCGACTGCCGGTTTCCAGCGCGTCATCCAGCGCGCGGTGATCCATGTGCAGTCGTCAGGCCGCGAGGAAGTGTCCGGCGCCAACGTGCTCGTCGCCATCTTCGCCGAGCGCGAGAGCCACGCCGCTTACTTCCTGCAGGAACAGCAGATGACCCGCTACGACGCGGTCAACTACATCTCGCATGGCATCGCCAAGCGCCCCGGCGCTTCCGAGACGCGGACGCCGCGCGGCGCCGACGACGAGCAAGGCAGCCAGAGCGGAGCCGAGCCGCAAGAGGAAGGCGGCAAGAAGAAGCAGCAGCAGGACGCGCTGACTGCCTATTGCGTCAACCTGAACAACAAGGCCAAGGCCGGCAAGATCGATCCATTGATCGGTCGCGAGAGCGAGATCAACCGGACCATCCAGGTGCTGTGCCGCCGCTCCAAGAACAACCCGCTCTATGTCGGTGATCCTG
The DNA here is from genome assembly GCF_040318825.1 of Mesorhizobium sp. M1006. Lineage (NCBI taxonomy): Bacteria > Pseudomonadati > Pseudomonadota > Alphaproteobacteria > Hyphomicrobiales > Phyllobacteriaceae > Mesorhizobium > Mesorhizobium sp. M1006. The sequence continues at coordinate 98,974 of NZ_JAMYMZ010000011.1, forward strand.
GCGTCGGCAAGACGGCAATCGCCGAAGGCCTCGCCAAGCGCATCGTCGAGGGCGACGTTCCCGAAGTGCTGCACAATGCCACCATCTTCGCGCTCGACATGGGCACGTTGCTGGCCGGCACCCGCTATCGCGGCGATTTCGAGGAGCGGCTGAAGCAGGTCGTCAAGGAGCTCGAGGATTATCCCGGCGCCGTGCTGTTCATCGACGAAATCCACACGGTGATCGGGGCGGGGGCCACCTCCGGCGGGGCCATGGATGCGTCGAACCTGTTGAAGCCGGCGCTGTCTTCGGGCGCGATCCGCTGCATCGGCTCGACCACCTACAAGGAGTTCCGCCAGTTCTTCGAGAAGGACCGCGCGCTGGTGCGGCGCTTCCAGAAGATCGACGTCAACGAGCCGACTGTCGAGGACGCCATCGAGATCATGAAGGGCCTCAAGCCCTATTTCGAGGAGTTCCACAAGGTCCGCTACACGAGCGAGGCGATCAAGGCTTCGGTCGAGCTCTCGGCGCGTTACATCAACGACCGCAAGCTGCCGGACAAGGCGATCGACGTGATCGACGAGACCGGCGCCTCGCAGATGCTCGTGCCGGAAGCCAAGCGCAAGAAGACCATCGGTATCAAGGAGATCGAAGCGACGATCGCCACGATGGCGCGTATCCCGCCGAAGACGGTTTCCGCCGACGACGAGAAGGTGCTGCAAGGCCTCGACATCGAGTTGAAGCGCGTCGTCTACGGCCAGGACACCGCGATCACCGCGCTGACTTCGGCCATCAAGCTGGCGCGGGCCGGCCTGCGGGAACCGGAAAAGCCGATCGGCTCGTACCTGTTCTCGGGTCCGACCGGTGTCGGCAAGACGGAAGTGGCCAAGCAACTCGCCGCGTCGCTCGGCGTGGAGCTGATCCGCTTCGACATGTCGGAGTATATGGAACGCCACACCGTTTCGCGGCTGATCGGTGCCCCTCCCGGCTATGTCGGGTTCGACCAGGGCGGCCTTCTGACCGACGGCGTCGACCAGCATCCGCATTGCGTGCTGTTGCTGGACGAAGTCGAGAAGGCGCATCCGGACCTGTTCAACATCCTGTTGCAGGTCATGGACCACGGCAAGCTGACCGACCATAACGGCAAGCAGATCGACTTCCGCAATGTCATCCTGATCATGACCACCAATGCGGGCGCGTCCGATGCGCAGCGCGCGGCCATCGGTTTCGGTTCGACCAAGCGCGAAGGCGACGATGTCGAAGCGATCAACCGGCTGTTCACGCCGGAGTTCCGCAACCGTCTCGATGCGATCATTCCGTTCGGCTCGCTGCCGGTGCCGGTCATCCATCAGGTGGTGCAGAAGTTCGTCATGCAGCTGGAAGCGCAGCTTTCCGAGCGCGGCGTGACATTCGACCTGTCGCAGGATGCAATCGCATGGCTGGCCGACAAGGGCTATGACGAGCGCATGGGCGCCCGGCCGCTTGGCCGTGTCATCCAGGAGCACATCAAGAAGCCGCTGGCCGACGAGGTGCTGTTCGGCAAGCTCAAGAAGGGCGGCACGGTGCGTGTCACCGTCGAGAAGAAGGAAACCGGCGAGACCGGCCTGAAGCTCGAATCGCTCGCCGACGAGGCGCCGGTGAAGCCGAAGAAGGAAGAGCCGGACGACGCGCCGAAGGCCAAGAAGGCGGTGGCGAAAAAGCCCGCCGCGAAAAAGGCGGTGGCGCAGAAGCCGGAGCCCAAAGGTAAGGACGGCGGCAAGCGCAGCCTTGTGCCGCAACTGCCGCGTAAGAACTGACGAACCAGCCAGTAAAAAAGCCCCGGAAACGGGGCTTTTTTTGTGACACCTTCCGGTTAACCGCCCGGCGCCCGCCAGAGCGGTTGCACCGGTTCAGCTTGCCAGCGCCATCCGTATCTTGCCGGCGTTTTCGACCAGGACTTCAGGCTTTTCCATCTGTCCGCTGTGCGGTTTCAGGGGAATGCCCTCGAAGCGCGGAATGACATGGACGTGAAGGTGAAAGATAGTCTGCCCCGAAGCTGGTTCGTTGAACTGCATAACCGTGACGCCATCGGCATCGAAGGCCTTCTTTACGGCCCGCGCAACTTTCTGGACGTGAGCGAAGAGCGGGCCAAGCACCGCCGGATCCGCGTCAAGCAAGTTGCGCGACGGCGCTTTCGGCACCACCAGCGTGTGACCCTGTCCTTGCGGCATCACATCCATGAAGACAATGACCGCGTCATCCTCGTAGACGCGGTGCGAAGGGATTTCTCCGCGCAGGATTTTGGCGAAGATGTTGCTGCTGTCATAGGTTGCTTCGGCCATGGCGCGCGCTCCGGTTCTTGGCTCGCTGTCTGGTGTAGCGAAGCTGTTCCGGGCGGGCAAGACGATCGGTCGACATCGGCCGTGCCGGCCCGCTCGGCTGAGCGATTGGGGCTCGCTACTCTACTCCGCCATGTCCTTGCGGAACGGGGTGTGCTCTTCCAGATATTCGCTCATCCGCTCGACTTCGCGCCGCTCGCGCTGGAGGTAGTCGGCCACTGCATTGCGCAGACCTGGATGGGCGATGTAGTGCGCCGAATGCATCGTCACGGGCCGGTAGCCGCGCGCCAGCTTGTGCTCGCCCTGCGCACCGGCTTCAACCACCTTCAGCTTGCGCGAGATGGCGAAATCGATCGCCTGATGGTAGCAGACCTCGAAATGCAGGAACGGGTGGTCCTCGATGCAGCCCCAATTGCGGCCGTAGAGCGCGTCTGAACCGATGAAGTTGATGGCACCTGCAATGTAGCGCCCGCTGCGTTTGGCCATGACCAGCAGGATGTCGTCGGCGATGCGTTCGCCGATAAGTGAGAAGAAATCGCGGTTGAGGTAGGGCCGGCCCCATTTCCTGCTGCCGGTATCCATGTAGAACGCGAAAAAGTCGTCCCAGGCCTTTTCGGTCAGATCCTTGCCGGTCAGCCAGTCGATCGAGATGCCGTCGGCGAGGGCCTCGCGCCGCTCTTTCTTCATTGCCTTGCGCTTGCGCGAGGCTAACGTTGTGAGAAAATCGTTGTAGCTCGAAAAGCCTTCGTTGAAGAAGTGAAACTGCTGGTCGGTGCGATGCAGGAAGCCGGCCGCCGCCAATACCTGGACGTCGTCCTCCGGCGCGAAAGTAACATGCGCGGAAGACACGCCGAGCTTATCCGTCACCGCCTTCAGGCCGGTCGCAAGACCGGCCTTGACGGTGGGGATGTCCTCGCCCCTGCCGACCAGCAGGCGAGGGCCGGTGACGGGTGTGAACGGCACCGCGCATTGCAGCTTCGGATAGTAGCGCCCGCCGGCGCGTTCGAACGCGTCCGACCAGCCATGGTCGAAGACATATTCGCCCTGGCTGTGCGACTTCAGATAGCAGGGGACCGCTCCGAGCAACATGCCTCGCGCGGTTTCCAGCCTGAGGTGATGGCCTTGCCAGCCTGTGCGCCGAACAGCGCAGCCGGAATCTTCCAGCGCGCTCAAAAAAGCGAATGAGACAAGCGGGTTGTAGCCGTATTCTGCATCGCCGCGTGTAGTGCCGCCGAGGCTGTCCCATTCAGCGCTGGTAAAAGCGCCGATGCCCGCGGCGATGCGGATCGACAGCTCCGCATTCGCCGTTTGTCTTTCACAGTCGTCCCCTTGATCCATGAGGCTTACTTAAGCTCGCTGCGGACCCATACAAGCCCGCTCAGGCAAGCCGTACCAGATCGGGCTCGAATCCTTCGAACGTCATCTGGTCGGCATATTTGAAGGTCAGGTCGACGGCAGGCTGGTCGTGCACGGTCCAGGTGATCACCGGCATACCGAGTCTCTCTCGCACGAAGGAGACGAACCGGTTCGGCAGGTCGCCGGCAGCGTAGGAGGTGAAGGCGATGTCATGCGCCAGCATGGCGAAATGCGCCTCGATCAGGTGGTTGTCGTTGCCGTAGGCGGTCAACCCGCCGGGTATGCCGGGTGCATATTTCGGGAACTCGCGGATCAGCCAATGGTCGAACGACATGATCGCGGTCTTGCTCTTGTAATGCTTGAGCATCTTGCCGACGCTTTCGACCAGGCCTTCGTCATGCCCGGCAGCACCTTTCAGCTCGACAACCATCGGCACACGGCCGTCGACCAGATCAAGCGCCTGCTGCAGCGTCGGCAAATGGTCGGCGGTGCCGCCGACCTTCAGCGCCGTGATCTCGGCAGCCGTACGCTGCCAGACGAAGCCGTCCTCGCCGGTCAGCCGCCGCAGATCGCCATCGTGGATGATGACGGGGACGCCGTCGGATGATAGGTGCACGTCGCATTCGATCGCGTAGCCGCGCTCGGCCGCCGCAGCGAAGGCGGAAAGGGTGTTCTCCCAGCGCGTCTTGTTCATGTCGTGGAGGCCGCGATGGGCGACGGGCCGGGCGGTCAGCCAGGAAAGATCGGTCATGGTTGCAGTCCCGGTCATTCGACTTCGAAGATCGCTTCGATTTCCACTGCGGCATTAAGCGGCAGGGAGGCGGTGCCGACGGCGGAGCGAGCGTGCTTGCCGCGATCGCCGAGCACGGCGGCGAGAAAATCCGAGGCGCCGTTGGCAACCAGATGCTGTTCGACAAAATCCGGTGCCGAGGCGACGAAGACGGTGATCTTCACCAAGCGACGGATTTTCTCGAGATCGCCAAGTGCCGCCTGAGCCTGGGCCAATATGTTGATCGCACAGTATTTTGCGGCTTCCTTGCCGGTCGCGGTGTCGACATCGCGGCCAAGCAGTCCGCTCGCCTGGAGCTTGCCCTCCTTGAGCGGCAACTGCCCGGCGGTGAACAGCAGATTGCCGGTCCGGCAATAGGGCACGTAATTGGCGGCGGGCGCGGCGGCGGCCGGCAGCGTCACGCCGAGATCGCTTAGCCGCTTTTCGATTGTTTCGCTCATGCTATTTCCCTATTGCTTGAAGGTGCCGCGCAGGCCGGGCCGAAATTGCTATTTTTGCCTCGCTTCCGCCACGACTTTTTTTAAGCTGGACCATCTTTCCATGCGGCTTGCCATTAGCCGCGATGATCGGAGCACCCCATGCGCGCAACGCGCCTCGCATTCAACGCCGTTCTCTTGACAGCGGCTTCCTGGGCGGCTCCCGCTTTTGCGGTGCCTGCGCTGCAGGCGCATCGTGCTGTTTACGACATTTCACTCGACAAGGCTTCAGACCGTTCCGGCATTACCGGCATCACCGGCCGCATGGTCTACGAGTTCAACGGCTCGCCTTGCGAGGGCTATACGGTAAAGTTTCGTTTGGTGACCCAGATCGTAACCAGCGACAACACCAGGCTGACCGACCAGCAGATGACCACCTTCGAGGATGCCGAGGGCAAGACCTTCTCCTTCGTGAACAAATCCTTTGTCGACCAGAACCTCGACAAGGAGGTCAAGGGTACCGCAACGAAGGAAGCCAACGGTCTCAAGGTCGATATCGACAAGCCCGAGAAGAACAGCCTGGAACTCGCGCCGACCCAGTTCCCGACCCAGCAAATGGTCGAAATGATCGGCAAGGCGGAAAAGGGCGAGCGTTTCTACGAAACCAACCTGTTCGACGGCTCTGAGGATGCCAACAAGGTGGTGACCACCACCGTCGTCGTCGGCAAGCAAGCCGATGCCGACAATGCCGATCCGGAAGCGCCGGCGCTGGCCAAGCTCGCCACCGACAAATACTGGCCGGTCGACATCGCCTATTTCGATGATGCCGACAAAGGCGGCGAGGAGGTGCCGGAATACCGGATCAGCTTCAAGCTGCACAAGAACGGCATCACGCGCGATCTCGTCATGGACTATGGCGAGTTCTCGATGACCGGCAAATTGGTCAATCTGTCACTGTTCGATCAGCCAAAGACCTGCCCGTCTAAATAAGCTCGAGTGAACGGCAAGCCGCCGGCCGCTATCCGGGATAGTAGCGCTTAATCTTGCGCGGCAAGTCGCATCGACTTGAGCATGCCGCAATTGCCTATCAACGTCTTATGACGGTATGCGCCGCGGGGGAGCAGGTTGAGCAGGATCGACGTTTTTGTGGCGCCGCGGCCCAATGCGACGCTGATCAACGCCATGACATTCGTCAACCGGATTGTCATGCTGCACGGCATTCCAGGCTTTCGCGACCTGTTGCCATTCAACCGTCTGGCCGGTTTGCGCGGCGTCGCCAACGTCCGCCACATCGATTTTCCAGAGGATGACCGGCAAAGGCTGAAGGCTTGTTGCGGCGCGGGCAAGGCGACGTTCATCACGCCCAACCATCCCGAATTCTTTACCGACTGGATGATCGACAAGGAGGTCGTCTCGCGGGTGAGCCCGCTGGCGGCATCCTGGGCCACGCACGGCGTCGTCAACGGGCTTGGCCGGCTGATGCAGAAATTCTGGTTGGCCAACAATCTGATCGCGCAAATCCCGGGCAACAGCGCGGCCGCCAAGGAACATTCGGTGGCCTGGGCGCTGAAGGGGCACGGCGTGCTCCTGCATCCCGAAGGCGGTGTCGGCTGGCATGCCAACATCATTGCCCCGCTGCTGCCGGGCGCGGTCGAAATGGGGTTCGAGGCGTTGAAGCGCGGCCGCCTGACGGATCCGGATTTCAAGGTTTGGATCGCGCCCGTGATCTGGAAGCTTGCTTTCACGGGGAATGTCGAGGCAGCGCTGGCAAAGGAATGCGCCTATGTCGAGCACAGCCTGAAAATCGAACGCCGTGCCGCCGATTCGCTGCCGGAGCGCATCCATCATATCTATGCGACGTTGCTGTCTCGCGATGAGGCTGCATATGGCCTGCGGTCCGATGAGCGGGCTTCGTATGACGCACGTCAAAAGGACCTGCTGACCGAACTCGGCCGTCGCCTTGCCGAACTTGTCTCGGTCGACGCCGGCACGCTCGACAATGCCGACCTTTTGCGCCGTTCGCGGCGCTGGCTGCGGGAAAGCACGGATGGCAGCGGAAGCCAGAAGCAGGTCCGAACGCTGGCAGATGCGATCCAGCGCCTGCAGCGTGTCGGGCCGTGGGCCTCAGCCAACCCGCGCATCACGCAGGAGGAGATCGCCGAACATTTGAAGCGGATCCGCAACGATTATTGCAAGGGTACGCTGCGCGATGCGATCAACCGTTTCGTGCCGCAGCCGGCAGGCCCACGTCGCGCCTATGTCCGGGTACCGGAGCCGCTAGGCTTGCACGCCTATCAAGGCTCCGTCGAGGAGGCACTCGCCGAACTGCACGACCGGATGCAGGAGACCGTCACCAGGACGATGACGCAACTCGAGGCTGGCGGCGGCTTCATTTTCTATGCCAATCCCTTCTATCATCGTTAGCGGTGTGTTGGTCGGCGCAAGATGAAGGAGTGCGGCAAGCCTGTGGCGGTCTATGTCGATGCGGCGATCTGGAAATGGGTCGGCCACCGCTGGTGTCATCTGCTGGCAGACGACACCGACGAGCTGCATCGCTTTGCCGGGCAGCTCGGCATCAAGCGCGCGTCCTACCAAGGACCGCCAAAGACATCCGCGCCGCACTATGACATAACCGGGTTCGAGCGCGACCGCGCAGTGCGGTTAGGCGCCATCGAGTGCAGCCGCGAGGAGATCGTCGCCGTTTTCCGGCGTGTGCGGGTGCCGAAGGGGAAGATGCGGCAATGACACCGGTGCGCTGATCGCCGCACGCTGAGCCGCAAGACGCCACAGCGCTTGCGTTTGTCGCGCTTCCCCTCTATATGCGCGCTCATTCCACACACGGACTTTGGTGTCTGCCCGGGAGAAATCCGGCTGAAACCTCCGGTGGCGTTCGAGGACAAAGTCCAAAAATGCCTGTGTCCGTGGAGGCTAACCGGAAAGGAAATAAGAATGGCTCTGCCTGATTTCAGCATGCGCCAGCTATTGGAAGCTGGCATTCACTTCGGCCACCAGACCCACCGCTGGAACCCGAAAATGGCGCCCTATATCTACGGCGCCCGCAACAACATCCACATCATCGACCTCTCGCAGACAGTGCCTTTGCTGCACCAGGCGTTGAAGCAGGTTTCCGACACTGTTGCCAAGGGCGGCCGGGTGCTGTTCGTCGGCACCAAGCGCCAGGCCTCCGACATCGTCGCCGATGCCGCGCAGCGCTCGGCCCAGTACTATGTCAACTCGCGTTGGCTCGGCGGCATGCTGACCAACTGGAAGACGATCTCGAATTCCATCCAGCGCCTGCGCAAGCTCGACGAAATGCTGGCCGGCGAGGCTCAGGGCCTGACCAAGAAAGAGCGCCTCAACCTCGACCGCGAGCGTGAGAAGCTCGACAAGGCGCTGGGCGGCATCAAGGATATGGGTTCGACGCCCGATTTGATGTTCGTGATCGACACTAACAAGGAAGCGATCGCCATTCTCGAGGCCAAGCGTCTCGGCATCCCGGTCATTGCCATCATCGATTCCAACTGCGACCCGGACAAGATCGACTTCCCGATCCCCGGCAATGACGACGCGGCCCGCGCCATCCAGCTGTATTGCGATCTGATCGCGAAGGCAGCTATCGACGGCATCGCCCGTCAGCAGGGCGCGCTCGGTGTCGATATCGGCGCATCGGTCGAGGCTCCGGTCGAGCCGGCGCTCGATCAGACCCCGGCCGCCGAGAGCCCGGCAGCCCAGACCCCGGAAGCATAGTAGCGAAGGCCGGCTGCGGCCTTCATCTTTCCAATATGTTGGCGCGGTAAGCGCTACCAGCACCAGGCGCATCATCGAAAATCGATGGTGCGTCAGTGCATTTAGACAAAGAGGCGACAATGAGCATTTCGGCTGCACAGGTCAAAGAACTCCGCGACTTGACCGGCGCGGGCATGATGGACTGCAAGGCGGCGTTGAACGAGACCAACGGCAATATGGAAGAAGCCATCGACTGGCTGCGCAAGAAGGGCATTTCAAAGGCCGACAAGAAGGCTGGCCGTACCGCTGCCGAAGGCCTGATCGGCGTAGATTCCGGCGTCCGCGAGGCAGCGATCGTCGAGGTCAATTCCGAGACGGACTTCGTTGCCCGCAATGCTGCGTTCCAGGAGATCGTCGCCAATGTCGCGAAGGTCGCGCTTGCCTATGGCGGCAAGACCGAGGCCGTTGCCGCCGCTCCCTATCCGGGATCGGGCAAATCGGTCGCCGAGACCATCAAGGACGCTGTCGGCACCATCGGTGAGAATCTGGGCTTCCGCCGCTCGGCCAAGCTCACGGTCGAGCACGGCGCTGTCGCAACCTACGTTCACAATGCGGTCGCCGACGGCCTTGGCAAGCTCGGCGTGCTGGTGGCCATCGAGACGACGGGCAACGCGCATGCCGCCAACGCCTTCGCCCGTCAGGTTGCCATGCATGTCGCTGCCACCAATCCGATGGCCCTGACCACCGAAGAGCTCGATCCGGCCGCAGTGGAACGCGAGAAGGCGATCTTCGCCGACCAGGCGCGCCAGTCCGGCAAGCCGGAAGCGATCATCGAGAAGATGGTCGAAGGCCGTTTGCGCAAGTTCTATGAAGAGGTCGTGCTGCTCAAGCAGGCTTTCGTGCTCAATCCCGACATTACCGTCGAGAAGGCGCTGAAGGATGCCGAGAGCGAAATAGGCGCGCCAGCCAAAATCGCTGCCTATCTGCGCTTCGCGCTCGGTGAGGGTATCGAGAAGGAAGAGACCGATTTCGCGGCGGAAGTCGCGGCAGCGGTCAAGAAGTAACTATTCGTTTGAGAGGCTTTTTTCGGCCGGGTATCCGCGAGGATGCCCGGCCGATTTCTTGCGCGGTGTCGATGAAGGCGCGGAGCTTCGGGGCCATCGCGGCGCGGCGCGGGAAATAGAGGAACAGTCCCGGTTCCTCGATCGATGCCTCGCCAAGGACTTCGACCAGCCGGCCTGCCTCGATGTCAGGCTTGACAAGCGGCTCGAACAGATAGGCGAGGCCGATGCCGGCAAGCGCCATTTCCCTTGCCGACAGCGGATCGCTGACGACCACGCTGCCGCGTGTCTCGACGCTGATATCCTTGCCCTGATCGGATAGATCCCAGTGATAGAGCGCACGTGATCGCAACAGCCGATAGCCGATGCAGTTGTGCACGGCGAGATCGGCCAACGCCCATGGCCGCCCGCGCCGGGCGACATAGGCCGGCGAGGCAACGATGATGCTGCGGAAAGGCCCTGTCAGTCGCACCGTCACCATATCCTCGGCGATCATCTCGCCCAGCCGGATGCCGGCGTCAAAACCCTCGCCGACGATATCGCTCAGACGTTCGTCGGTGACGATCTCCACCGTCACGTCAGGGTAACGTTCCGCCATCGCCGTCAGGATGGGCATCAGCGCCAGAGGCAGCGCCAAACGCGGCGCGTCGATCCTGAGCAGTCCGCTTGCCCGGCCTTTGACAGAGCGGATACGTTCGATCCGGTCGGCAATGTCTTCCAGCGCCGGCTCCGCCGCAGCGACAAGCGCGGTGCCAGCCTCGGTCAGCGAGACGCTGCGCGTGGTGCGGGCAAACAACGGCTGGCCGATTCGCTCCTCTACCAGCCGAACCGCATGGCTGACCGCTGACGGGCTCATGCCGAGCTCGGCGGCTGCCGGCGCGAAGCCGCCACGCCGCGCGACGGCAACGATTATAGGTAGGTGGCTAAGCAGATCGCGGTCCATTCATGCATGATATCGCATAGTCCATTCGGATAATGCAATCTTATCGGTGGGGAAAGGAGGGCGCATCTTTGGCTACATCACACGGCAATCGCCGAGCAGCCAAGGAGACGTCTAATGACCGACCTCGATTCCGGACGAACCCGTAATATCGAGACCGTGCGTAAATTCTTTGATCTGATGCACCGCAAGGACATTGAGGCATGGGGCGACCTTTGGGCTGAAGATGGCCGTATACTTGTCTTCTACCCGCCGGCAGGATTTGGAAACAGCATCGATGGTAAGGCCGCGATCCTGGCGGCCTTCCGAGGCCTCTTCGGTAATTTCGAATCCTTCGATTCGCAGCTGACAGCCATCTATCCGGCAGCGGATTCGGACGCGATCGTCGTTCAGTACAAGAACCGCGCGGTGCTGATCGGCGGCACTGAATACACCAACAGCAATATCGCGATTTTCCACTTCAAGAGCGGTCTGATCAGCGCCTACCACGATTATTTCGATCCGCGCCGCTTCCAGGTGGTGGTCGATGCGCTGGCCAAGGCCTGACTGCGTATCCCAGGCAAGACCTCAATCCCGCTTTTCAAACTTCAGGAGAAATCCATGACCATGTCCTACTACACGCTCGGCAACAGCGGGCTGCGTGTCACCCGCCTGGCGCTCGGCACCATGACGTTCGGCACGGAATGGGGCTGGGGCGCGGAGAAGGAAACCGCGCGCGCCTTGGTTGATGCCTATGTCGAAGCCGGTGGCAATTTCTTCGATACCGCCGATCTCTATACCGGTGGCACGGCCGAAACCTGGCTCGGCGAATTCATCGCCGAGCGTGGGCTGCGCGACAAGGCGGTGATCAGTACCAAATTCACCTACAACGCCGAACCGGGCAACCCGAACGCGGGGGGCAACGGCCGCAAGAACATCCTGCGAGCAGTAGACGGTTCGCTGAAGCGGCTCGGCACCGACTACATCGACCTCTACATCCTCCATACCTGGGACAGGCTGACGCCGCCGGAGGAGGTGATGCGGACGCTGGACGATCTGGTGCGCGCCGGAAAGATCCGGCATGTCGGCCTGTCCGACGTGCCGGCCTGGTACGCAAGCCGGGCGCAGGCCGTCGCCGAGCATCGCGGCTATGAACCGGTTTCGGCGCTTCAGCTCGAATATTCGCTGGCCGAGCGCAACATCGAGCACGAGTTCGTGCCGTTCGGCACGCGCTATGGCGCCGGAATCATGGTCTGGAGTCCATTGGCCAGCGGCCTGCTCAGCGGAAAATACCGTTTCGATACAATCGTCGAGGATGGTGGCCGGCTGGAGACAATGCGTGGTTCGACCAATCCCGGTTTCCAGAAATTCATCGATCGCAACTGGCAAATCGTCGCCGAACTGGAGAGGGTTGCCGGCCAGCTCGGCCGCAGCATGGCCCAGGTCGCCCTGAACTGGACGGCAAACAGGCCAGGCATGCGTCCGTCATCGTCGGCGCCACCAGGGTTGACCAGCTCAAGGACAATCTCGGCGCGCTTGATTTCGACATTCCCGAAGATCTTCGGGCACGGCTCGATGCGGTGAGCCGGCCGGTCACGCCCTTTCCGTATTCGTTCTTCGGCCCTGAAATACAAGGCGGCCTGACCAGTGGGCAGGCGGTTGGCGGTAAGCCGGCAAGCTATCTGCCGGATCTGCTCATGCGAGGCACTTTTGCCGGCGTGAGCTGACGGCTATCCCGGTCCACGATCTCAACTTTCCGGCTCGGGCGCCGCGTGACATCGCGGCGCCCTTCGTGTATCGGAACGCCCAGTGTTTCGGGGCGCACCGAAACGCGTCACACGCACGATGACGAGGACCAGATGACGGTGAAGCCCCTCTACCGACGTGTCTTGCTGAAAGCGTCGGGCGAAGCGTTGATGGGCGAGCAGCATTTCGGCATCGACGTATCGGTGGTCGACCGCATCGCCGCCGACATCGCCGAGGCCCGCGCATTGGGCATCGAAGTCGGTGTCGTCATAGGCGGCGGCAACATCTTCCGTGGCGTCGCGGTTGCGTCAAAAGGCGGAGACCGCGTCACCGGCGACCATATGGGCATGCTTGCCACGGTTATCAATTCGCTGGCGCTGCGCACCTCGCTCAACAAGATCGGCGTCGACGCCGTGGTGCTGTCGGCGATCGCCATGCCCGAGCTTTGCGAAAGTTTTTCGCAGCGTCAGGCGACCGCCTACATGAACCAGGGCAAGGTCGTCATCTTCGCCGGCGGCACCGGCAATCCGTTCTTCACCACCGATTCGGCTGCAGCCCTTCGCGCCGCCGAGATCGGCGCCGATGCTCTGTTCAAGGGCACCCAGGTCGATGGTGTCTATTCGGCTGATCCCAAGAAGGACCCGCATGCGACACGTTTCGAGCGGATCAGCCATGACGAAGTCATCAAACGCGGGCTTTCGATCATGGATACGGCGGCGATTGCACTTGCGCGCGAAAACAACATTCCGATAATCGTCTATTCGATCCACGAGAAGGGTGGCTTCGGCGATATCCTGAGGGGCGGCGGCCGTTGCACGGTTGTCGCAGACGATTGACCGGACCATGAACCCGAAAGGGACCGGTTGCGGATGAGGCTCGAACAGGGCCTAAGCAGTGAACCCGGGTTAACGGGTCGAGGAGACGATGATGAGTGGCGAGTACGACGATCTCAAACGGCGGATGGACGGGGCGATCGCCGCGTTCAAGCATGATCTGGCTTCGCTGCGCACCGGCCGCGCGTCGAGCAACCTGCTCGATGCCGTCCAGGTGCAGGCCTATGGCACCACCATGCCGATCAACCAGGTGGCAACAGTGTCGGTGCCGGAACCGCGCATGATTTCGGTTTCGGTCTGGGACAAGTCGATGGTCAGCGCAGTCGACCGCGCCATCCGTGAAGCCAATCTCGGCTTCAATCCTATCGTCGACGGTACCAATCTCAGGATTCCGCTGCCCGAGCTCAACGAACAGCGCCGCAAGGAGCTGGTCAAGATCTCGCACGGTTATGCCGAGAATGCCCGCGTCGCCGCACGCCACGTTCGCCGGGACGGCATGGACTTTCTGAAAAAGGCGGAAAAGGACGGCGACATCAGTGAGGACGACCATCGCAAACGGGCCGACCAAGTTCAGAAACTGACCGACGAGACAATCAGCACCATCGACCACCTGCTTTCCGACAAGGAAGCGGAAATCATGCAGGTCTAGGGTCTGGCCACGCCTGGCCCGGAAGCGAGAATATGGCAACGCCCGCGCATGTCGCGATCATCATGGACGGAAACGGACGCTGGGCCAAGGCGCGCGGCTTACCGCGGCTGGCCGGTCACCGCGCCGGCGTCGAGGCGCTGCGCAAGACAGTGCGCGCCGCCCCCGGCCTCGGCATCTCCTTCCTGACCGTCTACGCTTTTTCGTCGGAAAACTGGTCACGGCCGAAATCCGAAGTCAGCGACCTCATGGGCCTGCTGAAGCTTTTCATCCGACGTGACCTCGCCGAGCTGCACCAGAGTGGGGTGCGGATCAGGGTCATCGGTGACAGGGCAGGGCTGCAGCCCGACATAAGGGGGCTGCTCGAGGAAGCCGAAACGCTCACTCTCAGCAACGAGGCGCTGACACTGGTCATTGCCTTCAATTACGGCGGGCGCGACGAGATCGTGCGCACCGCGCGCAAGCTCGCAGCGGCGGTGGCGCGCGGTGAGATCGAGAGCGAGGCGATCACGGCCGATTCCTTTGCCAGCTCGCTCGATACAGAGGGCATTCCGGACCCGGAATTGGTCATCCGCACCAGCGGCGAGCTTCGGCTGTCCAACTTCCTGTTATGGCAGGCCGCCTATAGCGAACTCGTTTTCCTGCCTTGCTACTGGCCCGACTTCAGTCGCGAGCACCTGTCCGATGCACTGCGCGATTTCGCCGGCCGCGAGCGCCGCTTCGGCGGACTTGCCGCCCAAGATGTCGCCTCAGGCTGAGGAATGAGCAACCTCCAACTCCGGGTCATTTCGGCCGTCGTGCTTGCCATCGTCACGCTTGCCCTGACCTGGCTCGGCGGACTGTCCTTCCGGTTGCTTTGCGCCGCCATGGCGGCGGTGATCTTCTACGAGTGGACGCGGATGAGCCGCCCCGTTGCCCCGGCAGGTGCTGGTGCTACGGCAGGTCTCGGCTTTCTGCCCGAGGCGCTGATCGTGGTCTTTATTGGTGCCCTCGTCGCCGGCCTGCCTGCGTCTTTGCTGCTGCCGCTCGTCGCGGCTCTGGTTGCTGTCACTGCCGTCGCTTCTTCCATGCGCAGGGCAGGACCGTGGGAAGCATCCGGCCTTGCCTATGCGGCCGTGTCCGGCTTGTCGCTGGCCTTCTTGCGTGACGGCGACCATTCAGGGCTGCTGGCCATTCTGTTCCTATTCGCCGTGGTTTGGGCGACCGATATCTTTGCCTATTTCGTCGGCCGCTCCATCGGTGGTCCAAGGCTGGCGCCGTCGATCTCGCCGGGCAAGACGCGGAGCGGGGCGCTCGGTGGGTTGGTCGGCGGCGTAGTGGCCGGGCTGCTTCTGGCCGCCGTAGCCGGAACGGGCAACCTCGTCGTGCTTGGCGTGGTCGCACTGGTGCTTTCGATTGTCGCGCAGGCCGGCGACCTGTTCGAATCATGGGTCAAGCGACGCCACGGCCGTAAAGATTCCGGCACGCTGATACCCGGCCATGGCGGCATCATGGATCGGGTAGATGGGCTTGTCGCGGCGGCTTTCGCCCTATACGTCATCGGCTGGATTTCCGCGACCGCCGACCATCCGGCACAGGGGCTGTTTCCGGTTTGAACGGCATCGTCGGTGGGCCGACGCGGGGCTGCGTCATGGATTCGCCTGGATTGATGTCACAGTCGCGGCGTGATCTGTGCCGTGGATGAATTTGAGGGCATGAATTGAACGAGATTTTTCACGCGGTTTTCAGCACAGAGGGCTTTGTCCTCGGCACGCTGGTGCCTTTCCTGTTCGTGCTGACCGTGGTCGTTTTTGTCCACGAAATGGGCCATTACCTCGTCGGGCGTTGGTGCGGTATCGGCGCAAAAGCCTTTTCGATCGGTTTCGGCCCAGAGATCATCGGCTTCAACGATAGCCGCGGCACGCGCTGGAAGCTTTGCGCCATACCGCTCGGCGGCTACGTCAAGTTCGTCGGCGACATGAACGCGACGTCGAGCCAGCCCAGCTCGGAGGAGATCGAGGCACTGAGCGACGAAGAACGCAAGGTGGCCTTCCACACGCAGCCGATCTGGAAGCGCGCGGCGACCGTCGTGGCGGGGCCGCTGTTCAACTTCCTGCTGACGATCGCCGTCTTTGCCGTGCTGTTTTCCGTCCATGGCCGCCCCGTGCTGGAGCCGATGGTGGCTGAGGTCACCGTCGGCAGTCCGGCCGCCGCGGCCGGCATCATGCCCGGCGACCGATTCGTCAGCGTCGACGGCAGCAAGGTCGAGACCTTTGCCGACGTCCAGCGTCTGGTCTCTGGCCGCGCCGGCGACAGCATTACCTTCGTCATGCTACGCGGCGGCAAGGAAATCACCGTCACGGCGACGCCGCGCTTGATGGAACAACAAGACGCACTGGGCAACAAGGTCCAGGTGGCCGTGATCGGCGTCGTCAACAACAAGGAACTCGGCCAGCCGCGGCTGATCACCTATAGTCCGGCCGGGGCGGTCGGGGCAGCGGTCCAGGAAACCGGACACGTCATCCAGCGTACCGGCCAGTTCCTGCAACGTTTCGTTGTCGGTCGCGAGGACAAGTGCCAGCTGGGCGGCCCCATCAAGATCGCCAAGATGTCGGGTCAGGCGGCAAAGCTCGGCTTTGAATGGCTCGTGCAGCTTGTTGCATTCCTGTCAGTCGGGATAGGGATTCTCAACCTTTTGCCGATTCCCCCCCTCGACGGAGGGCATCTTCTGTTCTACGGCGTGGAGGCTGTCATCCGGCGGCCGGTGTCCGAACGCATGATGGAAATGGCTTACCGAAGCGGCCTCATATTGGTGCTCGGGTTCATGGGCTTTGTTTTCTGGAACGATCTGTTTGGGTGCTGAAATCATGAAGGAATTTGGCTTCGGCACGAGCAATGTTGAGACGCCGTTTACCATGCGTGGGGATATGCGTGACGCGAAAGCCACGCCGCAGGGTTAAGTAAATACAAATTAACCAGAAGCCTTGCGTGTAGGGAAAATCCGGTTAATACGGTAGGGGAAATTACCGCACGTCCGGTTTTCTCGCCGTGGGGACTTCGAGAAAAGGTACAAAAGCCCGATGAAGGCAGCATCCAAGTTTCTGAGCGCCGCGTCCGCGGTGGCTATGTCCGCCGCTCTGGTTGTACCAGGCGCGCTCGCAGTGCAGTTCGTTGCCACATCGGCCGCCGAGGCGGCTGTCGTCTCCAGAGTCGAAGTCACCGGCAATCAGCGTGTCGACGCGGACACCATCCGCAATTACGTGACGATCAAGCCCGGCAAGGCGTTTTCCAGTTCGGATATCGACGATGCGGTCAAGGCGCTGTTTGGCACCGGGCTGTTTTCGGATGTGCAGATCAACCAGGTCGGATCGACGCTGGTCATCCAGGTGTCCGAATACCAGGTCGTCAACCAGGTGCTGTTCCAGGGCAACAAGAAGCTCAAGGACAACGCGCTTGAGGCCGCGGTGCAATTGAAGCCGCGCGGCACCTTCTCGCAACAGCAGCTCGATGCCGATGTCGAGGCGGTCAAGGCCGCATACCGGCGTATCGGCCGCGACGATGCCGCCGTGACCACCCAGATCATGGATCTCGGCGACAACCGGGTAAACGTGGTCTTCAACATCAACGAAGGCGGCCGCACCCAGATCGCAGCGATCAATTTCGTCGGCAACAGCGCCTATTCGAGCCGCCGGCTGTCGGACATCATCTCCACCAAGCGTTCGTCCTTCCTGTCGTTCGTGCTGCGCGACGACGTTTATGACGAGGACAAGCTGCGCGCCGACCAGGAGCTGCTGCGCCGCTTCTATTATAATCACGGCTATGCCGACTTCCAGGTCGTCTCGGCTGTCGGCGAACTCGACGACACCACCAACAAATACACCGTCACCATCACGGTACAGGAGGGCGAGCGTTATACGTTCGGGGATGTCAGCGTCGAAAGCACGATCCCCGAGGTCGACGCCAAGTCGCTTGAATCGGTGGTCGAGACCCACAAGGGCGATGTCTACAACGCCAAGAACGTCGAGGACACGATCATCGCCTTGACCGAAAAGGTCGCTGGATCCGGCTATGCCTTCGCCCAGGTGACGCCGCGCGGCGACCGCAACTTCGAGAACCACACGATCTCGGTCGTCTATACGGTCGACCAGGGTACCAAGGCCTATATCGAGCGCATCGAGATTCGCGGCAACGATCGGACGCGCGACTACGTCATTCGCCGCGAGTTCGATGTCAGCGAAGGCGATGCTTTCAATCAGGTCCTCATCCAGCGCGCGAAGAGGCGGCTGGAAGCGCTCGATTATTTTGAAAAAGTCGAAATTTCCACCGTTCCGGGTTCTGAGCCGGACCAGGTTGTGCTGGTGGTGGATGTGGTCGAGAAATCAACCGGTGAGTTCACGGTCGGCGCCGGTTATTCGAGCGGCGGTGAAACGTCAGGTCCGTCCGTCGAAGGTTCCGTCAGTGAGCGCAACTTCCTCGGTCGCGGCCAATTCATCAAGGTGGCGGCGGGCGGTGGCAAGAACTCGCGCGACTACAGCTTCTCTTTCACCGAACCCTATTTCCTCGGCCGCCGGATCGCGGCCGGCTTCGACATCTACAAGCAGAGCCGAAACTACGACCATTACGACAGCGACACGACAGGCGCGACCGTTCGCTTCGGCCTGCCGATCACAGACAATATCTCGACGCAGCTGGCTTATAATATTGCGCAAGAGAAGTACGAGTTCGACGAGGGCTGTGACCCAAGCGCCGGTTGCAACGTCTCGCAAGCGATTGTAAACGGCGTTGAAGAGAGCCCGTGGCTCAAATCGTCGGTCAGCCTCGGCCTGGTCTACAACACCATCGACGACATGAAGAACCCGCATGACGGCCTCTATGCCAATGTCGGCACGGAAGTAGCCGGTCTCGGCGGCGACGCCAAATTCATAAAGGTCACGGCCCGCGGCAGCATTTATCAGACGCTGTCCGAACAATTGGACCTGGTGGGCCTCATTTCGGGCGGCGCCGGCCATGTCCAAGGCTATGGCAACGGCGATCTGCGTGTCTTCGACCATTTCCAGAGCAGCGACCGCATGATCCGCGGTTTCGAATACGGCGGCATCGGCCCGGTGGCATCTGGCCCCAGCGGTGATCACCTCGGCGGCACCACCTACTTCAATGCCTCGGCGGAAGCCCAGTTCCCGCTGCCGGTCATCCCGGAAAGCTTCGGCTTGCGTGGCGCTGTGTTCGCCGATGCGGCGACGCTCTATGGCAGCAAGCTCGCTAGTGGCCTTGTCGACACGTCGACTACCGGTATGGAATGGCGCGCTTCCGTCGGTGTCGGTTTGATGTGGGCATCGCCTTTCGGCCCGATCCGCATCGACTATGCGATCCCGGTCAAGAAGGAAAAGACCGACGACGTGCAGGAATTCAACTTCGGCATATCGACCCGCTTCTGATGTGCGGGCAATGATGCTTCCGGCTCGTTTGGATCCGGATGGCAGTGATCCGACACTACAGCGCAGCGCGTCCTATCGGACGCGCAAAGGACGTTGTAGCATTTTGATTTGCGCATGATCCTTTCCGAGGGTCGATTTCCGATTTCGGGGTCATGCGCTAGCTGGATATTGCTTCTGGAATGACCGATCCGGTGTTCTTCGCGCCCTCACGCCGGTATACGGCCGGCGAAGTCGCGAATCTGACCGGCTCGACGCTTGTTGATTCCGGTCTCTTCGATGTATCGATCGAGGCTCTGGCGCCCGCCAACGAAGGCGGCGAGAACGCCCTTGTCTTCGTCGATGGCAGGCGCAATTTCGCCCTGATGCAGTCACTGCGGGCGGCGGCGGTTCTCTGCCCTGCCGAATTTGCCGGCAAGGCGCCGGCGGGCATCGCGGTGCTGGTGCATCCGCGCCCGCAGCAGGCCTTCGCAATGGTCGGGCGTCTGCTTTTTCCGGCCGCTGCAACGCCTGGACCGATGACCGGCGAAACCGGTATCTCGCCGCACGCCCATATCGATGCGACCGCCCATGTCGAGGCCGGTGCGATCATCGAAGCGGGTGCGATCATCGGACCTCGCGCTGCCATCGGCAGCGGGACCGTCATTGCCCCGCATGCGGTCATCGGTCCGTCCTCGCAGATTGGCCGTGACGGCTATGTCGGTCCAGGTGCCAGCGTGCAATATGCGTTGATTGGCAATCGCGTCATCATCCATGGCGGTGCCAGGATCGGCCAGGATGGCTTCGGTTTCGTGGCCGGCGCCAAGGGTCCGGAGCGGGTTCCGCAGATCGGCCGTGTCATCATCCAGGACGACGTCGAGATCGGGTCGAATACGACCGTCGATCGCGGCGCCATGTCCGACACGATCATCGGCCAGGGCACCAAGATCGACAATCTGGTGCAGATCGCGCACAACGTTCGCATCGGCCGCAATTGCATTATAGCCGGGCTTTCGGGTATTTCCGGTTCCGTGACGGTAGGCGACAACGTCACCATGGGTGGCGGTGTCGGCCTTGCGGATCATTTGACCATCGGGTCCGGGGCCAAGCTTGCGGCAAGAAGCGGGTTTATGAGCAATGTGCCTGCCGGTGAGATTTGGGGAGGATATCCGGCGCAGCCGATGGCGGAAGCCATGCGCGAGATAGCGGCCTTGCGCAGACTTGCACGGACGCGCAAACAGGGTGAGGGGGGAAATGGCTGACATCGCGGCGGCGACGCTCGAAGCGGTTGACATAATGCGGCTGATGAAGCTCCTGCCGCACCGCTATCCGTTCTTGATGATCGACCGTATTGTCGACATAGATGGCGACGAATCCGCCGTCGGCATCAAGAACGTCACCATAAACGAGCCGCATTTCCAAGGTCATTTCCCCGACCAGCCGGTCATGCCCGGCGTGCTGATCATCGAGGCGATGGCGCAGACGGCCGGCGCCATCTGCATCCGCAGCCTTGGTACGGAAAAGCCGTCGCTGGTTTATTTCCTGACCATCGACAATGCCAAGTTCCGGAAGCCGGTCGTTCCAGGCGACCAGCTGAAAATTCATGTGAAGAAAATCAAGAAACGCGGCAATCTTCTCAAATTCGCTTGCGAGGCCCTCGTCGATGGCGCCAAGGCGGCGGAAGCCGAGATCTCGGCGATGATGGTCGCAAGCGGCTGATAAACGAATGCTAATGAAAATCCAGACAGTCATCCATCCATCCTCGGTCATCGAGGCAGGCGCCCAAATCGGCGAAGGCGCCCGCATCGGGCCCTTCTGTCACGTCGGCCCCGACGCCGTGATCGGCGACCGCGTCGAACTGGTCAGCCATGTCTCGGTGATTGGCGCGACCACCATCGGTGCATCGACCAAGGTCTATCCGATGGCGATACTGGGCGGGCCGCCGCAGAACACCAAGCACAAGGGCGGCCGTACCACGCTGGTGATCGGCGAGAACTGCACGATCCGCGAAGGTGTCACCATGCATGTCGGCACCGATTCCAGCCGCGGCGAGACGACGATCGGCGACAACGGCAATTTCCTTGCCTATGCCCATATTGCCCATGACTGCGTGGTCGGCAAGAACGCCACCTTCGCCAATCAAGCGACGTTAGGCGGGCATTGCGAAGTCGGTGACAATGTCTACATCGGCGGCCTTACCGCGGTTCATCAGTTTGTCCGCATCGGCGATAACGCCTTTCTCGGCGGTTGCTCGGCGATCGTCGGCGACGTCATTCCTTACGCCATCGCCGTTGGCAACCGTGCCAGCCTTCGCGGCCTCAACATCATTGGCCTGAAGCGCGCCGGCCTGCCGCGTTCGGAGATCCACTTGCTGCGCAAAGCCTACAAGACGATCTTCGATCGCTCCCGGACCGTCGGCGAAAACATCGAATTTGCCAAGGCGGAATTCGCCTCGTCGCCGACTGCCATGAAGATCGTCGACTTCATCGCCGGTCGCGGCAAGCGGCACTACGCCGTGCCGTCCCTCAAGGGTAGCGACGGCGACGATACCGATGATGAAGACTGAGGGCAGATGACGAAGATTGAGGCTGCCGGAAAAGGCCTTGATCTCGCGCCAGATGCCAAGGTCGGCATCATCGCCGGCGGCGGCAGTCTCCCGGTCGAAATTGCCCGAGCGCTCGCCCGGCAAGGCAAATTGCCCTTCGTCGTGATGGCGGCCGGCGAGGTCGATCGCATAGCCGATTTCGAGCCCTATGAGCAGGCAACCTTGAGGCTGGAAGACGTCGGCTCGCTGCTGCCGATCCTTAAGCGGCACCACGTCACGCATCTCGTAACCGCGGGTCATATCACGCGCCGCCCCAGGCTGAGCGCCATGCGCCTCAATTTGGGCCTGCTTGCGTGGCTACCCAGCCTCTTCGTCGGTGTAACCCGGGGGGACGATACGGTGCTGAAACTGTTCGTGCGCAGGATCGAGCGCAGCGGCATCAAGGTCATCGGCGCTCACGAGATCGTGCCGGAGCTGGTCGCCGCCGAAGGCCTGCTGACCAAGGCGGCGCCACGCAAATCCGACTGGCGCGACATCGAGGCGGCGCACGCGGCGGCAAAAGCCATCGGCGTGCTGGATATCGGCCAAGCGGCTGTTGCGGTCGGCGGCCGCGCCATTGCGTTGGAAGGCGTCGAAGGCACCGACGGGCTGCTCGAGCGGACAAGGGAGTTGCGCGGGCACGGCAGGCTGGCCGGCGGGAGCCGCGGTGTTCTGGTCAAATGCGCCAAGCCCGGTCAGGAACTGCGTGCCGATCTGCCCTCCATCGGCCCGCTGACCGTCGAGGCGGCGCATGCCGCCGGACTGGCCGGCATTGCCGTCGAAGCCGGTCGCTCGCTGGTGCTCGAAGGTCCCGCCACCATCGGACGTGCCAATGCGCTCGGCCTGTTCGTGATTGGCCTGCCTGCTACGGAGCCGGCGCATGGCGAATGAGCGGCCGTTGAAGATAGCCGTCGTCGCCGGCGAGGAGTCCGGCGACCTACTTGGCGCCGACCTTGTGCAGGCGCTCAAGCGCATGACCGGGCGCGAAGTTCGGCTTGTCGGCATCGGCGGCCGCCATTTGCAGGCGCTCGGCCTGGCGCCATTGTTCGACGGCAGCGAGATCGCACTGATGGGGCTTAGCGCCATCCTGCGCGACCTGCCGCGCCTGATGCGGCGGATCGGCCAGACGGCAAACGCGAGTGCCGGTGAAAAGCCCGATTGCCTTATCACCATCGACAGTCCGGATTTCTCGCTGCGCGTCGCCAAGAAGGTGCGTGCCGCCGATCCGACTATCCCGATCGTCCACTATGTCTGCCCGAGCGTGTGGGCGTGGCGGCCGGGCAGGGCGGCGGCGATGAAGCCATATGTCGATCACATTCTTTGCATCCTGCCGTTCGAGGTGAAGGAACTCGCTCGCCTGGGCGGGCCGCCCGGCACCTATGTCGGGCATCGCCTTGCACACGATCCGGGCATAATCAGTGCCGCCAGGGCGCAGGCGCAGCCGCGTGACCTGTCCGCAGATCACGTCAAAACGCTGCTTGTACTGCCAGGTTCGCGTCGTGGTGAGGTGCGACGCATGGTCGGGCCGTTCGGCGAGACGGTGTCGATCCTGCGGGCGCGCGGGCACCGCTTGCGCCTGCTGTTACCGACGGTGCCGCACGTCGCCGACCTGGTCAGGACCTCGGTCGCGAGCTGGGACGAGAAGCCGGAGGTCATCCTTGATGCCGAACGCAAATGGCAGGCCTTCGGCAAGGCCGATGCGGCGCTGATCGCGTCGGGGACGGTATCGCTGGAACTGGCACTGGCGAGTGTGCCGATGATCTCCTGCTACCGGCTCGATCCGGTCATGCGCATGGCGCAGCCGCTGATCAAAGTATGGAGCGCAGCCTTGCCCAATCTCATTGCCGACCGGCCGGTTGTGCCGGAACACTACAATCAATATGTGCGGCCGGATTATCTGGCGCGGCAGTTGGAAGCGCTGTTCTCCGATACCGCCTACCGCACCTGGCAGAAGCACGGTTTTGCCGACATTGCCGGGCGTATGGCAACCGCCAAGCCGTCAGGCGAGATTGCCGCGGGTGTGGTGATGGGGATGGTGAGGAAGTGAGTGAATTGTGAATAGTGAATTGTGAATAGTGGTTTCTATGGACAGGGAGCGACGCTTCGCTACTCCCATTCACCATTCACCATTCACCATTCACCATTCACCATTCACCATTCACCATTCACCATTCACCATTCACCGCTTCGCGATTGGTACGTAGTCTCGTTCCGGCGCGCCGGTATAGAGCTGGCGCGGGCGACCGATCTTCTGGTGCGGGTCCTCGATCATCTCCTTCCACTGCGCGATCCAGCCGACGGTGCGGGCGACCGCGAACAGCACGGTGAACATGGTGGTGGGAAAGCCCAGCGCCTTCAGCGTGATGCCGGAATAGAAATCGACGTTCGGATAGAGCTTCTTCTCGATGAAATAGGAATCGGTCAGTGCGATCCTTTCCAGCTCCATGGCGATGTCGAGCAGTGGATCGTCCTTGATGCCGAGCTCGCCCAGGACCTCGTGCGCGGTCTTCTGCATGATCTTGGCGCGCGGATCGTAATTCTTGTAAACGCGGTGGCCAAATCCCATCAATCGGAACGGATCGTTCTTATCCTTGGCGCGCGCAATGAATTCCGGGATGTGATCGACATGACCGATCTCGCCCAGCATGTTCAGGGCTGCCTCGTTGGCGCCGCCATGTGCGGGACCCCACAGGCAGGCGATGCCGGCAGCGATACAGGCAAAAGGATTGGCGCCCGACGAGCCGGCCAGGCGGACGGTCGAAGTCGAGGCGTTCTGTTCGTGATCGGCGTGCAGGATGAAGATGCGCTCCATCGCGCGGGCCAGCACCGGATTGATCTTGTATTCCTCGCAAGGCACGGCGAAGCACATATGCAGGAAATTGGCTGCGAAATTCAGCTCGTTCTTCGGGTAAATGAATGGCTGGCCGATGTGGTATTTATAGGCCATCGCCGCGATCGTCGGCATCTTGGCGATCAGCCGCATTGACGCGACCATGCGTTGATAGGGGTCCGAGATATCGGTGGAATCGTGATAGAAGGCCGACAGCGCGCCGACCACGCCGCACATCACCGCCATCGGATGCGCATCACGGCGGAAGCCGGTGAAAAAGCGCGACATCTGCTCATGCACCATAGTGTGGCGCGTCACCCGGTAGTCGAAATCGTCCTTCTGCGCCTTGGTCGGGAGTTCACCATAGAGCAAGAGATAGCAGACTTCGAGGAAGTCGCCGTGCTCGGCCAATTGGTCGATCGGGTAGCCGCGGTGCAAAAGAATGCCGGCATCGCCATCGATGAAGGTGATTTCCGATTCGCAGCTCGCCGTCGACGTAAAACCGGGATCGTAGGTAAAGACGCCGGCGGTGTTGTAGAGCGAACCGATATCGATGACGTCAGGTCCTACCGAACCACTTCGTATCTTGAATTCATGGGTTTTGCCGCCGAGTTCCAGCTTGGCCGTCGATGCCTGGGTTTTGCCGCCAAATTCCATTTTTGTCGCAGGTTCGGTCATAGCAAACTCCTTTTTGTTTCCTCAGGCCGGCAAAGGCAAAATATCTGAACCCAACACGTCAAAAGCATCGGAATACGCACATTTGCGCCCGCAATTGAATCTGCGCGGCAGATTAGGCCAAGACCCAATGTTGCACTGCGAAACACACCTTTCAATGCCAATCTTCTTGGGCCAGTTTGCTAATCGATTTGATCAGCGATCCGCGCCAGGCTTTCCTCGCGGCCAAGCACGGCAAGCACATCAAAGACACCTGGCGAGGTACTTTTGCCGGTGAGCGCGGCGCGCAAAGGTTGGGCCACGGCGCCGAGTTTATGGCCGGCGGCCTGCGCATAGTCGCGGATCGCGGCTTCGGCTGAGGCGGCAGACCACTCCGAAACCGTGGCTAGTGCCGCATGAGCGCCCCGCAGGATCGCGCGCGCCTCACCGCTGAGCAGCGCCGCCGCCTTCTCGTCGACCGGCAGCGGCCGTTCGACGAAAAGGAATGCAGCCCCTTCAACAAGTTCGACCAGCGTTTTGGCGCGCTCCTTCAGGCCCGGCAACGCGGCAAGCAGTTGCGCCCTGCGTCTGTCGTCGAGGCGAGCGGCGATTGCCGGGCCGCCTTCTAGATAGGGCAGAGTGGCGATGAAGATGTCGAGCAGCGCCGCGTCGTTCATCCGGCGCATATGCACGCCGTTAAGCGCCTCGAGCTTGGCGAAGTCGAAACGGGCGGCGCCCTTGTTGACGTCGCCAATGTCGAACCATGTAATCATGTCGGCGATCGACATGATCTCATCGTCGCCGTGGCTCCAGCCAAGCCTCGCCAGATAGTTGAGCAGCGCCTCCGGCAGGTAGCCCATGGCGCGATAGGCTTCGACGCCAAGCGCACCGTGCCGCTTCGACAGCTTGGCGCCGTCGGCACCGTGGATCAACGGGATATGCGACATCGACGGCACCTCCCAGCCCATGGCGTGATAGATTACGGTCTGGCGTGCGGCGTTGGTCAAATGATCGTCGCCGCGGATGATGTGGGTGATGCCCATGTCGTGATCGTCGACGACGACGGCATGCATGTAGGTGGGATTGCCGTCCGAGCGCAGAATAATGAAATCGTCGAGATCCTTGTTGGGAAAGCGCACGTCGCCCTGGACGCGGTCATGCACCACCGTCTCGCCGTCTGTCGGCGCCTTGATGCGGATCGCCCCCTTGGCGCCGGGCGGCGCCTCCGACGGGTCGCGGTCGCGCCAGCGCCCATCATAGCGGGGCGGAAGCCCCTTGGCTCGCGCTGCCTCGCGCATCGCCTCCAGCTCCGCCGGCGTCGCGTAGCAGTAATAGGCCTTGCCCACGCGCACCAGCTCCTCGGCCACCTCGCGATGGCGCGGCGCGCGCTCGAACTGCGAGACAGGCGCGCCGTCCCAGGTGAGTCCGAGCCAGGAAAGCCCGTCGAGAATGGCTGCCGTCGCCGCATCCGTCGACCGCTCACGGTCGGTATCCTCTATACGCAGCA
Source organism: Mesorhizobium sp. M1006 (assembly GCF_040318825.1). Classification (NCBI taxonomy): domain Bacteria; kingdom Pseudomonadati; phylum Pseudomonadota; class Alphaproteobacteria; order Hyphomicrobiales; family Phyllobacteriaceae; genus Mesorhizobium; species Mesorhizobium sp. M1006. Next base: position 125,729 of record NZ_JAMYMZ010000011.1, read on the forward strand.
GCATCGTGCCGCCCGTGTGCTTGGCGTACAGCCAGTTGAACAGCGCCGTGCGCGCGCCGCCAATGTGCAGATAGCCGGTGGGCGAGGGGGCAAAACGGGTGACGACCTTATCGGGCATGGAACTCTCAGGCGGGCGAAGGAAGTGGGTTTGCGGACTTTCGCGCGTTGCGCGTTCATGTAGCATAGGAGGTCGAGGGCGCAAGGGGCAGACCCGATGGCTGTGCGAGGCCGTGGTGCGGGCGAGGGCGAGGACGTTGGCAGCGACGTCAGCGAACGCTTGCTGTTTGCCGCTCCCCCGCCTGTCCTGCCGGCACCGGCATTGCTACCTGCTCCGCGCTTCGATGCTCCGTCGCTGCCGGCCAGCGACCCAGCAACGGTTCTCGTGCCCGCGGGCGAGCCTATCGTACGCCTGCGCAGGCGTTTCCGCCTCCCGTCACCGTCCCGTATCCGCAACAGCGTAACCACAGCGGCCGGTCTGGAACTCGACCGCGGCATCGCCTTCCTGCTGGTGCCGGTGTTCCTCGCATGCGGGGTGGTCGTTTATTTCGGGCTGTCGGTGGAGCCGGCCTTTCCACAGCCGATCGCAATCGCGCTCCTCGCGACCCTTTGTGCCGTCGTCTCGCGGTCATGGCCCAGGACGCGCCTGTGCTTCATGGTGGCGCTGCTCTACGCGCTTGGCGTACTTGCCGCCAAGTTCGAGACATGGCGTGTCGGAACGCATATGCTCGGCTCCGAAATCTCGACGCGGCTGACGGGTCGCGTCGTATCGTACGAGCCCATGGCGAGCGGCCGCATCAGGCTGACAATCGATGTGATCTCAACGGCCAGGCCGACACTGCGCTACATGCCGGAACGGGTCCGCGTTTCGGCGATGAAGATACCGGCTGAGCTGACCGCCGGTTCCGAGATCACCGGCTATGTGCGGCTGCTGCCGCCGACCGGCCCGGTGCGGCCCGACAGCTATGATTTCTCGTTCGACAGCTATTTCGCCGGTATCGGCGGCAGCGGCTTTTTTCTCGGCAATCCGAAAGTCGTGTCGTCGGGCAGCATGCCGCTTGCCGCGCAGCTTTCTTCCGCGATCGAAGACGCGCGCGAATCCATCGCCGACCATATCCGCAGCCGCATCGGCGGTGCCGAGGGCGAGATTGCTGCTGCGCTGATCGTCGGCGTGCGCGCCGGCATTCCCGAGGAGATCAACGAAGCGATGCGGCGCACCGGCATCTACCACATCATCTCTATCTCGGGGCTGCATATGGCGTTGGTCGCCGGCACCATCATGGCGCTGCTGCGGGGTGCCTTTGCGCTGTTTCCCGATTTCTCATCGCGACGGCCGGTCAAGAAATATGCCGCGGCCGCCGCGCTTTTTTCGATTGCGGCCTACCTCGTCTTTTCCGGCATTGTCGTGGCGGCCGAACGCAGCTTCATCATGCTGGCGGTGATGCTTATCGCCGTGCTGTTCGACCGGGCCGCGCTCACCATGCGCAACCTGGCGATCTCGGCCATCGCGGTCATCCTGGTGTCGCCGCACGAGGTGGTCGGTCCGAGTTTCCAGATGTCCTTCGCCGCGACGGCGGCCCTTGTCGGCGCCTATGCAGGCTGGTCCGATTACCGCGCCGGCAGGGCCACCACGCCGCCGCCGCGGCAGTCGCCGCTACGCTTTGCCACTCGAAAGGTCCTGCTGGGCATGTGCGGTCTGGCGATGACCTCGATCATTGCAGGGAGCGCCACGGCGCTTTTCGCCATATGGCATTTCCAGCGCGTGGCGCCGCTCAGCCTGTTCGCCAATCTGGCCATCATGCCCATCGTGTCACTGGTCGTCATGCCCTTCGCCGTTCTCAGCGCGCTGGCGATGCCGTTCGGTGCGGATGGCCCTTTTCTCTATGTCATGGGCAAGGGGCTGACGGCGATGATCGCCCTGTCCGGGTGGATCTCGGAGCGCTCGCCGATCGATGCGGTCGGGCTGATTTCGCTGAGATCCGTCCTTCTGGTGACGATCGCCCTCGTCATTGCCAGCATGGCGACGACGTGGTTGCGGCTGGCGGCACTTCCTTTTGCGCTCGCCGGCTTGCTGACGACAACGCAGACACGCATACCCGACGTATTGGTCTCGGAGGACGCACGGCTGGTCGCGCTGCCGATCGGCAGCGGTGAACTCGCGGTCAACCGGGCACGCCCGAATGAGTTCACCATCGACAACTGGAAACGCGCGCTCACATCAGAGGCTATCGTCGCGCCGGAAACACCTGGAAAGAACGACCCGCAATTCGACATTGCCGATCCGGCCGACCTACCGCCGGGCATGCCGTTCATTTGCACGGACGGCCTCTGCCTTGCCAGGCATCCATCCGGCGCGATCATCGCGCAAGCCAAGGACCGCGATACTGCGCGGCCAGCCTGCGCCTTTGCCAGCTTGATCGTCATCGACGACGCCACCGCCCATAACCCCTGCTACTACGACCGGCTGGTCCTCGTCGTCACCAAACGGCAACTGGCGCGCGCGGGAAGTGCCGCCGTCTATTTCGATCCACAAGCGGCAACACGCGCCGAGATCCGCTTCGCCGTCGAAAAATCATACCGGCCCTGGCACGTGCAGCGGAAATTTTCACGCGCGGCACGGGGCCTGCCGCCATACCGCCGGGCCGACAACCCCAAAGCCGGCGCCAAGGGCGGAGCTCAGTAGCGGCGGATCAGTCCGACGAGCTTGCCCTGCACCTTGACCCTGTCTGGTCCGAAGATGCGCGTCTCGTAGGCCGGATTGGCGGCTTCCAGGGCGATCGAGGCGCCCTTGCGGCGGAACCGCTTCAGCGTCGCTTCCTCCTCGTCGACCAGTGCCACCACGATCTCACCGGGGCTCGCCGTATCGGCATTGCGGATGATCACCGTGTCGCCGTCGAAAATGCCGGCCTCGATCATCGAATCGCCTTTGACCTCAAGCGCATAATGCTCGCCGCCCATGATCATATCCGGCGGCACCGAAATCGAATGCGTCTGGTGCTGGATGGCGTCGATCGGCACACCGGCAGCGATGCGGCCCATCACCGGGATCGAAACGGCGGCGACGACATCGTCGTCATTTCCGGCTGCGGGCACGCGCGACGATGTCGGCTTGCCTTGCCGAGGGGCGCCTTGCCCAAGACTGCCCTGGATGACACTCGGCGAGAACTTGCGTGCCGCATTGAGGCCGGGGGCGATCGAGTCAGGCAGGCGTAGCACCTCCAGCGCACGGGCCCGGTTGGGCAAACGGCGAATGAAGCCGCGCTCCTCCAGCGCCGTAATCAGCCGGTGGATTCCGGATTTGGAAGCCAGGTCGAGCGCTTCCTTCATCTCGTCGAATGAAGGCGGGATACCGCTTTCCTTCAACCTTTCGTGGATGAACATAAGCAGTTCGTGTTGTTTGCGTGTCAGCATAGCGACCCCCAACAGAATCAGAAAAACAAACCCAGAACAAACACTATCTGTTCCAGTTGTGTTCCGCAACTGTTTAAAGTTTAATGAATGCGTTAAGGCTCGGGAAACAAACGACGTCCCCTACCGGCGTACCGCATTTTCACCGCCGCGAGCCTCATCGCCTTGATTCTGCTTTCGTTTGCGCCCTTCTGGCCTCCTAGAAGGCAGCACTGGCATCGGCCGTCGGTCGGCAAAAGGCACGGAATTGAACCCGTATCGACTGTGCGGTTTGGTCGATGCACCGTGAACGAAACGAACTCAAAACGCCAACCTGGGGTTAAGTCCCAGTTTCCACCGCCTGGTCAGGCTGCTTCTCGCCGGTGGAGCCTTGCTGCGCGCAACCAGGTAGTGGAAGAACAGTCGATGCGTGTCCGGCGTTGCGTTGGATCTTGGGGGAGCAGACAAATCATGACAGGAATTCCCGATCTCGTGGCCATAAAGGCGATGGATGCCGCGGATCCGCTGCGCGCGATGCGCGACCGCTTTGTGTTGCCGCAAGGAGTGATCTATCTCGACGGCAATTCGCTAGGAGCTGCTTCACGTGCCGCTTTCGATGAACTGCACAAGGCCGCGACCGAAGAATGGTCGCATGATCTCATCCGCGCATAGAACACGGCCGGCTGGTTCAACATGCCGCTTGAACTTGGCGACCAGCTCGGGCGCCTGATCGGTGCCGCGGCCGGCCAGACGGTGGTCTGCGACACGACATCGGTCAACATCTACAAGCTGCTGCACGCCGCCATGGCCATGCGACCGGAGCGGCAGGTCATCGTCGCCGAGGGCGATAGTTTTCCGACGGACCTCTACATGGCCGAGGGTGTGGTTTCGACGCGAAAAGATACGCTGCTGCGCCTCTCGGGGGTCGACGCGCCGACCATCGAAGAGCTGATCGACGAACGCACCGCCGTGGTGCTGGTCAACCACGTCAACTATAAGTCGGGCGAACTGCGCGACATGCCGGCGCTGACGCGCAGGGCTCAGGAAGCCGGGGCGATGATCGTCTGGGATCTCTGCCACACCGCCGGCGCGATGCCAGTCGAGCTCGACAAGGCAAACGCCGATTTTGCCGTTGGCTGCACCTACAAATATCTGAATGGCGGCCCGGGCGCGCCTGCCTTCATCTATGCGGCTGAGCGGCATCTTTCCTACATCCAGCAGCCGCTCACCGGCTGGTGGGGCCATGCACGGCCCTTCGCCTTCGAGCCAGGCTATGCGGCCGGCACCGGCATCCGCCGGTTTCTGTGCGGCACGCAGCCGGTCTTGTCGATGCGCACGCTGAAGGGCGCGCTCGACATCTGGAACGATGTCGACATGACGGCGGTGCGCAAGAAGAGCATCGCGCTGGCGGATCTGTTCATCGAGCTTGTCGAGGCAAAGTGCGGCACTTACGGGCTCACGCTCGAAAGCACGCGCGATGGGGAAAAACGCGGCAGCCAGATTTCATTCATGCATGAGCATGGCTACCAAGTCATGCGCGCGCTGATCGAACGTGGCGTGATCGGCGATTTTCGCGCGCCATCGACCATGCGCTTCGGCTTCACCCCGCTCTATATCGGCTACGCCGATGTCTGGCAGGCCGTCAAAGTGCTTGAGGACATCCTGCACACCAGTGCGTGGAAGGATGCGCGCTTCGCCATCAAAGCAGCTGTCACTTGAGATTGATGCGAGAGCTGGAATCGTGAGGCTGGCGACGACGCGCCGCGCGATGCTTACGGCTACGTTGCAAGGCCATATGCCAAGGAGGGCGCAGGGTGTTCGAACGTCACATTGCCGATTGGGACAACGCCTATGCCAACGGCGCCAACATAGCCGGCAGCGATCGCTGGCCGGCGGCCTGGATCGAGCCCGCGCGGGTTTTCCGCGACGTGCTTTCGACCGAGGGCAGGGCGCGGCTCGACATGGCCTATGGCGACAACCCACGCAACCGGCTCGATCTTTTCCTGCCGGCCATCAAGCCCAAGGGACTCGTGGTGTTCGTCCATGGCGGCTACTGGATGGAATTCGACAAGAATTTCTGGTCGCATCTTGCCGCTGGCCCTGTTGATCGCGGCTATGCGGTGGCGATGCCGTCCTACACGCTCTGTCCGCAGATACGCATTGGCGGCATCGTCAAGGAAGTCGGCGCGGCGATCGGCAAGGCGGCGGCGATGGTTGCAGGGCCGCTGATGCTGACCGGGCACTCGGCCGGCGGCCATCTTGTTAGCCGGATGGTTACGGCGACGACGCCGCTGGCGACCGAAGTGGTCCGGCGCGTTCGTCATGTGGTGTCGATCTCGGGGGTGCACGATTTGCGCCCGATCATGCGCACCGGCATGAACGAGACGCTGGCGATCGATGAGGCCGAGGCGCAGGCCGAAAGTCCGGTGCTGCTGCGCCCGATGGACAAGGCCCGCCTGACCTGCTGGGCCGGTGGCGGCGAGCGCGCCGAATTCCTGCGTCAGAGCGCGTTGCTGGCCAACATCTGGATCGGCCTGGGTACCGCGACCAGCTCGGTGGTCGAGCCTGACCGGCATCATTTCAACATCATCGACGGTTTGGCCGATCCAGACCATCCGCTGACCCGGACCTTGATTTCGGAGTGAGGCAGGTTCAGCGTAGCATCAGTACGTCGCAGGGGGAGCCCGCCGCCGCGGCAGGCGCGAACGGCGCGCGAACGATCAGCCCGTCGGCATCGGCCAGCATTTTCAGCATCGAGGAGTCCTGGATGCCGAACGGCGTCGCCACGGGCGTACCGGCGTCATCTATGACAACAGCCCGCACATAATCTTGCCTGAGATCATTGGCCGGCATGGCGGCACCGAGCCGTGCCCGACGTATATCCTGCTGAAAGGCGCGGCCGCCGAGCCGCGCCAGCAGCGGCTTCAGGAAGAGCTGAGTGCAGACCAGGCTTGCCACCGGATTGCCGGGCAGGCCGATGCAGCGAATGTCTCCCAGCCGCCCGAACATCAGTGGCTTGCCCGGCCGCATGGCGATCTTCCAGAAATCGAGCGTCATGCCTTGCCCGGTCAGCACCTCATGGACGAAGTCGTGGTCACCGACCGAGGCACCGCCCAGCGTGACGATGACGTTCGCGCCAGCCTTCACGGCCTTTTCAACCAGCGCAGCGATCGCCTCCCTGCGGTCCGGCGCGATGCCAAGGTCGAGCGCGCGCGCACCGACCGACTGTGCGGCAGCGGCGACACCATAGGCGTTGGAGGAGATGATCTGGTCGGGGCCAAGATCGCTGCCCGGCGGCAGTAATTCGTCGCCGGTGGCGATGATGGCCACCAGCGGCCGTTTGACCACGCGCACCTCGGGGTGATTGGCCGATGCCGCCAGCGACAAGGCCGCCGGGTCGAGCAGGCGGCCTTTGGGCAGCAGGACATCGCCCTTGGCGAAATCGAGCCCGAGGCGGCGGATGTTGCGCCCCTGCACCGTCCGTTCCGTCACTTCGACGCTGCCGCCACCGAGATCGCGGACGTTCTCCTGGATGACGATAGTGTCGGCGCCTTCGGGAAGCGGCGCGCCGGTAAAGATGCGCACGGCCTGCCGCTGCTGCACCGTTCCGGCAAAGCCGCGTCCGGCCGGCGCCATGCCGACCACCGAAAGCCTTGCCGGTACGGACGCGATATCGGCCGCCCGCACGGCATAGCCGTCCATGGCGGAGGCGTTGAACGGCGGCTGGGTGCGGAGCGCCACAACCGGCTCCGTCAGCACGCGGTCGGCGGCATCCAGCAGTGCGACGCGTTCGCCCGGCAGCGCTGCTGCGCCGTCCAGCAGGCGCTCGAGCGCCTCGGCAACTGGGACCAGCGCCATTATCGGCCTGCCTCGGTGGCCCCGTCTCCGGTGATCTTGTAGTCGCCGGATTTGCCGCCGGTCTTTTCGACCAGCCTGATGCCGGAGATGACCATGGCGCGGTCGACCGCCTTGGCCATGTCGTAGATGGTCAGGCAAGCGACCGAGACGGCACTCAGAGCCTCCATCTCAACGCCGGTCTTGCCGGTGACGCGGGTCAATGCTGTCACCTTCAGGCCGGGCAGCGCGGCGTCCGCCTCGATATCGACAGATATCCTGGTCAGCAGCAGCGGATGGCAAAGCGGGATCAGTTCATGCGTCTTCTTGGCCGCCATGATGCCGGCAATGCGCGCGGTGCCCAGCACGTCGCCCTTCTTGGCGTCGCCGGCGAGGATCATGTCCAGCGTCTCGGGCCGCATCGCGACAAAGCCTTCTGCGACTGCCGTGCGCACCGTCACAGCCTTGTCTCCGACATCGACCATGTTGGCTTCGCCCTGCGCGCCAAGATGGGTGAGGGCGGCCGCCATCCTCAAACGGCCTCCGCCGGCGCCTTGCCCGTCAACAGCAGGCGCGTTGCCGCGGCCACGTCCTGCTGGCGCATCAGGCTCTCGCCGACCAGGAAAGTCGCAATTCCGCTCTGCTCCAGCCGGCGGCAATCGTCGTGGGAAAAGATACCGCTTTCGCTGACCAGATGGCGGTCGGCCGGCACCATCGCTACCAGCCGCTCCGAGGTCTGCAGGCTGGTTTCGAAGGTCCGGAGATTGCGGTTGTTGATACCGATCAGCCGCGACGACAGCTGCAGCGCGCGTTCCATTTCAGCCTCGTCATGCACTTCGACCAGCGCGTCCATGCCGAGCCCGAACGCTGTCGCTTCGAGTTCTCTTGCCAACGCGTCGTCGACGCTGGCCATGATGATCAGGATGGCATCAGCGCCCCATGCCCGGGCCTCGTAGACCTGATAGGGGTCGAACAGGAAATCCTTGCGCAGGGCAGGCAACTCGACGGCAGCGCGCGCAGTGGTGAGGAATTCGGGCGCGCCTTGGAAGGAGGGTGCGTCGGTCAGCACCGAAAGGCAGGCGGCACCGCCCTTCGCATAGGCCCTGGCCAGCGCCGGCGGATCGAAATCGGCGCGGATCAGGCCTTTGGATGGGCTAGCCTTCTTGATTTCGGCAATCAGCGCGAACCCGCCGGATTTGCGCGTTGCTTCAAGGGCGGAAAGAAAGCCGCGCGGCGCGTCGGCATCCGTCGCCCGTGCCTTGATCTCGGCCAATGACACGCGTGCCTTGGCCGCCGCGATCTCGTCGCGCTTGTAAGCCTCGATCTTGCGCAGGATGTCGGACATGGTTTTAACCGTTCGAAATCTCGATCAGCCTGTCGAGCACTTTCAGCGCGCGGCCGCTGTCGATGGCCTGCGCCGCCGTTACCATGCCGTCGGCGAGGGTCGTCGCTGTGCCGGCCACCACCAGCCCGGCGCCGGCATTCATCAGCACCGTATCGCGAAAGGCGCCGGCGGCGCCGCCCAGCATGTCGCGCAGTGCCTGGGCGTTGTGGGCGGCGTCGCCGCCGCGCAACTCGTCCTTGGTGTGCCGCTTCAGTCCGACGGCTTCCGGGGTCAGCGTAAAGCTGCGGATCTCGCCGCCGGCCAATTCGGCGACAAGTGTCTCGCCGGTGGTGGTGATCTCGTCATAGCCGTCGCCATGGACGATCCAGGCATGGTCGGCACCAAGTTCCTTCAACGTTTCTGCCACCGGCATGATCCATTCGGGCAGGAACACGCCGACCATCTGCCGTCTGACACTCGCCGGATTGGAAAGCGGGCCCAGCAGGTTGAAGATGGTGCGGGTTCCGAGCTCGACCCGGGTCGGGCCGACATGCTTCATCGCCGGGTGATGCGCCGGCGCGAACATGAAGCCAACGCCGGCCTCGTGGATGCAGCGGCCGATCGTCTCCGGAGGGATGTCGATCTTGACGCCCAATGCGATTAGCACATCGGCGGCGCCGGTCAGCGAGGACAGTCCGCGATTGCCGTGCTTGGCGACGGGCACGCCGCTGCCGGCGATGACGAAAGCGGATGCGGTCGAAATGTTGACGCTGTGCGAATTGTCGCCGCCGGTGCCGACAATGTCGATGGCACCCTCGGGAGCTTCGACACGCAGCATCTTGGCGCGCATGGTGGCGACGGCGCCGGCGATCTCGCTGACGGTCTCACCGCGCACGCGCAATGCCATCAGGAAGCCGCCGATCTGGCCGGGGGTGGCATCGCCGGACATGATGATGTCGAAGGCCTCGCGCGCCTCCTCGAAGGAAAGAGCGCTGCCGGCGGCGACCTTGGCGATGTGGATCTTCAGCGCGCTCATCTGGCCAGGGCTTGGGTTACGGCCGCCTGATCGATGCGGACGTCATATTGCGTCTGCAACTGCGCCACCAACTGGTCGAGCAGGTCGTCGGACATGCCGGAGGTGAAGGACTTCTGTGCGTCCTGGGGCACTGAGCTGGCATCGGCCCCGGCAGGCTCGAACACCTCGGCAACCTTGAACAGGATCTGTCCGTCGCCCGTAGGTGAGGGGATCAACCCGGCGCCGCCTTCTCCGACGCCGAACATCGCGGCGGCGCCTTCCTTGCCGAAATCGACGTCGTCCGCATCGCGCTTGACGCCGCGCTTGGTCTGCTTTTCGAGCTTGAGCTCACCGGCGATCACCTCGAGCGTGACGCCGGCCTTGAGACGCTTCTCGAGCTCCTGTGCTTTTGCTGTGAGCCGTTTGGTGGTCTCCGCCGCGGTCCAGTCGGCCACGACCTTCTGGCGGACTTCGTCCAACGTGCGGTCGCGGGCAGGCGTGATCGCGCTCACGTCGTAGAAGACGAAGCCGTTATCGGCGGTGGTGAGGCCTTCATTGTCGGTTCCGGGTTCGGATTCGAACACCGCCTTGATGAGTGCCGGCGATTCCGGCAGGTCTTTGACGATGCTTCCATCCGGCCGTTGGCCGGTGCGGTCGATGGCATCGATGGTGACGACCTTCAGCTTCAATTTGGCGGCAGCCTCGGCGAGCGAACTGCCCGAGGCGCGCGTATCCTCGTAATTGTCGTGCACGTCCAGCAAGATGCGGCTTGCCTCGCCCAGTGCCAGGTCCTTGCGGATCTGCTCGGACACTTCGGCCAGCGGCTTCACCACTTCGGGCTTGATGTCGGTGACGCGCAGCAGAACGGGACCAAAGGCGCCCTGTACGACCGGGCTGACCTCATTGACGTTCAGTTTGAAGGCAGCATCGGCGACCGCCTTGTCGGCGATCTTGTCCTTGGCCAGCGTGCCGAGCAGCGTGTCTGCCGGCGTCTTGCCTTCGGCAGCGACGATCTTGTCGAAGGTCGCGCCGGTCCTGAGCGAATCGAGCGCCGCCTTTGCGGCATCAGGTGTCTTGAACACAAGCTGCTCGATGGTGCGCATCTCCGGCGTGGTGTAGCGCGCCTTGTTCTTATTGTAGTCGTCGCTGACCTGTTGGTCGGTCACCGCGCTCAAATCCATGATGTCTTCCGGTTCGAGCCTGACATAGGAGAACTTACGGTATTCGGGAGCGGCGTAGGTTTTCTTGTTTTCCTCGAAATAGGCCGAAAGCGCGCTGTCGGACGGCGCTTCTATCGGTTCGACCAGCGATTTCGGCAAGGTCAGGTAGTCGATGGTGCGATCTTCGCCGCGATAGAGCGCGACCGCCTTGAAGAATGTATCCGGGGCCTTGAGGCCGTCCGAAACCGCCTCGACGATCTGCTGGCGGACCGCGACCTGGGCGCGGTTCTTCAAATAGTCTTCCGGCCGCATGCCGACCTGCCGAAGCAGGTACTCGAAGGTTCTCCTGTCGAAGGTTCCGGCAGGCCCTTTGAACGCCGGGTCTTCACGCGTCAGTTCGGCGAGCCGGTCCTTGGACAGGCCGAGGCCGAGCTTGCGGGCCTGCTCGTCGAGGACGGCACCCGACACGAGTTGCGCCAGCACCTGGTTGTCGATGCCGAGCGCCGTCGCTTGCTCACGGCTGATGCGCTGGCCGAATTGCTGCGACATGACGCTGAGCTGGCGATCGTAGGCGAGGCGGTATTCGTTGATCGAGACCTTGGTGCCTCCGGCCGTAATCACGGCGTCATGGCCGGCAAGACCGCCCATCAGCCGCCCCGAGATGCCCCAGATGGCGAAGCTCAACACCAACAATGACAGCAGCAGTTTCGCGACCCAGGTCCCCGCCGCGCTTCTCAACATACCAAGCATGAGTACTTCCGATTTTTGCGCATTTCGCATGCGCCGAGTCTGAAACAAGCGCAATAGCGCCCTTCCTGCCCACTGTCGATTGCTTTGTGGCCTGATTTTGATAGTGAGGGCCAGCTGGAAATTGCCCGGAGAAACAAATCCCATGACCACTGGAATCCGCCCGCTCGTCGCCGGCAACTGGAAAATGAACGGCACCAGCGCCTCGCTCAACGAGATCAGGATGATCGGCAACGGCTTCATGAGTGGGCTCGACGCCGAGACCGAAGCGGTGGTCTGCGTGCCGGCGACCTTGCTTGCGCACGCCGCCGAGATTCTGTCGCGCACGCCGGTGCGGGCCGGCGGAGAGGATTGCCACACCGAGGAGAGCGGCGCCTATACCGGCTGCATTTCGGCCGAGATGCTGAAGGATGCAGGTGCCAGCCATGTCATCGTCGGCCATTCCGAATGCCGCGCCGATCGCAAGGAGGACGATGCCTTGGTCCAGGCCAAGGCCTCCGCCGCATGGCGCGCCGGGCTGGTGGCCATCATCTGCATTGGTGAGACAAGAGCCGAACGAGAAGCAGGAGCCACGCTCGACGTGCTGTCGCGCCAGGTCGCTGGCTCGGTCCCGCCAAACGCCACGGCTTCCAACACCGTCATTGCCTATGAGCCAATATGGGCGATTGGGACCGGCTTGACCCCGACCGCCGCCGACGTCGCCGAGGCACATGCGCATATCCGCGAAGAACTGGCACGGAAGCTCGGCAATACGGCGGCCAAGATGCGCATTCTCTACGGCGGCTCGGTCAAGCCGTCCAACGCCATCGAGTTGCTCGGCGTCAGGAATGTCGATGGCGCGCTGGTCGGCGGCGCCAGCCTAAAGGCGGCGGACTTCCTCGGCATCGCGGAAGCCTATCGAAACATCGCTTGATACAAGGGCTGGTTGCTGCATTTGAGCGGACGGCCGGCGCCGAAATCGTTGCAAAGGACGCATTGCTTCCCATATTCCGGCCACGGGCTTGGAAATGCCGTCAAAGCATTGTATTGAGCCGCCTCCAAATCAGCGGCCGCACAAGGCCTTGCCAGGGTAAATTATGGAAACCGTACTGATCGTCGTCCACCTCATGGTCGTGCTCGCGCTTGTCGGCGTGGTGCTGCTGCAGCGCTCCGAAGGCGGCGGCCTCGGCATCGGCGGCGGATCGGGCTTCATGACCGCGCGTGGCGCCGCCAATGCGCTGACGCGGGCGACGGCGATCCTGGCTGCCGCTTTCTTCGTCACCTCGCTGACACTGTCGATCGTTGCGCGCTATGGCGAGAAGCCGATCGACATTCTCGATCGCGTGCCGGCGACCTCGGACGGAGCAGGCAAGGGCGTACTCAACCAATTGCCTGGAACCACGACGCCGACGCCGCCTTCAGGCACCACGGCGCCGACCCCGCCGTCCGGCAATGGCGCGGCAACGACGCCGCCGGCAACCGCTCCGGCGACGCCGCCAGCGACAAACGGCGCCACCGCGCCGGCTACGCCGCAGGTCCCCAACCAGTAATAGGGCAACTTATGCCGCGATCTGTTGTCGTTTGAACACAGTCGCGGCAAATGCCGCACGATCACGAAGATTCGACTGCGCCTCACGCTTGAGGCGCTTCCGGCTAATCGATTATACGTTGCACGCGGCATTCTCGGCGTCCTTGGGGGGCGCCGGGCGACGCCGTGGGCAACAAGCATTGAACGATCGGATCTTCCCCATGCAGCTTCGCAGCTTCATTTTTGCCGGCCTTTGTGCCGTGCTCAGCCTAGGTGCGCCCGCTTTCGCGGCCATGCCGACGGCAAACTCGGCCCACAAAGCCGCAACAACAACCGACGTCGTCAAGGTCGCTGCCAAAAGCGATGCAGCGCAATTGAAGCTTCTCAAGAAGAAGAAAGATCCGACGCCGGACGACCTTGCGCAGATCCGCAAGATCGAAGCCAAGATCGCAGCCGACAAGGACGCCGCTCGCGCCAAGGCACTCGAAGCCAGGAAGCTGGCGATGCGCGAGGCGGCGAAAGGCAAAGCCGATGCGGAACGCCAGGCGTTCCTTGCCAAGAAGAGCCAGCCGCTCGCAACGGCCAAGGTGGCTGACGCCACGCCGGCCAAGAAGAAGACCGTCAACATCATCGAACCGATTACGCCCATTGCGCCGATCCAGTCGGCCGAGCCGATCCCGGCCGAGGCCATGAACGTTGCGCTGACCGGCAACAATGGCGAGTTGCGCAGCGAACCGGTCGGGCAGAAGCCGCAGAGCGTCGGGCTGTTCGCGGGACTGTTCGGCGGCACATCCTCTTCGTCGATGTCGCTGCTTCCGGAAACACGCGCGCTCGACGCCGCGCTCGAAAGGAAGCAGGCCAAGCGGCAGTTCAAGGTCAAGCCGGAATTCGTGCCGCAGGAGGTCGAATTCACCGGCTACAACCCCGGCACCATCGTCATCGATACCAGCGCCCGTCGTCTCTACCTCGTCGAATCATCGTCAACCGCCCGCCGTTATGCCATCGCGGTCGGCCGGGAAGGCCTGCAGTTCAAGGGTACGGTTGCCGTCGGCGACAAGCAGGAATGGCCGCGCTGGATTCCGACGCTGGATATGCAAAAGCGCGAACCCAAGCACTATGGCCAGTACAAGGACGGCATGCCCGGCGGCGGCGACAATCCGCTCGGTGCGCGCGCCATCTATCTTTACGACGGCAAGAAAGATACCCACCTGCGCATTCACGGCACCATCGCGCCGCAGTCAATCGGAACCAGCGCCTCCAATGGCTGCTTCCGTATGATCAACGAGCACGTCATGGATCTTTACCGCCGGGTGAAAGTAGGCACCAAAGTCGTCATCATCTGACGCTTTGACAGATCGTGCCAAAAGGGCCGGCCTCGCCGGCCCTTTTGTTTTGATACGCCAACGACCAGAGCGCCTTCTTGGGAAAAAGCCTTCGCGGCGGTTTTTTCTCTGGCGGAATCAATTCGGCCGCGTTAAGCGATGACTCCCATGGCGCGATATGTATTCATCACAGGCGGCGTGGTTTCCTCACTTGGAAAAGGCATTGCTGCAGCGGCCCTTGGGGCTCTCTTGCAGGCGCGGGGCTATCGCGCACGCATCAAAAAGCTCGATCCCTATCTCAATGTCGATCCCGGCACGATGTCGCCCTATCAGCACGGCGAAGTCTTCGTGACCGATGACGGGGCCGAGACCGATCTCGATCTTGGCCATTATGAGCGCTTCACCGGCCGCTCGGCCAACCAGCAGGACAACATCACCACCGGCCGCATCTATAAGAACATCATCGAGCGCGAGCGGCGCGGCGACTATCTCGGCGCCACCGTGCAGGTCATTCCGCACGTCACCGACGAGATCAAGAATTTCGTCCTCAACGGCAATGACGACTACGATTTCGTGCTGTGCGAGATCGGCGGCACCGTCGGCGACATCGAAGCGATGCCGTTCCTGGAGGCGATCCGCCAACTCGGCAACGACCTGCCGCGCAACAACGCCGTCTACGTCCACCTGACCTTGATGCCTTACATTCCGACGGCAGGCGAACTGAAGACCAAGCCGACGCAGCATTCGGTCAAGGAGTTGCGCGGCATCGGCATTGCACCCGACATACTGCTGGTCCGCGCCGACCGGCCGATCCCCAAGGAAGAGCGCAGAAAGCTGTCGCTGTTCTGCAATGTCCGCGAAAGCGCCGTCATCCAGGCGCTCGACGTCCCGCATATCTACGACGTGCCGATGGCCTATCACAATGAAGGGCTGGATTCGGAAGTGCTGGCGGCCTTCGGCATCGATCCGGCGCCGAAGCCGCGCATGGAACGGTGGCAAGCGGTGTCCAACCGCATCCACAATCCGGAAGGCGAAGTGACCATTGCCGTCGTCGGCAAATATACCGGCCTCAAGGACGCCTACAAATCGCTGATCGAGGCGCTGTCGCATGGCGGCCTCGCCAACCGGGTCAAGGTCAAGCTCGACTGGATCGAAAGCGAGATATTCGAGAAGGAAGACCCGGCGCCGTGGCTGGAGAAGGTCCATGGCATTCTCGTCCCCGGCGGTTTTGGCGAGCGCGGCTCGGAGGGCAAGATCCTGGCGGCGAAGTTCGCGCGCGAGCGCAAGGTGCCGTATTTCGGCATCTGCTTCGGCATGCAGATGGCTTGCATCGAGGCGGCGCGTTCGCTGGCCGGCGTCGAGCACGCATCATCGACCGAGTTCGGTCCAACCGAGGAGCCGGTTGTCGGCTTGATGACCGAATGGCTGAAGGGCAACATGCTGGAAAAGCGCAGGGAAACCGGCGACCTTGGTGGTACCATGCGGCTCGGTGCCTACCAGGCCGACCTTGCCAAGGGATCGAAGATCGCCGAGATCTATGGCGATACGCAGATTTCCGAACGCCATCGCCACCGCTACGAGGTCAATGTCGACTACAAGGAGCGGCTCGAGGATTGCGGCCTGGTGTTTGCCGGCATGTCGCCGGACGGCGTGCTGCCGGAAACGGTCGAATATCCCGACCACCCCTGGTTCATCGGCGTGCAGTACCATCCCGAGTTGAAAAGCCGGCCGCTCGATCCGCACCCGCTGTTTGCCAGCTTCATCGAGGCGGCGGTAGAGCAGTCGCGGCTGGTCTAACTAGCCGCCCATGCAAACTTACGTCGCGCTGCTCTACAGCATTGTCCTGGGCGAGGGGCGGCGGGTCGTCATGTCCGATCTGAAGGCGATGGCCGAAGGCCTGGGTCTGAATAACCCGCGCACGCTGGTGGCGACCGGCAATCTGGTTTTCGAGGCGCAAGAAACAGAACTTGCGGCGTTGGAGCAGCGGCTGGAGGCGGCGTTCGCAAAGACTTTCGGCCGCCACGTCGACATCATCGTGCGCCGCGCCGACGGCTGGCTGAGGATGGCGGCCGGCAATCCGTTCCCAGCCGAATCGGCTGAGGCCGCGGACCAGGTGGCGGTGCGCGTGATGCGGGCGCCCGTTCCCGCCGAGACCGCCGCGGCGCTTGAGGCGTATGCCGGCAAGGACGAGAAGCTGCGGATTGTCGGCGGCGACATCTGGATCGTCTTTTCCAGCGAGACGCCGAGTTCGCGGCTGCTTGCGGCGGTCAGTCACAAACGCCTGGGCATCGGCACCTCGCGCAACTGGAATACGGTGCGCCGCCTGGCCAAGATGGTCGCAGAATAAATAAACGGGGCGGCTCGCGCCGCCCCAAATCGCTCAGGCCTTGGCTATCCTGGCTCCGGCACCGAGTGCCATCGTGCGCAGCACGTAGTAGATGACGCCGGCAATTGCCACGCCGAAGAACCAGCCATAGACGCCCCACCATGACGGCAGCAGGCTGGTGAAATTGGGCAGGATCGAGGAGAAGACCGCGCCGATACCGGCGGCGATGAAGGCATTGACATGCCAGCCGCCCTGAAAGCGGAATTCGCCATTCTCCCTGTAGAGCGCCTCGACGTCGACCTCGCCCTTCCGGATCAGGTAATAGTCGACCATCATCACGCCGAAGATAGGCCCCATCGTCGCGCCAATGATGTTGACGAAGGAGGCGGCACTGCCTTCCCAGGGCGCGAATGGATAGAGCACCAGCGCGATCAGCGCCGCGATGTAGCCGCCCTTCTTGAAGTCGATCTGGCGTGGAAAGACATTGGAGAAGTCGAAGGCCGGCGACACGAAGTTCGCCACCACATTGATGCCGAGCGTCGCCACCGCAAAGGTCAGGGCTGCGAGCGCCGCCAGGAACCAGCTGTCGAATTTCGCCGAAATCTGGTCGGGATGCAGCAGCACCTCGCCATAGACGTCGAAGGCGGCGATCGTCGTAACGCCGGCGACCAGCGAGAACAGGATAAGATTGACCGGCAGGCCCCAGATGTTGCCCTTGCGCAGCGATGCCTTGTCCGGGGCGTAGCGCGCGAAATCGCAGAAGTTGAGATAGAGCGCGGAGAAATAGGTCACCCAGATCGCGGCCACCGCAAACAGCGAGGTCCAGGAGCCCGGCGTGCCCGGCACGCCCGCGTCCTTTGTCTTTTCCAGCAGCACATCCATCGGGATGTCGCTGGTGAAAGCGAAGGTGCCTGCCTTGATGCAAAGATAGATCGCCAGGATCAGCATCATCACCCACACCGCCGGTCCGGCCCAATCCTGGAAGCGGCGCACCGTTTCCATGCCTTTCTGGATGATCAGGAGTTGCAGCGCCCAGATGACGGCGAAGCAGATCACCTCGAGCCCGGAATGGCCGAGGAAATGTGTGCTCTGGTTGAAGTCGGCGAACCATTGCGAGCGGATCAGCAGGGCTACGATCGCCCCGGAGGCGGCCGCCGTCTGCGCGCCGTACCAGAAGCAGGCGACGATGGCGCGCACCAGCGCCGGTATGTTGGCGCCCCAGATGCCGAAGGAGGCACGCGCCAGGACCGGGTAGGGCACCCCGGTCTTCACGCCGGCATAGCCGACCATGTTCATCAACGCATAGATGATCAGCGAACCGATACCGATGGCGATGATGAAGTTGACGAAGCCGCCGCAGAACAGGAACAGGCTGGCAGCGAGATAGTAGCCCCACAGGCTGTGGACGTCCGACGTCCAGACGTTGAAGATCGAGAACGGTCCCCAGTTTCGAACCTTCGCCGGAGCGAGATCCTCATTGTACAGGTCCGGTGATGCGCCTTGTATTGTCATTGCTATGTCCTCCCCTTGCAACCGCACGCGCCTCCACGCATGGCACGCAGGTTAAGCCTGACGCAGGGGAACCGGCAAGCAGACGATTTGCCGGCTTTGGGCTTAAAGTCATTCAATGAGAAACGCGCTTATCGGCGTGGCGTCGTTGAGCTTCTAGCGCCGGCGATTCGTGGGGTGACACCAATCGCTCGACCTAAGCTCCAGAGTCCACCTTGTGCGTGATCAGGGCGGCAAGCTTTTTGGGCGCTTGTGCGCGATAACTCTCATCGAGCCATGACTTCAGTTGTCCCATCGGTGGCAGTTCGTCCGGTGCTGGTTCGAACGTCACCCATCCGCTCTTGCCAAGGCCGTACTCCGTCGGCGACGCATAGTGGAGCTTTCTCGCCTCGTCGCCGCTGTAGGGGAGTTTGAGGGAGATGCTGAACGGTTCGCCTTCAAGGCTCAAATAAGCAAAGGTCTTGCCTTTCACCGCGAGATCGTCGTGACCAGGCCACGGACTCTTTGTCTCGGCGCCTGGATAGGTGAGGCCGAAGGCGCGTAGTTCCTTGAGAACGGCATCGGTCGAAGCGCGCGATTTCCTACTCATCAACTCTCCTCCATCGCTGTCGGTGGCTATCCTGGCAGACGAGCCGACGGGGAGCCTCGACAGCAAGAGCTCGGAGCAGGTGTTCACAATCCTGCAGAATCTGGTGCGCGAACGCGGCAAGACGGTCGTGGCAGTCACGCATGACCTCGACATGGCCGCACGCATGGATCGCCGCATTCACATAGTGGACGGGAAGATCAGCTGAACCGGGCCACGGCGCGATCAGGCCACCGCCGACGTCTCGAAACTGGCCTCGAGCCAGGCTATTGCGCCCGTCACGTCGTCGAGGACATAGGTTGCGGCCGTCGGTCCGTTCGGCTTCACGCGGATGGAGATGCCGCCAATTTCATTGATCGCCTCGAAACCGTGTTCGTCCGATGTATCGTCTCCGAGGAATATCGGCCGCCGGCCAACAAAGGGCGGAATGTCCATGAAACGCTGGATGGCAGCACCTTTGACGGCTTCCAAAGGCATGAGCTCGACGCCGGCGTTTCCCGGAAGCACCCGATAACCCTTCGGAAGCCGGGCCAATGCCTGTTCGACGAGCTGGATTGCGGGTGCAAGCAGTTGCGGTGCTGCTCTTGTATGAACGGCAAGGACCGGCCCCTTGCGCTCGACATAGACCTTGCCGCTGCCCAGTTCGGCCTCGATCTCGTCCGCAAGGGCGGCGATGTCGGCCGGCGCGTCGGCGGCATCGATCGGACCGCTCGGCGTCAGCCGGTGCTCCAGCCCATACAGTCCGGCAATCCGCAGCTTCAGCGGGTGGAACAGCTTGTCCACGGCGGGAATCGATCGGCCGGTGATGAAGGCGACCGCACCATCCAGCCGCCGCTCGATGCGTTCGAGCAGATTGCGCAATTCCTCGCCGACGAACACCGCGTCGGGATGGGCAGCGTGTTCCAGCAGGGTTCCGTCGATGTCGAGGAAGAGCGCCCATTGCCCTTCCGACAGGTTCAACGCCGGTGGTTGTTCAAAGCTTTTCACGACGCTGCCTTCCGAGCCCGCTCGAACATCGAGATGACGTTGTTGGTGTTCGATGGCGGGCGCTCGCCGGTTCCGGTCACCCTGTCGAGATCGCCGCGTTTGCGCAGGCGCGCGGCGTCCAGCAGCATGCTGCCGGCCCAGCGGTAGACATTGTTGTCGCGGACCATCTCGCGCATCGGCCGCAAACGTTCGCGCTGCTCTTCCGGCGTCATCGTCAGCGCCTGCAACAGCGCCTCGCTCATCATGGCCGCATCGTAGGGGTTGACGATCAGTGCTTCCAGCAATTCGCGCGAGGCACCGGCGAAGGTGCTGAGCAAAAGCACGCCCTGTTCGTCGTCGCGCGCTGCGACGAATTCCTTGGCGACAAGGTTCATGCCGTCATGCAGACTGGTGACCATACAGATGTCGGCGGCACGATAGACCTCGTAGACCTGCTCCTGCCGATGATGTTCGGCGACCATCAGGATAGGGCTGTATGTCTCGCTGCCATAGCGCCGGTTGAGCTCCTCGGCACAGCGGCGGCATTCGTCGTGGAGTTGCTGGTAGGCGGGCAATGTCCCCCGGCTCGGCGCGGCGATCTGCAGGAAAACCACCTTGCCTATCCATTCGGGATATCTCGTGAACAATTCGTCCAAGGCATGGAAGCGATCGAGAATGCCTTTCGTGTAGTCGAGGCGCTCGACGCCAACGCATAGTTTGGTATCCGCAGACAGGCCGAATCTGTCGCGCACGCTGGCGCGGCACTCCTCCACAGACGGCAGTTTTGCCAGCAATTGGGCCGGCCATTCTATGGAAATGGGATAGGCGTGGACCAATGTGGTCTGCCCACCATAGGAGATTGCCGCGTCTGCCCGTTCGATCCGGCTCTCCAGAAAGCGGTCGACACTTTCGGTGAAGTTGTTGGCATGGAATTGGGTATGAAAGCCGATGATCGAACTGCCGAGCAGTCCTTCCAGGATCCGCTCACGCCACGGACAGATGCTGAATACTTCCGAATTAGGCCACGGGATATGCCAGAAGGTGATGACTATCGCGTCCGGCAGGCGCTGGCGGATCATGCGCGGCAGCAGCGCGAAATGATAGTCCTGCACCAGCACGATCGGCCGTTCGTTGCGGGCTTCGGCAACCACCGTATCGGCGAATTTGCGGTTGACGGCCTCGTAGGCGTCCCAGTCCGAGGCGCGAAACACGGGGCGGGTGAAGGCGATATGGCAAAGCGGCCATAGGCCCTCATTAGCGAAGCCCAGATAGTAGCCCTGATATTCCTCCTCCGTCAGCCAGACCCTGCGCAGCGTGTAGGACGGATTGCCTGGCGGCACCTGCACCCGGTCGTCCTTGTCGACGGTGAGACGGTCTGCCGTGCCGCCGCCATAGGCGATCCAGGTGCCGGCACAGGCGCGGGTGATGGGCTCGAGTGCCGAAACCAGGCCGCTGGCCGGCACCAAAAGTTGGACCCCGTCGTCCTTGATGTTGTGGATGTAGGGTTCGCGGTTGGACACCACGATGACCTGTGCGTCCGGCAGGTCGTCGGCCAGGATCTTGCGCAACGTGTCGGGCGACCACGTGACCAGTGCCGCATCGGCGGACTGGCCGTTCTTTTCGAACTCGCGCAGCACCTTGCGTGCCGCTTCCGAGGCGACATCCTCGCTCGGCGTGTATGCGGCGGCCGTTGCGCGACCGCGGCGCTGGCGGGATATCGACAGGAGAATGGCAAAAGCGGAAAAGCCAAAACTTGCAATCAGCAAAACCCAGAGCAGGTTTACAGTATAATCTGACATGGAATGTGATCTCGCCTCCGGCCGGCCGATAGCCGTTTTTTTTATTTGTTTTCTGGTTCGCCGCCGTATGACAACGACAGCGTCCCCACCCCGCCCATTTTTGCAACGCACAAAGAGGCTATCGGTTCCGGACGATTGCAACGCGCGCGTCATTTTCGATGCGCCGCAGCGCGGCGGCATCAAGTGCGCACGATGAGCGGCACCATCCCCTCATACCGGTCGGCAAGAAAGGCGACGACCCGGTCGCCGACACGCTGGAATGTGAGGTCGACCACTGTCGAGCCGACACCCAGATGCCGCAATGTCAGCGTGTCGATGCCGATCGGCAGCCTTGGGCGGGTGACCCGGATTTCGCTGTTCCAGCCGTCGATTTCGAGCCCAAGGCAGGCCTGCATCAGCATGAAGGCCGATCCCGCTGACCAGGCTTGCGGCAGGCACGCGACGGGATAGGCGATGGGCGCTTCGCCCGGCGACCGGGTAAAGCCGCAGAACAGTTCCGGCAGCCGCATGTTGAAATGGACAGCCGATTCGAACGTGCCGCTCATCAGCCGAACCACGCTGTCGCGCACGCCATAACGTGCCAGGCCTGCACCGCACATGGCGGTGTCGTGCGGCCAGATCGAACCATTGTGGTAGGACATCGGATTGAAGAATATCGCATCGTCGGCCAGCGTCCTCACGCCCCAACCAGAGTGGAACGACGCGGAGAGCAGCTGATCGGCGACCATCTGCGCCCGTTCCGGCTCGGGCAGCCCGACAAAGAGAAGATGGCCGGCATTCGACGTCCGTACCTTGCAGAGCTCGCCTGCACCATCGATCGCCAGTGCATAGAAATTGAGATCGTCCATCCAGAAATGGCGTTCCACCGCGGCGCGCATGGTTTCGGCGCGTTCCTCCCAATGATCGGCCTTGTCGTCCTCGCCGCGGCGGCGGGCGAGCGCCGCCAGCCCACGGAACGCGGCAAAGACGTAGCCTTGCACCTCGACCAGGGCGATCGGCCCCTTGGGCATGCGGCCATCGGCATGGAAGACGGAATCGAAACTGTCCTTCCAGCCCTGGTTGGCAAGGCCGGTCTCGGCGCCGCGCTGGTAGGTAACGAAGCCGGTCGCGCGGCTTGTCTCCTCCGTCCATTCGGCCGCTGCACAGAGCGATGGCCACAGGCTGTCGACGAACGCCATGTCGCCGGTACGATCCGCATAGGCGCAAGCGAGATGAATATAGAGCGGCGTGGTATCGACGCCGCCGTAATAGCGGCCGAACGGGAGCTCCCGCAGTGCCGCCATCTCGCCCTTGCGGGTCTCGTGCATGATCTTGCCGGGCTGCGAATCGCTGAACGGCGACGTTTCGGTCGCCTGATGCTGGGCGAGAAAGGCGAGTACGCCGCGCGCCAGCCCAGGATTCAACCACAGCATCTGCAATGCGGAAATCACCCCGTCACGGCCAAATGCCGTCGAGAACCAGGGTATGCCGGCATAGGGGTAAGGTCCGGTTGCAAGCTCGGTGGTCAGCAGCGCCACGTCCGCGCGCGCGCGTTCGATCCAGTCGTTGAAGACGCGGCCAGAACTGTGCACCGTCGCGCCGTGGCGGCGTTTGGCGCGCATGCCGAAGCGAGCGCGGGCGGCTGCAGCCCGAAAACGGTCGCGGTCGGGTGTCTCCGCCACTTCCGGGCCGACCTCGATATAGAGGACCTCGCTGCTGCGCTTCGTCACCGCAACCAGGAAATCCGCGCGGCTGGCGGTCAAATTGTCCGGCGCCTGCGAGAACGAGATCGCCGACAGGCGCACGAGTTGGTCCAGCCCGTCATATCGAAGCACCACGGATGTCGGACTGGTCTCGGCGGCGTGGGCTATTCCGCGCTTGAGCCGGGTCGAACCGCGCACCTCGAACATGTCGCGGAAATCTGCTGCGAAATGCAAGGAAACCCGAATGGCCGACGATTCCTGGCTGTAGTTGGAAAGGGTGATGCGCTCGAACAGCCGGTCCTGCCAAAGCAGCCTGACGCGTTCTATGTGGATCGCGCCCTGCGGAATGTCGCGACCACCGACACTCTGGATCGGCAGATTGGTCAGGTTCGAGGTGAAAAGCACATTGTCCTGGCTGAGCGAGGCGCCGAGCAACGACATTTGCCGGCCACCGACCGTCAGCCGGAATTCCGAAAGCACACGCGTGTCGTCTCGGAAAAAGCCATCGCCGGCGCCGCGGATGTCGCCATAGGCGTCGGCCACCGCGAAGCAGTCGGCTTGCTTGAGGGCGAACAGCCGGTGCGGCTCCCGGGGCGCAACCTCGTCGAGGGAGGCAAGGGCTACGGCGGGATCAAGCTTACGCTCGTCGAGTTGATTCATACGTCACAAGCTCTGTCGTTTCGTTTCCAACGTCCACAATGACGCCGATCAGGACGCTCTCGCTTCACCGGGAGTACCGATCAGGCGCGCATAGGCAGCCACATAGTCGTGGGCCATTCTCGTGGCAGAAAAACGGTTTTCGAACACGGCTCTCACCTGTCGCCTGTCGAGGCGCAGCAATTCCGGTATCGAGGCGACCGCAGCATCGACCGTATCGACAAGGAAACCGGTCACGCCGTGGTCGATGATCTCCGGCAGGGCACCGCATTTCCAGGCGATCACCGGCGTGCCACAGGCCATAGCCTCTATCGCGGCAAGACCGAACGGCTCCGGCCAATCTATCGGAAACAGCAGGCCGGCCGCCTTGCCGAGGAATTCCGCTTTTCTGTCCTCTTCGATCTCGCCGATATAGTCGACACGGTCGCCGTCGATCAGCGGCTCGACCGTGTCGTGGAAAAAAGGGCGGTCGTCGTCGCCGATCTTTGCCGCAAGCTTCAGTTTCAGCCCGGAGCGCAAGGCGATCTCAATGGCACGGTCCGGGCGCTTGTCGCGCGACAGCCGGCCCAGAAAGGCCAGATACGGCTCGTCCACCTCCGTCTCGAAAGTCGGCTCGTACATATTGATCGGTAGCCCGTGATGGATGGTCGCCAGCCAATTTGCCCTGGGTAGCCCGGTTCTCTGGCTGCGCGAAATCGAGATCATCGGAAAGCGCGGAAAATGTTCGTAGGCGGGGGCCAGGTCGACATAGTCGAGCCTGCCATGCGGTGTCGTCACCGTCCGGTCGGGCATGTGTTCGAAGAAAGGAAAATGCAGGAAGTGGCTGAGATGGAAATGGATGATGTCGAACTGTTGCGCACGGCTCCTCACCTCGGCGAGCATCGAGAGATGCGCCGCGGTTTCGGATTTGTGCGGGCGCGGATCGAGACGGAGCGCGCGCTCGCGACACGCCACCAATTTCGCCGACGTCTTGGTATCGCCGCTGGCGAACAGGGTCACGTCATGGCCAAGCTCGACCAATCCTTCGGTCAGATAGGAGACGATGCGCTCCGTCCCTCCATAGAACCGGGGTGGCACGGATTCATGGAGCGGCGCCACATGGGCTATTCTCATGTTTTGGCATTTCCCTCAAAAAGACTGCTCGTGGCATCGAAATGCATCAGCCGCGCTAACGTTCCCGTACAATGGCAAGATGCCACCCAATTGGGGCAAGATGTCACCCAATTGGAGCTGCCGGGCGCGTCGACCGTTGCTCGTCTCGTCCAGCAAACATTTTTCAGGCCAAGCCATGTTTTGCCGGGAACCAAAGTCGGGTTCGCGAGTTTAGTGGGGTTCGATCGCACGCATCCGGTCGACGGGGAGGAAATGATGGACCGCTTGCAATTCTTTTCGCCCGTGCGGATTTTGCGCGGACAGGGACAGCCCGTGGAGGAGATCGACAGCGTTGCCGAAGCGATGGCATTCTTGCGAAAATGGCCGGCCGGGCGGCGCGGGCCGGTTTACCAGTGCGCCGTGAATTGCTGCGCTGCGGCCATGGCCGGCCGGATGTCGGCCGAGGAAGCGAGAAAGGCTTTTGCCGGCTTCGCCCGGATCACCCGCCTGCTCGAGGGCGATCGGCCGTTGCCGATGAGCGGCGAGGATCGGCATCGCGATCACGCCTTGAGGCGATAGGCCAGCTGCCGCAGATGTCCGAGCAAGGGCATTCAGCCTGAGCGCCTGATCGGCGACCGACTCGCTTTCGCGAACAGTCGTTTGAGCTGAGCAACGGCGCCGTTTTCGCTGATGTAATCGCGATAGGCGACGTAATCGGGGTCGCGTGACAGATGGCATTCCTCGGTGATGGCGCGGAGTGCGTAGATGGCATTGAGCGCGAGCAGGATGGCGGAGTGCCGCAGCGCTTCAGCGGGTCCTGCGGCGGTGAGGAAAGGTAGGGAGACCAGCCACCAGGAGAGGTTTTTCGAAACATAGGCCGGATGCTTGATCCAGCGATACGGTCCGCAGGTGATGATTCCGCGATTGGTGAGATTGGAAAATCTCAGGCCAAAGCTCACGGTGGACCAGACAAAAATCAAGATGCAGAAGAGGATCGCCGACCCCCAGAAAACCTGGAGCGCCGGTGAGGGCATCACCGCCGTCCAGTTGGCGCCCGTTTCGTAGTTCAGGTAGGCACGGGTGGCGGCGTTGATGGGTTCATAACAGGCAAGACAAACCAGCCAGCCGAATACGGTGGGCTCGACGGTGCGGATATGATTGTCGAGGACGCGCAGCGTGAAGACGTAGCCGACGACCGCGACAAGAACATCCACCATGAACAGGAGATCGATTGCAAAAGCGTGCCAGCGCATGATGTCGAATCGATACGGTTGTTCCAGCCCGGCAAGGATCGAACCCAGTGTGGAGCACAGATAGACGAACATCAGCGGCAGGAAGAAGCCTTTGACGATCCAGCCCCGCACGTGCTGGCGTATCTGCTCGGTCCTTTGCGGCACGGCGCCGCTGAGGACGAATGCACCGATTTCGGCATATGAATCTTCCGGATCGGTCTGCCGGCGGTCGACATAGGCAACATAAAACGGCGCGGCGACGAGCAGCGCCGGCAAGGTGTCGTAAAGCGCCGCCCAGTAGGGGGCGTAAAACCCGCGCCGGTATTCCGGCACTATCCAGTAGACTGCGGCAATGGTCGTGAGCGTGACGATGAAGCCGATGAGCTTGCGCACGACGCGCTCGACTTCAAGCGCTCGCATCGGCTTCGCTTGAAATCCCGTCGAACGCCTCCGGAACGTCTGGAAATAGGCCGTGTCGACCGCGATCATCGCTGCCGCGGTAGCTGCAATGACAGTCATGGCCTGCAAATGCACAGGCCAGCTTCTGTTGACGAGCACTCCGACGGCCAGCGCATAACCAAACAGTCCTGCAAGGCCGGTTAGGGGCGCGGTCGCGGATTTCGGTTGGAGCGTCAAGCTGCTACTCCCGTTGTCATGAGGGTTGATCGTCGTCGGCGGCCGCCACGGGTCACGTAGTGTGCCCACCCGCCGCCGCTGGTGCCACTTGAGCAGCCGCTACACTCCACCGCTGCCGTTGGATCCGCTGCTGCTTGTCCCGTCGTTGCCGCCGCTGGATCCGCTGCTACTGCTCGATCCGCTTGAGCCGCCGCTGCTTGTTCCGTCATTGCCGCCGCTTGAACTGCTGGTGCCACTCGAACCGCTGCTGCCGCTGGAGCCGCTGCTACCGCTCGAACCGCTGCTGCCGCTTGAACTGCTGGTGCCACTCGAACCGCTGCTACCGCTGGAACCGCTGGTGCCGCTGGAACCGCTGGTGCCGCTCGATCCGCTGCTGCCGCTCGAACCGCTGCTGCCGCTCGAACTGCTGGTGCCGCTCGAACCACTGCTGCTGCTTGAGCCGCCGATGGGCCTGTTGTTGAGGTTGTGTGGGGAGCGATGGTTGTTGGCGCCCTCGTTTACATTTTCGCAGGTGCACTTGCGCTGATATTTGGTGCCGAAGGCACTGCCTTCATTGCTCGCCTTCTGGCAGACCGACCCATGGCAAATCAAAGTCGCTTCGGTTGTCACGGGGGTAAGGCCCGTGATGACTAGTGCGGTTGTCGTGGCCGCCATGGCCATGATCGAGAACCGGAGTAAATTCCGAGAATTTTGCATAGATACCTCGCTTTCTGACGCCTCGCTTCTCGGGCTCGCGCCCAAGCTTCCTGATTGTCGAGTGGGTATTTGCAACAAGGCCGCATACGGATCGCTTACGCCTCAGCGGTCGGGCTCAGGGGCGGCGAAAAAAGTTGAACAAAGCGCAGACAATGCTGCCGCATTGCGGTATTTCGACCAGAAAAAAGGAAGATGCACTTTGGGGGAAACGGAAAATGTCGAAACGGCTTAGACTGGTGCTGGGAACGGCCGGCGCAATTGCCGTCGCCATTGTCTGGGGGATCATCGCCACGTTAATGGGTGTGCCATCGATTCTGATCACTGTAGGAGCGGTCGCGATCGGCGCGGGCATCTACAACTATGTCGATCGAAGCCGAGGCTGATCCGGTTATCAGGCTACGGGCATAACGCAAAAATCCCACCGTCGCAGACTGTCTGCGGCAATGCTCAGTGTACGAAAATTACCAACGACAGCGGTCTGTGGAACGAGTGGCCTGCCGAAGCTATTGTGGTGTCGGTCCGAGACACCCCCGCCTCGGGTCATTGGCTCACCCAGCCGAGTGGTCCGCTGCTACCCAATGGCAGCGGACCTTCATCCGGAGGACAGACCCGGAAGACGGATTGTGCCGAATCGAGGGAGAACGATGGTCGTTGACGAGATTGCCGCGCGGCGCCTGAAAATTCTGCTCGAGCAATACATGGAGACCAGGAAGAGGCGCCACGATGCGGTTTCCACCGCAGCGGCTGAGATCGCGATCAGGGCTGTCATGCCGAATTGCCCGGCCTCCGGAAAAGTCCTGGACGACATGATTGCGGCATGTGCGTTCGAACACGGGCTGGGGGTGCTGTTCGATCGACCTGACGCATGAAGGCCTAAACGCCATGAATCCCAACGCCAAAATCGCACGGTGCTGTCGTGCACAAATCCGACGCTGTTCCTGAGGCGCTCGCGACTAATGCGCATCGCGTCGATCGGCCTCATGCGATGCGCTGTAAGTGCCTGTTTTTGTGCATGTCGTTGCCGCAAAACCGCTGCACAGTTTTGCGCGACATGCATTAGAGAAACCGACCGACCGGAGCAGCCATGCCGAGATATTTTTTCCATTTCCGAAACAATGAGGGCCGCTTGACGGAAGATTTCGAGGGTCAGGAGTTGGACGGTTTGTCCGCGGCTCAGGATAACGCAATGGCCTCGGCCAAGGAAATCCTGGCCGAGGGCCTGCTCAGCGGCAGCCCGGTCCTGACAGGTCTTTCCTTCGAAATCTGCGACGAGAACCGGAAGCTGCTTTTCCGATTTCCATTCTCGGAAGCTGCCGAAAAGGCCGGCACTCGGCCGTGATTGGCCAAAAGCCCCGCGATGCGGGCGAGCTTTGATCGAGCCTGGCTGAAAAACCGCATGTCGCGGCAAGACGGTCGTTAGTGCAAATCAGCACCATAGGCAAATTACTAGCATAGCTGCCGGCACAAAGCAAGAACAAATATGGCTTGCCTTGCCTACGGGGGCGCCAAGCGACGTTGCCATTTCCAACCAGTATGTCGATTTGTCGGGCCGGGTGTTCGTCAACTTACCGAAACGTCTTCGCAGGATGCTGTGATCAGGAGTTCCTTTCTCCCGCGGTTGCGTTTACAGGACGCTCAGGACAGTGTCGTTTGCGCGCCGGCAACTGGACCGAGTTAGGCCGGGCGCACAGTCCCCCTCCGTCAAGGAAACCAATCCGGCGCCGTTTTTGGAGAACAATGATTTGTGGTGGTCAAATAAGCAAAAGAGATTCAAGGGAACGTGGGACGACCGACTGGACGGCCTATTCTCAGCAGAGGTCGACTACGCCGGGAAATCCATTCTCGATGTTGGCTGCAACATGGGTATTGTCGCCTATGAGATATCCAAGCTAGGACCGAGTTCGATCCATGGGATCGACATTCTCAAGCCGCATATCGAGACGGCCAGGATGATCTTCCTGGGTTGTCCGGTCCAAAGCCAGTTCGATTGTCTCGATCTTGGCAGCCGGAAGCTGCAAAATGTTCTCAAACCGCAGTACGACATCGTCATGCTGCTGGCGGTCTACCATCACATGCAGTGGAGCCTCGGCGCGGACAAGGCGCGACGCGTGCTGTGCGATATCGCCGGGCGTGCTCAAACGATCGTTGCCCGCGTCCCTCCTGGCAAGGATAAGGAGATGATCGCGGTGCTTTCGGATGTGGGCTTTTCAATCAAAAGCAATCACACATCGCCTCTTGGAAGCCATCTCATGGTCCTCGCGAAACACTGACCGGGCATAGCGCGGCCGACGGCGAATGGCGCAAGAGCCGCGTGGCTGGGATCCGCTATGCTCGGATGCGAGGAACCGACAGTCATAAGCCGATGACGTGCAAGGATCCGGTTCGGCATTGACTGCGGTCGGGAACGAAGCCACAGACAGGTGATCGAAACCGTCTCGTGCTTCAAGACAACACGAAGACCGGACGGGATCGCAACGGGCGGCGACAAGATGATTGCAAAGAAACGAGTGTCAACGGTCCCGGCATATCCGCTGATCAAGCGTCTGATTGGCGAAAATCTGCCGCCGCACAAGATGCTGTATGTGACAGGTTTGCTGTGCTCGATCGCTGCTGCTGCCGCGGTCGGCGCGACGGCCTGGATCATGAAAGTCATGATCAACACCATCTATGTCGAGCGAGATGCTGCCGCTGTATCGGGTATCAGCGTCGTCATCATCGGCATTTTCCTGGTCAAGGGCATAGCTGCCTACTGCCAGACCGTCACAACGGGAAAGATTCG
This sequence comes from Mesorhizobium sp. M1006, assembly GCF_040318825.1. Lineage (NCBI taxonomy): Bacteria > Pseudomonadati > Pseudomonadota > Alphaproteobacteria > Hyphomicrobiales > Phyllobacteriaceae > Mesorhizobium > Mesorhizobium sp. M1006. Next base: position 155,982 of record NZ_JAMYMZ010000011.1, read on the forward strand.
CCGGGCTATCGTTTCGGACCTGCAAAACCGGCAATTTTCTCGAATGGTGCGTTTCGACATCAGCCGTTTCGCGAACCAGCATCCGGCAAAATTCATCTCCAAAATCATGTTCAACGCGCGCGCCGGGGCGACCGTTATTCTCACCCTCACGAGCAGCGCCGTCTCTGATCTGCTGACCCTGATTGCCTTGGCCAGCGTCATGGTCAAGCAGGACCCGGTGATGTCGCTGATATCCGTGGCGGTTCTGCCGATGCTGTTCCTGTCAGTCGGCGCGATAACCAGGAAGCTCAAGGCGCTGGCGAGGGGCGAGACGGAATTGGCCGCGCAGGTCCAGTCGATCGGCACGGAAGCCGTCGAAGGCATCCGCACCATCAAGTCCTTCCAGCTCGAGGACAAGGCCGTCGCCAGCTTTGCAAAGGCCGTCCGCAAGATGGAAAGACGTGGCATCCAGATCAACCGGACGTCAGCATTGATGAGCCCATTGATGGAGACCGGCGGCGGCGTGATCATCGGGCTTTTCGTTATGTACGCCAGCTGGCAGACCCTCGGCAACGGCAAGACGCCCGGCGAATTCATGGCCTTCATTACCGCGTTCCTGCTTGCCTATGAGCCTGCCAAGCGGTTGGCCCGGGTCAATGTCGACATTCAGAAGCAAATGGTCGCCGTCGAGCAGATGTATGATTTGATCGACACGCCCGAGCAGCGGCGACTCGCGATCGCGGGCGAGCGTCTGACCGACGTCGATGGTGGTATCCGCTTTGAAGATGTGGCCTTTTCCTATGACGGCAACAGCCCCGCGCTCGAGGGTGTTTCCTTCGATGTCCGACCTCGTGAGAAGCTGGCGATCGTCGGCCGCTCCGGCGCCGGCAAGACCACCATCGTCAATCTAATCCTGCGTCTGATGGAGCCGGACAAGGGCAGGATCCTGATCGACGGAAAGGACATTTCGAAGATCAGCCTGGCCGACGTCCGCGATAACATCGCACTTGTGTCACAGGACGTCTTCCTGTTTGAAGGCTCGATCCGCGACAACATTCGCGACGGCCGCCCGAATGCCACGGATCAGGAAATCGAGTCCGCTGCGAACCTCGCCCGGGTCACCAGCTTTGCTTCGGCGCTCGAAAACGGGCTCGACACGCTTGTCGGGCCAAGCGGCACCAACCTGTCCGGCGGGCAGAAACAACGCGTTGCCATCGCACGCGCCCTGCTCAAGAATGCTGCGGTAATCGTCTATGATGAAGCGACATCGGCGCTTGACGGTGAAAACGAACGGGCAGTCATGGAGGCAGCCTTCGACAACACATTTCAGCGCACAGTGATCTGCATTGCGCACAGGCTGTCTACAATCAAGGCGGCCGATCGTATTCTCGTGTTTGACGCCGGACAGCTTGTCGATGCTGGAACGCATGACCAGCTTTCCAAGCACAGCGAGATATATCGTTCGATATTCCACCTGGAGACGGCCGATCCGATGGTCGAAAGCGGCAAAAAGCTGCGGCAGAGCGTATTGCGCTGAAGGCCGATGACCAGCTTTTATCACGGTTCCTATGTCCGGTATGTGATTGGTGGACTGGGCCTTCAGGTGCGCCGGTACAAAAAGGCGGTGCGCGGGTTGTTTTCCGGTCGCAAGCAGCCTCGTTCCATTCTTGAGCTGCAGGCCAAGGTTGCGGCCCTGATTGTGCGCAGGGACTGGAAAGGCCTTGAAGCCGGTACCAATGAGATGGCTGTCACGGCCGATCATAATCGCGACCCCGAGCTGATGCAGAAGGCGGGCCAGGCGTTCGAACGCCTTGGCAACTTTGCGCGGGCAGCTGAGCTTCGGCTTTCCGCTCGCCGGCTGCGGAAAGGGAAAGGCGCCAACGAGTGGACCGGCGAGAATCTCGGATCGGATACACTGCTGATCGATCTTGTGGAGGATGACCCGCGCAGCCTTGGCCGGGTTATCCGCCACGCGCGACTGGCCGGCGCTGCCGCTGCCTATGCGCAAAGCGCAACAATCCGGGTCGAGCCGCGCCTGGTATCAATTCTGCAGCGAACGTTCCCGAAGGCGACCGTGGTCCCGGCGCAGCGGGATGTGGTCGGCGACAAACACGCGACTTTCGAAGATCTCGCCTGGGTGTTCGGACGCGACGCCGAAAGGCTTGCTGCCGACTTCGTACCGCTGCAGGCAGATCCTGAACTCGTCGAGACATTCCGCAAGCGCTATCGCTCGACGACGGATCTGCCGCTGGCAGGTCTCTCCTGGGGCAGTAAATCCCACACCAAGGACGTGCCTGATTTTTCTGAATGGGCACGGTTCATCGCCCAGACACAAGCGACATTCGTTTCGCTCCAGTACGGACAGATCAAGCCGGCGTTGCGGCGCCTTCGCAACGGCAACGGCGCGCGTCTGATCTTTGACAATAGCGTCGACCAGATGGTCGACATGGACCGTTTCGCCGCACAGGTCGCTGCACTCGATGCTGTCGTGACGATCAGCAATACGGCGGCCCATCTTGCGGGAGCCCTTGGCGTGCCGACTGTTTTCCTCATCGACGACAATTTTCAGACGGCATGGCCAGTGACCGGCGACCGGACACCCTGGTATCCGAAGGGCATTGTCATTCGCAAGGAGGGGCGCCCTTGGTCGCTGGTGCTCGACGAGGCTGGCCGGCGGCTCTCGTCGATCCTGACGACGCTTTCCGACGCTCCCCGGGGACGATAGAACATCGCCGTGCAGAACAGACGAACCATCCTTCAGAAGGCAAAAACCGCCGATCTGCGCCCGCAGGGCGCCGTCGGCAAGCGGCTGCAGAAGGTCCTCGAGCGGGCAAAGGAACTTCTTAGACGTCCCTCGCGCCACGCCGACGAAAGCGCCGAACGGCATATGAGGCTGATGGAGGAAAGCGTGCAGCGTGGTGATTGGCAAACTGCTCGCGACCATGCACTGGCGCTTGGCGTGCTTGGTGAGCAGCTTGGCGATCTCGGCCTGATCAAGAAAGCGGGGCGTGGACTGAGGCGTCTCGACGGAGGAAATCGCATCTGGCAGTTGATGGCGGCGAGCAAGCAGCTGCGCGGCAGGCCCGATTGGGATGGCAGTGATCTTGCGGGTCGCACGCTTCTCGTCGATCGTCGCGAAGGCGACCTGGCGATCTTTTTCCAGTTCGCGTCTTTGCTTGGTCCAGCAGCTGTGGCTGCCGGTCGATGCATCGTCTTCGTCGAGCCGCGACTGGCACCGCTTTATCGCAGAACATATCCTGCGCTCGATGTCAGGATTGAAGGGGAAGAGGACATGGCGGCGGTGGACGCCGATGTCGTTGCCGGTTTCGAGACGCTCGCAAAGCATTTCTGGCCGGACGACCCGACGGCACGCGCGCCCTTCGTTCCGCTGGAGCCGGACCGCCGACTGGTTGCCGAGCTGCGCGGCACCTATCTCGATGGCGGCCCAGGTCCCCTGATCGGATTTGCCTGGGGAAGCCTCAACAAGAGCAAGGATCTGCCGGCCCTGGACGATTGGCGGACGCTGTTCAGCAGCCTGCCGGGGCGCCTCGTCAGCTTGCAATATGGCGATGTCGGGCCGGCCCTCTCCGAGTTCGAGCGCCACGCGCCGGCGCGCATCATCCATGACGCTTCCGTCGACCAGTTGACGGACATGGACCGCTTTGCCGCCCAAATTGCGGCGCTGGACGCGGTGGTGACGATCAGCAATACCGGCGCCAACCTGGCCGGAGCGCTCGGCGTGCCGACGATTGTCATGCTCGACGATGGATTTCGGCTGTCCTGGCCTGCTTTCGGTGAGACCGTCGCCGCATATCCGAGCGTTCGACTGGTCCGAAAAGGCGGCCGAGCCTGGGCGTCGGCAGTCCAGGAAGCAGGCGGACGGGTCATGCAAATCATCGGCGGAGCTGGCGATGGAGGGTAGCCAACTTCTCGGCCGGTTGCGCCGCGCTGTCGCGCTTGCAGGCTACAGATACAAGGTCTGGTTCCGACGTCACCGGCGGCAGCTCTTCCTTCGCTGGCGCGACGGCGACATTGCCGATCAGATGGCGGATTATCGGCGAAGCGTCGAGTCCCGCGATTGGCCAGCGGCACTGCCGAAAGCCCTGGCTCTTGGATCCATTGCGAAGTCGAGGGGCGAGGTCCACCTGATCGACGAGCTCAGCAAGGCGCTGATGCGGATGGGCGCCTATGGCGCAGCCGCCGAACTCAGGATCGCCCGACGCCACATCGTCAACGGCCGCGTCGATGGCGAGTGGCTGGGCCAGGATATTTCGGGCCAGACACTGCTGATCGATCTGATGGAAACCGAAAAGCAGGGTCTGGCCACCGCGATCCATCATGCGAGTTCCGTCGGCTGTGCCCTGGCGCGCGCCGCCCGCTCGATCGTGCTGGTCGAGCGCCGCCTGGTACCGCTCTTTCAGCGCACTTTTCCGACCGCCGATGTGCGGCCGGTCGGCGCTGGCGGCAAGGCCGCCTATGCCGAGGCGCAGGCCTTCGCCGGCGTCCAGCATCTGACTGCCGTTTTCGAGACCGACGAGGCGACGATCCGCGAGCATTTCGTGCCCCTTAAGCCGGATCCGGCCCGGGTCGCTGAACTTCGCGCCCGCTACCGGAAGGAAGGACGGCCGTTGGTCGGTATCGCATGGGGCAGCTCCAATCCCGGCAAAGACCTGCCGCCGCTAGCCGCCTGGCGAAACCTGATCGGCCGACCGGACCTCCGGTTCGTCTCGCTGCAGTACGGCCAGATCGAGACCGATCTGAAGGTCCTGACCGACGGTGAGCCGGAGCGCATTCTTCATGACAGATCGGTCGATCAGCTCGTCGACATGGATCTTTTCGCCGCGCAGGTTGCCGCGATGGACGCCGTGGTGACCATCAGCAATACCGGAGCGCATCTGGCGGGCGCGCTCGGCATCCCCTCGATTTTCATTCTGGGCGACGGCTTCAAGCGCTCCTGGCCGGTCGAGGGCGACCGCACGCCCTACTATCCATCGGCCGTGCTGGTCTCGAAACGGGAACGCCCCTGGTCCGTGGTGATGGGCGAGGCTGAGGCCATCCTGGCGCCATGGCTCACAAAAGTGAGTGGCTAATGCCTGTCGTCCGAAAGGGTGTCACTGAAGACGCTTCGACGCGATCCGCATTAAGGGTTCGGCCGACGGATCGCGGAATGGAGCGCCCGTGTCGAACAGTCGTCGCAACAGGCCAAAAAACATAAGGCATTCCGAACCGGGATATAGTAAAGGCCAATTCGCCCCGCAGAGGATCGCAATTCTTGCTGGCATTTCTGCCTTGTGTTCGAATTAGCCGTAGGCTTAGGCGCCCAGTAATGGGGTTGGTCTGGCCGGCAGCGGTTCGGGCGCCAGCTCTGATAATCTAAAGGAGGTCTCTCCCATGTCCTTTCTAAAATTTTTCCAGGCCAAAGCGCCGCCTCTTCCTCTTATCGTATCCTTTCCAAAATCGGGGCGCACGTGGCTACGTGTCATGCTGGACGATCTCGGAGTTGAAGTTCAATACATTCACGACGGAACCGACCACAAGTTACTTCGACCGAAATCGAGCCTCAAGGAGAATAAATCTCGGTATAAAAAGAGAAGAACAATAATGCTTGTTCGCGATCCAAGAGATACGGTGGTCTCAGGGTACTTTCAGGTTCAGAAGCGCCACATGCTTCCAGCGGGATCGTTCAGTGATTTTATCAGAAGCGACAATCATGGGATTGAAAAGATCATCAGATTCAATCTGCATTGGTTCGCGGCCATGCCCCGGATGCGCGAAATCCGGTATCTTCAATATGAAGATATGCATCGGGATACCGCTGGTGTCCTTCGCGCGATCCTTGGATTCCTGAACCAGCAGGCTGACGATCGGACGCTTGTCGAGGTGGCGAACAACCGAACGTTCGACAAGATGAAAGTGAGTGAATCGACTGGTGATCTGTCCGATCGATACGGCAAGATATTACAGCCGCGCGATGCGAATGATCCCGAAAGCTTCAAGGTGCGCAAGGGCAAGATAGGCGGTTACGGCGAATATCTTTCCGAGGACGATGTGGCCTATTGTGACGAGCAGTTGGCTAAGTTCGAATATTGGGAGAAGCTGGACAAGGTTTTTAGCACGAACGGCTTGTGCTACGCTCGCGTCGATAACCGCGCCCGGGTCGCCTTGGGTTAGGGAGCATTGCCGACATGGTGATGCGGACCGGATTCATTTGCGGCTGCGGCCATAGCGGGACGACGTTGATTGCGACGATCCTTGCGTCGCATCCCGACGTCTACCTGCCGCTCCAGGAAACCAACATTTTCTTCAAGTGGACGCCACTGGCCATGTTCCGCTTCTGGAAACTGAAGCGGGCGGCGCTCGATGCTGGAAAGAACGTGCTGCTTGAAAAGACACCGCGGCATATCCGCCGTGTCGCCCGCATTCGCCGGCTCGTGCCCGGCGCGCGTTTCGTCATGCCGGTGCGAGATGGACGCGACGTCGTAGCGTCCCTGATCAAACGACTTGGCGACCCAACGGAGGCTCTCGACCGCTGGATCAACGACAATGCGCTGGTTCTTGCGGAACGGGGAAAGCCGGATGTGCTGATCTATCGCTATGAGGACCTGGTCGAGAATCCGGCCAAAGTCGTCGAGCAGATATGCGGCTTTCTCGATGTAACCTTCAGGCCGGATCTCCTCGACTATCACAAGAACCCGCAGCAGTGGTTCAAGCCGACCGACGCCAGCGGCGAGACGCCACATGCGGTGCTCCGGAACCAACAGGTCAATCAGCCGATCTATGACGGGAGCGGAAGATGGCGCTCCGAACTTGGAAACGCCGAGCTACAGGACCTGGTACAGGGACGAGGTGCCCAGCTTATGAAAGCATTCGGTTATGCATGATCTCGGCTCGGCATCTGCTTGAACTGCCGTCTACCAATCAATTTTGTCGATCAAACCCGTTTTGAACAGGCTGTGAGCTCCTTCGTACAGCATTGACTGTTCGCTCATCGCGCTGAGAGCGGCTTTACCGCTCGATACCTCATGATACTGGCGATATTTGGAAGCGCCGTTCCAATACTGACCTTCCGCCACCGCGACCTGCGCCTTGTCGTTGAAATCGGCGAAGAACTTGAAATGAAGCAGGCCAGCCAATCCCTTTATATAGTTTCGCCAGTAGGGCAGCGGTGAGTGAATCGACGTAAAAATCGTCTGGCGATCAACATATATCAGAGGAAACTTGGTCAACTTGTGCTGCCTGGCGAAAAGCCGGGTTCTCGGGCCGCCTGTGATCTTGAGATGCCGGGGGCTCCTCGTCACCTCATAGCCGCTGCCGTCGAAATGGTCCGCAACTTGCCATGGCGGCACGATGGGATCGAAGGGTACGTCCCAGATGTTTCCGCTCGGATACATGTCGATCATCGGCGCCAGCAGGCGTGTCATTCCGCGCCGCTTGAGCCAGTCGGCCATCGCACCGAGCGGATGCTGATCCATACCGTCATAGACAAGATATTCGTCCGCATCCACGGTTAGATACCAGCGAGGCTGACCATAGATCTGCACAATCCGCTGACGCCAAAGGTTTCCCAAGTCCGACTGCGAATAGGTGATCGGCGAGCTGAATAGATCGACATCTGGCTGCTCGGCCAGAAGCTCAGCTGTTCCGTCTGTCGAGCGATCATCAAGGACGGCGAATCTGGTGACGCCGAGTTCGCGATAGTGCTTCAGGAACGGGCGTAGCCTGTCCGCCTCGTTGCGGATGACGAGGATCAAAGGCAGGTCATTCGCTTTAAGGGGCGTTATCGGCCGCAGCGATGACACTTCTGCCCGTCTTCCGAAGGTGTGTCTCAGCCGATATATGGCGGTGTCGGTAATCGTCCGGCGGACAATGGCGGGCCAGGTTGCTTTGCTCAAGCCATCGATTCCCCTCATGGCGGTCACCGGCTGGAGCTGGCGCTGATCCGCTGTTTGCAGTTAATTTCTACATGCAGCACCGTTAGGCAAATCGCAAGCAGTTGCGGACAATGGACACAGGCCTGTTCTGAGTTCCGGCGGGTGAGCTTTCCAAGTGTTGCCGATGCGAGCTGGCCTCTATAGACATCGTCAGATGGCAACAAGGCCGGAGCCCAGTCCCCATGCACGCCGGCATTCGTGGCACCGAAAATCAATTCGACAGGCCGCTCCTGTTCGTGCGCCAGCGTTATGCGCCTTTCGGTGGAGGCGAGATCATGTTGGAAAACATCATGGCCGCATTCGCCGCGCGTCAGCGGCGGGTGGCCGTGCTGTCCGGCGACTGGCCGCGTTATGAAGGCATCGAGTTCATCCATTGTGCCGGCCGCCGGTTTCCGCGTTCGCTGCGGGCGACGTCCTTTGCTCAAGCCGCCTGCCGCAAGATCGCCGAGATGCCGCCGGCACTGGTGCAGAGCAACGATCGTCTCCCGTGCTGCGATGTCTTCCGGGCCGGGGAGGGCGTTCATGCCGCCTATCTTGCCGAGCGGCGGCGTTTCGAGACGCGGCTTGGCAGGGCGGCAATGGCGCTGAGCCCCTTTCACCGCCAGACGCTGCGCCTTGAACGTGCAACCTACGCCAGCCCGAGGCTCAAAGCTGTCATAGCGATTTCGAAGATGGTCGCCGAGGACATTGTCCGTCACTACGATTATCCGGCGGAAAATGTGCACCATATTCCCAACGGGGTGGATCTCGACCGCTTCAACCTGCAGCTGCGCCAACAGCATCGGGCGACAATCCGCGCGCGGCTCGACGTCGACGAAAACAGGCCGGTCGTCCTGTTTGTCGGCTCGGGCTTTGCGCGAAAAGGACTTCTTGCACTGATGAAGGCGGTCGCCAGGCTCGATGGCGAGCCTGAATTGTGGGTCATCGGCCAAGATTCGCGCGCCAACGCCTTCAGGCAGGCCGGTGACAGGCTCGGTCTCGGCGCACGGCTCAAGATGCTGGGGCCGCAGAAAGACATGCTGCCGTGGTACGGCGCGGCCGATATTGCCGTGCTGCCTTCCATCTATGATCCTTTCGGCACAGTGGTCATCGAAGCGATGGCCAGCGGCTTGCCCGCCGTGGTAAGCACCGGCTGTGGAGCGCGCGAGCTTGTCGAGCGGTTCGAGCCGACGCTCGTTTGCGATGCGGCCAGCGAAAGCGACCTCGCTGCAGCGCTCGCGCACGCGCTGCGGTTGTCGTCACGACCTGACACCGCGGCCCGGGTGAGAGCGGCGGCCGAACACTATGATTTCAATGTCATGATCAAGCGAATGATGGCGCTTTATGAAAGCCTTGATCTGAAATGATTTTCGACTTTGTTGAATTAGGTTAGTACCCTCAGTGTGCTAACGGGCCGGGAGCCGATGCTGCAGATGCATTCGAATGACAGTGGCAGCTTTGATGCCGGAGCATTCTGACCGTGCCGGCGCTCTCGGTCATTATCATCACCCGCAACGAGGAGGCATCCATCGCGCAATGCCTTCGGTCGGTCCATTTTGCCGATGAGATCGTCGTTCTCGACAACAACAGCAGCGACAGGACCAGGGAGATTGCCGGGGCTCTGGGGGCCAAGGTCCTGATGACCGTTGATTGGCCCGGTTTCGGCGCGCAAAAAAACCGTGCGCTGGCCGCGGCAACGGGGGATTGGATCCTCTCGCTGGATGCCGATGAGTGGGTGGAGGCGCCGCTCGGCGCGGAAATAAGGGCCGCAATCGCCGACCCAAAAGCCAATGACGGCTTCGAAATACCGAGAAGATCGCGCTTTTGCGGGCACATTGTCCGCCATAGCGGCTGGTCGCCCGATCTGGTGCTCAGGCTCTTCCGTCGCCGCTCCGGGCGGTTCAGCGACGACACCGTGCACGAGAAGGTATTGGTGAACGGGAAGGTCAGCCGATTGTCCCAGCCGATCGAGCACGATTCCATTACCGACTTGGCAGATGCCCACGACAAGATCGGCCGGTACGCAGAAGCGTCCGCCGCGCAACTGCTTGCCGAGGGCAAAAAAAGCTCGATAGGCAAGGCGGTTTTGCGCTCGGTCTGGGCCTATGTGCGCAGCTATATTTTCCGGCTGGGATTTCTGGACGGTTCCATTGGTGCGATGGTGGCCGCGTATTCGGCCAGCTACACCTATCAGAAATGGGCCCGTGTCGCATTGGGAATGCGAGGCCCGGTCCACCCAAAAAAGCAACGCTGAGGCCAGGACAAATCTGTGAGAAACCGGCTTGGTTGACCGCAATTGTTGCCGAGCCATCGCCAACTAGTTAGTGTACGACCGTAAAAATCGAAAGCCAGGGTAGTGAATATGACTGATGCGTTTAGGGTATTTATCGGATGGGACAGCCGTGAGCCGATCGCGTACGACGTCGCGCGACACTCGCTGCTCAAACATGCGTCGGCGCCTGTCTCCGTCATTCCGATCAAACAGGACGAGATGCGTGCCCGCGGGCTATATTGGCGGGAAAAAGATCCGCTCGCCTCAACGGAGTTCACCTACACGCGCTTCCTCACGCCCTTTCTCGCCGACTACACGGGTTGGGCCCTGTTTTGCGATTGCGATTTCCTGTGGCTTGGTGACGTCGCAGGCCTGCTGAAATATACGGACTCGGACAAGGCGGTCTATTGCGTCCAGCATGACTATACGCCGAAGGCCACAACCAAGATGGATGGTGTGGTCCAGACGTCCTATCCTCGGAAAAACTGGTCGTCGCTGATGCTGTTCAATTGCGCGCATCCTTCGGTCAGATCGCTCACGCCAGAGGTCGTGAATCAGGAAAGTGGCGCCTATCTTCACCGAATGCAGTGGGTTGCCGACAAAGATTTGGGCTCATTGCCGGTAGAGTGGAATTGGCTCGAAGGTTGGAATGAAAAGCCTGCGGTCGGCACACCTAAGGCGGTCCACTATACCAGCGGCGGCCCGTGGTTTGCCGAATGGCAGAATGTCGACTACGCCGATTTGTGGATAGCAGAACGCGACGAGTTCCTGGCTTCCGATCAAGCGGAATCTTCTCAGAGCGCCGTTCGATAAGAACATCGTGTTTGGCAGGTGACCTGGGCGCTTCCGAAAGTGGCATTGATTTTCATGTCGCCAAGGGCGCAGCAACCAGCCGTTAGACGCGGGGCGTCGACAACGTGTTGCCGCCGGGGGGCGGGACCGGGCAGATTGCACCTACGAATCTGGCGGCTCCGGCCGGGTAACCATGCCGCGCTGAGATAAGGTTCAGCTCGCGCCAATATGATCGGTTTGGAGTCCGTCAGCTCTTTCATCGGCCTAGCCGGCACGCGAAAGTCGACCATGCCGTCACTGCGAAGACGCCTCGATCGTTTCCTGGAGAACCGCGGGCCTAAAATACCGCGGCTGCAGCTGAACCATGTCGAGCGCCTGGCGCTGGTCCGTCGCCATGGTGATTTTTCCCTTGCCTATTCGACCGCCGTGCAGAGGGGGCTTCACTACTTCGGCGATGCCCAGGGCTACATCGCTTACGGCAGCAAAACGCGACATCATTTCGCGCTCGGTGATCCAGTGGCTGCCCCGGCCGATCGGCGCGACTATATCAGACGTTTCATCGAGGTTGCCGGCAGCCCGTGGTTCGTGCAGATCGGCGACCAGACGGCGCGCGTGCTTGCCGGGCTTGGCTATCAGGTCAACCGCCTCGGCGTCGACACCAGGCTTGTCCTGCCCAGACACGACTTTTCCGGAAAGCGCAATGAGACAGTGCGCTATTCCGAACGCTGGCTCTTGAAGAAGGGTTTTTCCTTCGCGGAGGACAACGGGACTGTCTTCCTCGACGAGATTGCCAGGCTCTCCCAGAATTGGCGGGGCGACCGCATCGTCAAGCGCTGGGAGATGAGATTTCTCAACAGGCCGTTTGCCGATCACCTTGGCGTCGATATGCGCCGTTTCGTCCTGCACGGTCCGGATGGGGAGCTCGTGGCCTTGCTGGATTTCGATCCGCTGTTCAGCGACGGCAAGGTCATCGGCTACACCACCTCGTTCAAGCGCAAGCACATCGATGCCTCGGCGCATGCCGAGATCGGCCTGACCAAATTCGCGGTCGACCGCTTTCGCGATGAAGGTGTTTCCGTCGTCACCCTAGGCCTGTCGCCGCTTGTCGAAATCGGACCTAGCGGGTTTGCCGAAAGCGATTTCTGGCGGCTCGCCTTCCAGCGTGCCTATGACTCCCCCTGGGTCAATCGCACCCGCTTCAATCTGCAGTTGTGTGCGTCAAGTTCTGCAAAATGGCGTGGCATTGCGGTGACGTCGGCGTGTCCGCCGCGCAGCTCCCGTGTTTAGCGGAGCGGCGGACACATGACGGTGCTCAGGCGGCCAGGGCCCTCAGGCTCTCCTTCTTGTGCTCGCGCAGATGATCCATGTTGAGATAGCGGGTCGCCTCGAGCCAGTTCTCGTGGATCTCGACCGCCAGCGCCCGAACCAGCCGCAGACAGCTCCGCGGGTTGGGGAAGATGCGAACGACCAGGGTGCGCCGCTTGATCTCCTGATTCAGCCGCTCCAGCATGTTCGTCGACTTCATGTGCTTGTGGTGAGCTAGCGGCAGCCGATAGAAGCTCAGCGTCTCCTCGATGTTATCTTCCACCCAGTTGACCAGCTTCGGGTATTTGGCCTGCCATTTGGCGATCCACTGCGCCAGGTCGCGCTTGACCTCGGCAAGGTCGCGCCGGTCGTAGAACCATCTGAGCTCCATCAGGCAATCGTCGTCGACCTTGCGCGGCACGTAGTCGAGCGCGTTTCTGAGGAAGTGCACGTAGCAGCGCTGCCAGACCGCTTCGGGCAGCACTTCGCGGATTGCCGCCCTGAGCCCCGGATGGTCATCGGAGACGACGAACTCGACGCCGGCGAGCCCGCGATTCTTGAGCCCCGTCACGAACTCGCGCCAGCTCGAATGGCTCTCCCGGTTGGCCAGCTCCACGCCCAGAACCTGGCGCCGGCCCTCCCAATCCACGCCGATCGCCACCAGCACCGCCTGGCTGGCGATCACGCCCGCCTCGCGAGCCCGCTCGTAGCGCGCGTCCAAGATGAGATACGGATAGCTTTCCTCGAGCCGCTGCGTGAAGAACGCCTTGAGCGCCTCATCCAGCCGCATCGTCGCCTCGCTCACCGTCGAGGCCGAGAAAGAGTGGCCGCACAGTTCCTCCGTCACCGCCTTCACCTTGCGGGTCGAGACGCCCTGCACGTACATCTCGACCAGCGCCGACACCAATGCCTTCTCCGAACGCTGGTAGCGCTCAAACAACTCCGTCGAGAACCGGCCAGCCCGATCCTGCGGAACGCGAAGCTCCAGCACCCCGACCCGCGTCACCAGCTTGCGTTCGTAATAGCCGGACCGGTAACTCGTCCGCTCCGCCGTCCGCTCGCCTTTCTCGGCCCCGATCGCCTCCGTCATCTCGGCTTCAAGAACCTCCTGCACGACACTCTGCAATGCCTGGCGAAAGCCGTCCTCATCCGACAACAGCAACGCTTTCAACTCGCCTCTGCTCAGTCTAACGTCTCGATTGGTCATGGCACTTCCCCTTCCACGGGAATCGGTGATCGCAACGTCACCACCGTGCCATGGCCGCTCGCCCCTCAGAGCAAGCCCCGTTCTCTCTCCAAAACTTTTTGCAGAACCTTCAGCACACTATCAAAATTTGGCACGCATCCACCCCTGTGGGACGACATGCAGCGAAAAAGTGTTCTAGTCGCTTGGAGAGCCGCTTTGGGGTAGGGTCATGCTATTCTCGGTCAATGACAACATAAGTAACGTTCGAATAAAAAAATATGTCGGCGCGGGCGCCTTTGGCGAGGTCTATCACGCCGTCGATCTCGTGATGAATCGCGAATGTGCGGTCAAATACGTCGAGAATAAAGACCCAGCTGCATTCAAGGCTCACATCGAAGCCCAAGTTTTGCATCTTTGCCAACACGATCGCGTAGTTAAGATATTTGATGTTCAACCGATTTCTCACGGAGGCAAGAAATACGCCGCCATCGAGATGGAATACCTTCCGGATGGCTCAGCGGAATCCTTTTTGGAGAAGCAACACGTTTCGCTTAGAATGGCAATTAGGTGGGCTATCGATATACTGTTTGCGTTAGAAAATGCTCACAGCAACTCCGTGCTGCATCGTGACATAAAACCTGCAAATTTCATGCTAGATGGAAAGGATGCAAAATTATCGGATTTTGGCTTAGCAAAATCCACCGGAGGAGTTCCGCATGGAAGCGCCGCTGGAACTCCGGTATATTCTGCACCGGAATTATTTTCTGCAAAAGAAACTTCCATTGCGACGGAGGTATATTCGACAGGTATGTCGATTTACCAGTTGGCGTGCAATATTCGTGACTGGAATACTTTTCCAATTACTATGGCAACGATCAAAATGGGCCAAGTGATAAAGCGCATTGGTTATCCCGAATACATCCCAGACAGATTGAAAAGGATCTGCAATAAGGCTTGTAATTTTGACCCACCGAAACGCTTCAAGAGCGCGCACGAGATGAGGCAGGCACTCGAAGGGCTTTCGGTTAAACTAGAATGGATACAAGTCCAACCAAATGACTGGATTGCGCAAAACGGCAATAATATGCATCGTTTAACCATTGCACCAGGGAAGAATTCCTTTGAAGTAGTCTATCAGGTGAACGGAAGACGAAAAAATGACAGCTGCGCGAAGTTCGGCGCTATGTCAGATGCGATAGCCGACTTGAATCAGAAAATATCCCAAAGCTCGCTGCGCTAGTTGCTAATCGGCTTTCAGAGGTGACGGAGCTAGGATCCACCGCCTCTACTCCGCCCCGCACCATCTGTGGCCACCAGCCCAGCCGGGCCTTTGTCTTCGTCACCGTGCAAGCCGTTGAGGTCGATGCGGCACATCACCCGTGCGGCAGGCCGGAGCCGAAATATTGCCAGAACAGCCATTTGCGGCCGGGGTTAGACCTTTGACAGATGCGCCCGAAACAGCATCCTCAAGCAATCCGGCTTGAAGGAGTGATGACAATGCGATACGCGGTGGTGATCGAAAAAGCCGGAAACAATTTCTCCGCTTACGTGCCGGACCTGCCCGGCTGCATCGCCACCGGTGCGACGGTGCCTGAGGTTGAAGCCGAAATTCGTGACGCAATACGCTTTCATATTGAAGGCCTGCGGGCCGATGGACTGGATGTGCCCAAAGGGGTCAGCCTGGCGGAATATGTCGAGGCATAGAAGGTGCGATCTCCCCTTCTCCCCTTGTGGGAGAAGGTGGCCTCGCGAAGCGAGGTCGGATGAGGGGTGCTCCAGCTTGGCACCGGCGGCGCTACGTCCAACACCCCTCAACCGTCTCGGCGCTCCGCGCCGAGCCACCTTCTCCCACAGGGGGAGAAGGGAAGAGCGCGCTACCGCCAAGGCTGCAAACTCTCGTCCCGTACGTAGGCGATGATGGTATCGCAGACGGCGTTCAGATCCCGCAGCACGTCATCGTTCCAGAAGCGCAGCACGCGAAAGCCCCTCGCCTTCAATTCGGCATCCCGCTCCCGATCATAGCCCGAATCCGCGTGCTGGCTGCCGTCGATCTCGACAATCAGCCTGCCCTCGGCGCAAACGAAATCGGCGATGAACCGGCCGACCGGGACCTGACGCCGGAATTTGATGCTGTCGAGCTTGCGTCCGCGCAGCTCATGCCACAGGCGGTCTTCCGCCTCGGTCGGCTCGCGTCGCATAGAGCGGGCGAAACGACGCTTGGTCGGCGCGACGGGCTGGTGCGGCATGGGACGAGGGTATCCAATCTGGGCATGACGTCCAAGGAATTTGAGACCAAGTGTGGAAAACCGAGCGCTATCCCTTCTCCCCTTGTGGGAGAAGGCAAGAGCTGCCGCTACTCCGCCTCCGCTACCATCTGCCGGCCGCCAACCCAGTCGCGCCAAGCCTTCTCATCACCGTGGAACACGTTGAGGTCGATACGACCCCTCACCCCGTGCGACAGGCCGGAGCCGGAATATTGCCAGAACAGCCATTTGCGGTCGGGATAGACCTTTGATGGGTGCGCCGCCACGGCGCGCAGCCAGAATGGATAATCGGGGAAGGCGCCCCTGAGATTGTCACGATAGAAGTCGGGCGCGGTGTAGATGATCGGGCGCTGGCCGTAGTGGCGCTCGAGCTTGTCCATGAACACCTGCATCTTCTCCAGCACCTTTTGCCGCGACGGGCGGCGCTTGCAGCTGGATTCGCCGTTCCACTCGACGTCGATCACCGGCGGCAGCGCACCCTCGACCCGCGGCACGTTGCGGATGAACCAATCGGCCTGCTCGCCGGCAGTGCGGCACCAATAGAAGAAGTGATAGGCGCCGCGCTTGAGGCCGGCGGCGTCGGCACTGCGCCAGTTTCTGGTGAACATCGGGTCGAGATGGTCGCCCCCGTCGGTGGCCTTGATATAGGCGAAGTTGGCGCCCTGGGCACGCAGCTTTCCCCAGTTCACATTGCCCTGCCAGCGCGAAACGTCGACGCCGTGGACGGCGAGACGCCTCGGCGAGGATGCCTTGCCGAAATTGATCGGCTTGGCATCGCGAAAACCATAGCGCGTGACCGGCTCGGCAAGCATCGCCGGTGCTGCGCGTGTCAGCCGCCTCGGCGGCGATACCAGCGCGATCACCTCGGCCGGCGGCTCGACGCTTTGGTCGGGTACGTCCATCACGACCGGCTGTTCGTCCTGCTCCTGTTCGGCAAAAGCGGGCGCAGCATCAGTTTTCGCCACGGACGCCACCGGCGCGGGTGGCCGCACAACCGAGCTAGTGGTCTCGCTGGACGGCACTTGCAGCGCATCGACGCCGGAGGTTGACGTGCAGCCGGCAAGGCACAGCGCTGCGATCGAGAAGATGACGACGCCTGATAACCGCATCTGGACCTGTACGCAAAACACAACAGACCGAAGGCAGGACAACGCCGCCGGACAAACCAAGCTGGATTCCTAACAAGAAACTACCAACAAAGTTTGAATCGAATTGTTAGGGCTTTGCATCGGGACGTTCGCCCGGAAGGAGGTGCGCTATCCCCCAGCGTTCGGCCACCTGGCTGCCTCGCAATCCCGCTTGACAACTCACTGCATGAGATTAGTCTCCACTAATCTTACGGTGTAAGGCCATACTTGGGAGGAAGTCATGCAGCCCGCCGCCTTGTCAGAATTGCAGCCCGTAGTCCCGCCGGAGCCATGCTCGCCCGCCATCGGGATCGACGAGATATCTGGCGATCTCAGCCGCGTTATCGAACGCGCCGAGGTCGATGCCTGGCTCGACCTCTATCGCGCCGCCCCGGCAGACTTTGCCGCAAGGCAAGGCCTTGCCATCGCCGAAGATGGCGATCTCGTCTGGACCACCTGCACGACGATCCCGTTCATCCATTTCAACTGCGTCAAGAATTTCGGTGTCGATAGCGCAGCCACCGAGAGCCGGCTTGACGCGCTTCTGGCGCATTATCGCGAGGCCGGTATTCTGAGGCCCTGGTTCTACACCAATCCACATACCGAGCCGGCGACGCTCAGCTGCTGGCTCGAGGCGCGCAGCTTGCAGCGTCAGGGCGGCTGGGAACGCATCTTTCGCGACGCCACGCCATTGCCACCGGAGCCGCTTTTCCCGACTGAGAACGTCTCGGTCGAGCGGGTGACACCGGCAACGGCAAGGGAATGGGCTGGGTTCATCGACAGCCGATATCGGTTACCGACCTCACCGTGGTTGCTGGCGCTGGCCGGCCGACGCGGCTGGCAGCATTACATGCTGCGGCGGGACGGCGCGGTGGCGGCGGTGCGCTCGATGTTCATCGGTGCCGACGGCATGGCCTGGAGCGGCATCGACGCGCCGGTTCCCGGCATCATGGCGCCGAGCTTCGACCTCGATGCAATGCTCGGCGAAGCGATGGTGCGCGACGGACTTGCGGCCGGTGCAAAACTGTTCGTGGCCGACATCGAGGCGCCGCGCGCCGAACGCGACGGGCCGGCCTATCGCAACTATGCGCGCCTCGGCTTCAGGCTCGCTTATTTCCGCAGCCATTACAGCTATTTGCCGGCAAATTCCGGCTGACCGCTTCAAGACCCTAGCCGCACAGCCACAGCTTGTGGCAGGTCGTGGCCATCAGGTGGGCCGGCGGTACAAAACGATCGTTGACCGCCACATCATCGTCCGCCCGGCGGACTTTTTCCTCGAGCAGCGTACGAAGTTCTGCCGGCTGCACGCGGTCGCGCTCCATCACCAGCTTGATCATCGGATCACTCAAGAGCTCGTCCAGGGTGTTGATGCTGTCGTTCATTCCGTCGCCTCCTCGACTGCCGCCCGCACGCAATAGATAGGCAGCAATGATGGCCCGCCAATGACGCTTTGCCGGCTATCTCGTGTCGCTTCGGATTAAATTTTGTGCAGATTTCACCTCAAGCCGGAGGTGGCGCGCCTTGATATTGCGGCAGGCCGTCGTCGATCTGCACCCAGGGCTGCTTCGAGGCGGTCCAGATATGCATCTCAGGCCTGAACAACGAGGGATCATCGAGCGAGCCGGTGGTGATGCCGATGATACCGGCGGAATCGCGCCGGGAAAACATCGTCGTGCCGCAGCGGGGACAAAAGCCGCGCTTGAGATCGGGCGATGAATTCACCGTCGCCAGCGGTCCGTCGACCGTCACATCGTCGATGCGGAACAGCACGCGCGCGTTGAAGGCGGCACCCAGTGCCTTCTGGCAGAGCCGGCAATGGCAGACGCGCTCATTGATCGGTGCCGCCTCGGCACGGTAGCGCACCGCACCGCACAAACACCCGCCCTGATATCTTGCCATCGCCCGTGTCCCTTCCCTGCGAGGATAGGCGATACCTATCGATAGGCGTGGCGGCGTCAATTGAAAAGCTTTGATGGCGCCATCCAAAGCTGTGATCCGGCCGATGGGCGATCGGCTAGATGCGCCGCGCCAAGGCCTCATCAACGAAATGCCGGCCATCGCGCAGGAGACGGCCGGCAGACAATTGACTGGGCGTCAGTTCGTTTCGTTGACGACCTCATCCCAGGTCTTGACCTTGGTCTCGCCATTGAGGAACGGCAGCGTGGCAGCTGTCAGTTCCGGCGCGAAGAACACGTCGTAGTGGGTGCGGTTCGGCAGGATCGCCAGGCGGTTTTGCGACAGGTTCTCGCGCATCCAGCCGGCGTCCTTCAACCCGCCGCCAAGCATCTGGTAGAACTTGATCTCGTGCTCGGGCCGGTACATGTCGCCGTCGCCGAACACCAGCATGACCGGCATTTTCAGCTTCGGCACGTCGGCTGAATAATCGTAGTCCTTGCGCATATAGGCGCCGAGCTGGTCGAGCAGTTTCGGAAAATCCTCCGGATGCGGCGCGACCGCGACATAGGATTTGTACATCGGCGTGTCCTTCATCATGTCGGCCATCGCCGCGCCGACTTGTGCCTGCTGGCCACGCATTTCGGCGTAGAAGCCGTCCGCGGCGTAGCCGGTCGAGACCAGCACCAGGCGGCGCACCGTTTCGGGATGCTGCACGGCCATGCGGAAGGCGACGCCGCCACCCAGCGAATAACCCATGACGTCGACCTTGTCGTAGCCGAGTGTCTTGACGATCGCCGCCATGTCGTCGCCCATCGCCTCCAGGCTGAGCGGCCGGTCGCCGAGCGCGGTGCGGCCATGGCCCTGCAGGTCGACCCCGATCACGGTGCGGTTCTCGGTAAGCTTCGGCAGGATCGGCGCGAACATGTCGGTCGTGCCGAGACCGCCATGCAGCAGAAGCAGCGGCTCGCCCTTGCCATAGACGGCGTAATAATAGTTCAGGCCGTTGATCGGCAGCAGGCCGGATTTTTCCGGCGTCGGCAGTGTTGCGGTTGCGGTCGTCATGGCGGGCTTGGCCTCCTCTGCGTTGATGGTGCCCGGCGCGGCAAATAGCGCGGCGGCCGAGGCGAAAATGGCGAAAAATATCGATCTGGACATCAGTCTCCCTCTCCCGTTTGCATCAAAGTCGCTTGGCGACCTCCTCAAGCTGTTCGGCGCACTGGCCCCAGCCGTCGTGAAAACCCATTTTCTCGTGCTCTTCGCGGTCGGCGACCGACCAATGCGCGACGCGGGCAATGTAGCGGGTCTTGCCCTCGCCCTCGTCCTCGAAGGTCAGCACGACCGTCATGAACGGCTTTTCGGACGGCTCCCACGCCTTCGTATAGGCATCGGTGAAGACGAGCTTTTTGCCCGGTGCGACTTCGAGGAAGACGCCTGGATTCGGGAACTCCTTGCCGTCGGGATCGGCCATGACGACAAGGGTGGAGCCACCGGTCCGCACATCCATTTCGGCGCGCGGGGTCATCCACGGCTTCGGCGAGAACCATTGCGTCAACAGCCTTGGCTCGGTCCAGCAGCGATAGACGTTCTCGTGCGGCGCATCGATGATGCGCGCGAGAACCAGCTCGCGGTCGGAGTTGGGGGCGATGTCGAGCTTGGTGGTCATGGTGTTTCCTCACACGTCGGTTTTGGCTTCCGTGTCTAGGACGAACCGACACGACGCAAGCCGACACGGCCCGCGAAAAAATCCGCGGGACAGGAGATTCGAACGACGGAAATAAGTGGCTTCAGTGGCGCTTGGCTTGCACCAGATAGGCGTCGATCTCGGTCTCGCCGAGCCACTTGGCCGCTTCCAGCCGATGCAACCCTTCGACCAGGATGTGGCGCTTGCCGTCATGGCGCACCTGGATCGGCATCTTCATGCCGTTTTCCAGAATGTCCTCGGCCAGATGGCGGACGGTCTCGGGATGCAGCGTCTTCTTGCGCGCCGTCGGCACGTAGATATCGTTGACCCTGACCTTTTGCACTCTCAGCATGTCGGCTCCCGTGGCGGACAAGGCCGCGTTTTGTGAAATAGTCTGTTTGGCCGGCAAGGCCAAGGAGCAGCCGGCAATGGCTGGCCCGATCGTTTCCAATTGACGCTTGGCCGGCGGATGGCCGAAATGGCGGCCTTCGACCTTAGCGGTGTCCATGAACCACCTGCCGACCGAGTTTCCCGATTTCGGACTGACGCCGGAGCAGCGAGGCCAGGCGGTGCGCAGCCATTACTGGGAATGGCCGGGGATGGATGGCGGGCGCGGCGAAATCTGGTGCTACAGCGACCGTTTTTCCTACCGTCCTGGCGACATGGTGGCGCTGCATGTCAGTTCGACGGCCGCCAGTTTCGGCATCGCGATCATCCGCGACGGCGGCGCGGAAACGACAATGTTCGAAGGGACCGGAATCGCGGCGCGCTGGCAAGATACGCCGGACCAATGTTCGGTCGAAGGCTGCGGCTGGCAAGCGTCGTTCGAGTTTCGGATCGGCGACGACTGGCCGTCCGGCGCCTATCGCGTGACGCTGACAGCAGATGGCCGGGACGGCAAGCCGATCCGCTACCACCATCTTTTTATCGTCGCGCCGCAGCCCGGCAAGAAGCCTGGCCGTGTGCTGCAGGTGGCGGCCACCGGCACCTGGCTTGCCTACAATACATGGGGCGGTTCCAACCATTACGAAGGCATCACCGGGCCAGACCGGGACCAATATGCACGAATGGTGTCGACCCAACGGCCGTGGTGCCGCGGCTTCGTCGTGCTGCCCAGGGACGCGCCGCGCGTGCCGCTCGAAGTCGCCGTGCCGCCGAAAACCGTGCCGCGCTATCCGCATATGGAATGGGCCTTTGCTACCGGCCATTCGAAGAAATACGCATCGTCCGGCTGGGCAAGCTACGACAGCCATTTCTTCCGCTTCGCCGAGCGTGCCGGCTACGCCGTCGATCTCGCCAGCCAGCACGATCTGCATTTTTCGCCCGACATTCTCGACGGCTATAACTGCGTCGTCTTGGTCGGCCACGACGAATATTGGACCTGGGAAATGCGCGATGCGGTCGACACCTATGTCGAGCGCGGCGGTCATGCGGCGCGCTTTGCCGGCAATTTCATGTGGCAGACCAGGCTGGAGGACGAAGGCCGCCGGCAGGTCTGCTACAAATACCGCGCTCGCGCCGAGGACCCGGCCTATCGCGGCGGTGATATAAGGCGCGCCACCAATTCCTGGGAAGCGCCGGAAATCGGCCGGCCGGGTGCGGCGACCTTCGGGCTTAACGCGACAAGAGGCGTCTATGCCGGCTGGGGCGGCTGCGCGCCGCGCGGCGTACGCGGCTTTCCGGTCTACCGGCCGGAGCATTGGGCGTTTGCCGGCACCGGCATCTACTATGGCGATCTGCTCGGCGCCGACAGCCATGTCTATGGCTACGAGGTCGACGGGCTCGATTTCGAGATCCGCGGCGGCCTGCCCTACCCCACGACCACTAGCGGTGCGCCGGACGGCCTGCAGGTGCTCGCGGTCGGCATGGCGAGCCAGGTCGAGGAAAGCGCCGACATTGCGTTCGAGGACCAGTTTCTCGGCGACGAGGACGGACGCTTCACCGCCGAGACGCTGTTCGGCGAGGCAAGCGATGCCAACCTCGACAAGGTCAAACGCGGCAACGGCATGATCGTCAATTTCCCGGGCGGCAAAGGCGAGGTGTTTCACGCCGGAAGCTGCGAATGGGTTGCCGGCCTGCTAAGGCAGGATGCGATTGTCGAGCGCGTCACCAGAAATGTCCTTGACCGCTATCTTGGAAAGCCATGACATGTTGAAGTCTCCTGCCCCGGAAACTCGCGAAGCCTCGCATCTGTTTTATCTATCCAGCCTGCGCCGGCCGATGATCGACCGCGCCGAAGGCATCTACATGTGGACGCAGGATGGCCGCCGCTTCATCGACGGATCGAGCGGTCCGATGGTTGCCAATATCGGCCACTCCAATCGCAACGTGCTCGACGCGATGAAAAGGCAGATGGACCGCGCCACCTTCGCCTACCGTCTGCATTTCGAGAACGAACCGGCAGAGGAGCTCGCGCGGCAGCTGGCGGCCAAACTCCCTGAAGGCATGGACCGCATCTTCTTTGTCTCCGGCGGCTCGGAAGCGACCGAATCCTGCATCAAGCTGGCGCGGCAATGGGCGGTCGCCACCGGCCAGCCCAGCCGTTGGAAGGTGATCTCGCGCTTTCCCTCCTATCATGGCGGCACGCTCGGCGCGCTCGCCGTTACCGGCGACGATGCGCTGTCCGAAACATTTGTGCCGATGATGCAGATGATGCCGACCGTGCCGGCGCCCATCGCCTGGCGCGACCGCGACAATCTTTCGATGGAACAGCGCGGCATCCGCTACGCCGACATGCTGGAGGAAAAGATCCTCGCCGAGGGACCGCAGAGCGTGCTCGCCTTCATCATGGAGCCAGTCGGCGGCGCTGCCACGGCAGCACTGGTGGCGCCCGACAGCTACTATCCGCGCATCCGCGAGATCTGCGATCGCTACGGCATCCTGCTCATCCATGACGAAGTGATGAGCGGTGCCGGCCGCACCGGAAAATTCCTCGGCGGCGACCACTGGAACTGCAAGCCCGACATCGTCGCGCTGTCGAAGGGGCTGGGCTCTGGCTACGCGCCGCTCGGCGCGCTGGCGGCACCGATGCGGCTGGTGCAGCCATTGCTCGCGTCGGGCGGCTTTCAGCACGGCCACACCTACGCCGGCAACCCGCTCGCCTGCGCCGCCGGGCTCGCCGTACTCGGCGAAATGGACCGTCTCGGCCTGATCGCCAATGCGGCTGACATGGGCGAGCTTTTGATGGACGAGTTGAAGCGATTGGCGAAGCGGTTTCCATTCATCGCCGACGTCCGTGGCAAGGGCCTGCTCACCGGTGCCGAGATGCTTGCGGATCCCGACACTCTGAGGCCGATCGAGCCTGCAAAGAAGGCCACCCAGCGGCTGCTCGACCTCGCCTATGAGCGCGGCCTGATCATCTACGGACGCAAGGTCAAGGGCGGCGTCGACGGCGACAATTTCATGGTCGCGCCGCCGATGATCGTCACCGCCGCGCAGATCGGCGAGATCATATCCATCATCGGCGACTCGCTCGAGGTGCTGGCCGGCGAGCTCGACCTGCCGGTCGAAGGCTGAGAGGCGAACCATGGCGTCGCGAAAAGTCATCATCACCTGCGCCATCACCGGGTCGGTACACACCCCGTCGATGTCGCCGCATCTGCCCGTGACGCCGGACCAGATCGCCGCAGACGCGATCGCCGCCGCCGAGGCCGGCGCTTCGATCCTGCATCTTCATGCCCGCGACCCTAGGGATGGGCGGCCGACCGCCGACCCCGAGGTGTTCATGCAGTTCCTGCCGCGCATCAAGCAGGCGACCGATGCGGTGATCAACATCACCACCGGCGGATCGTCGCTGATGACGCTCGACCAGCGGCTGGCCGCGCCGCTCAGGGCCGAGCCGGAAATGTGTTCGCTCAATATGGGTTCGATGAATTTCGCGCTGTTCCCGATGCTCGAGCGGCCGCGAGAATGGCAGCACGAATGGGAGCCGAAGCTGCTCGAGGCTACCCGTGACACGATCTTCAAGAACACCTTTGCCGACATGGAGACGGTGCTCGAGAAGCTCGGGCGTGGTTGCGGCACGCGCTTCGAATTCGAGTGCTACGATGTCGGCCATCTCTATTCGCTGGCGCATTTTCGCGATCGTGGACTGGTGTCCGGACCTTTATTCATCCAGTTTGTTTTGGGCATTCTTGGCGGCATCGGCGCCGATCCAGAAAACCTGATCCATATGAAGCGCATCGCCGACAAACTGTTCGGCGACAGCTACCGGTTTTCGGTGCTGGCCGCCGGACGCCACCAGATGCCGATGATCTCGATTGCGGCGGCGATGGGCGGCAATGTCCGCGTCGGGCTGGAGGATAGCCTCTACGAAGGGCGCCAGCTCGCCAAGTCCAATGCCGACCAGGTGCGCCGCATCCGCGGCGTGCTCGACGGATTGTCGCTGGACGTCGCGACGCCGGCCGAGGCGCGGCAGATGCTGGCGCTCAAGGGCGGCGACCGCGTGGCGTTCTGAGATGCGACCGTGACCAACCCACCGTCAAGAGACATTGTCATCCGGCCCGGGACCGTCGAGGACGTCGAAACCATCCACGCCGCGCTCCTGCGGCTCGGCGCGCATGTCGGCGCACATCAGGAGATCACCTCGACAGCTCAGGATCTCCGCACCTATGGCTTTGGCGAAAAGCCTGCCTTCTCGACCCTGATTGCCGAAATCGGTGGCGAATTTGCCGGGCTTTGCCTGTATTTCCCGATCTTCTCGACATGGATGGGACGGCCCGGCGTCTATGTGCAGGACCTCTATGTCGAGGACCGTTTTCGTGGCCGCAGGATCGGTGAACGCCTGCTGCGCCGAGTCGCGGCGCAATGCCGGAAGAGCGGCGGCGCCTATCTCAGGCTGTCCGTCGATACCGACAACGAGACCGCCAAGGCTTTTTACGAACGATTGGGCATTGCCTGGTCCAGCTACGAGCAGGTGCAGAAGATCGTCGGCGACGCCTTTTTCGCCTTTGCCGATGCACCGGAGGAGCCAACATGAAAGCCTTCTATGCCGAAGAACAGAAGCGCCATGACCCGAAGGCGTTCCTCTCGAGCGGCGCGCCGCAGCCCAATCCGGAAAGGCCGGAACGGGTCGAGCGATTGTTGGCCGGCGCAAAGGCTGCCGGCTGCACGATCGAACGGCCGCGGGATCACGGACTCAGCCCGATTGCGGCGGTGCATACGCCGGAATATCTCGATTTTCTCCAGCACATCTTCGCGCGCTGGCAGCGCATCGAGGGCGCCTCGGCCGAGGTCATCCCCAATATCCATCCGATCGCGCGGAACGGCTCCTATCCGGCCTCGGCGGTCGGCCAGGCCGGCTATCACATGGCCGACACCGCCTGCCCGATCTCCGGCGAGACGTGGCAGAGCGCGCTTTGGAGCGCCTGGAGCGCGGTTGAAACCGCCGAGGCGGTGATGTCTGGAGCGCCGGCCGCCTATGCGCTGTGCCGGCCGCCCGGCCATCACGCCTTTGCCGATGTCGCCGGCGGCTTCTGCTTCGTCAACAATTCGGCCGTCGCTGCACAGGTTCTGCGCAAACAGGCGGCGCGGGTGGCGATCCTCGATGTCGACCTCCACCACGGCAACGGCACGCAAGGCATCTTCTATGCCCGGCCGGACGTGCTCACCGTGTCGCTGCATGCCGACCCGGTGCGCTTCTACCCGTTTTTCTGGGGCCATGGCGACGAGCGCGGCGAAGGGCGCGGCCTCGGCTACAATCTCAACCTGCCGCTGCCGCGCAAATCCGGCGATACAACGTTCCTCGAAGCGCTGGAGGCATCGTTCCAGCGCATCAAGGCCTTCTCGCCCGATGCGCTTGTGGTGGCGCTGGGGCTAGACGCCTTCGAAGGTGATCCGTTCGGCGGGCTGTCGGTGAGCACGCCTGGTTTTTCGCGCATTGGCGAGGTGATCGCCGGGCTCGGCCTGCCAACGGTCATCGTCCAGGAAGGCGGCTATCTCTGCGACGAGCTCGGCGACAATCTCACCGCCTTCCTCACCGGTTTTGGCGGCACCCACAAGCGATGATCCGCCCGCGAGGGCCGCTCAGGATCGTTCCTGCCGCAGCATGGCGACAACGCGGTGCACGCTCTCCAGCGTCTCGTCGATCTCGGCTGCAGTGTTGTAATGAGCGATGCCGATGCGCACCACGCCCTGCTCGGCCGGAATGCCGAGCTGGTGGACGATCTCCCAGGCGTAGTTGTGGCCGGACCACAGGAAGATGTTTTCCGCATTCATCTGCCGCACGATCGTCTCCGGCACGATGCCCTCGACGGTGAACGACACCGTCGGCACGCGCTCATTGATCCGCTTCGGATCGGTGATGCCGTGGATGGTCAGGCCGGCAATATCCGACAAGCCATCGATCAGTTGTCGCGTCAGCGGGTTCTCGTAAGCGATTGAAACTTCGAAGGCCTTGGCGATTTTCAGCCGACGCGATCCTTGCGCGCCGGCTGCCGCGCCCAACTCGGCAAAATAATCGACAGCTGCCGACAGGCCGGCCATCAATTCAATCTGCGGCGTGCCGAGCTCGAAGCGCTCCGGCAAGGCATTGGACGAGCAACGGCATTTATACGGCTTAAGCGCATCGATAACGTCCAGCCTGCCCCACAAAATCCCCATGTGCGGGCCGAAGAACTTGTAAGCCGAGCAGATCAGGAAATCGCAGCCGAGGTTTTGGACGTCGATCAGGCCATGCGGCGCGAACTGGACGGCATCGACGTAGACCAACGCACCAGCCCGCCTGGCGATGCCGGTCAACGCCTTCACCCGGTTGATCGACCCGGTGAGATTGCTGGCGTAGTTGAGCGCGACGAGCCGCGTCCTCTCGGAAAGCAGCGCGGCGAGCGCCGCCTCTTCGATCTGCCAGCTCTGCTGGTCGAAGGGCAGCCAGCGCACGACAAGGCCAAGGTCTTCTGCCAGTTGCAGCCAGGGCGAGACGTTGCCCTCATGGTCCATGCGGGTGAGGATGATCTCGTCCCCGGGCTTCATCGTGCGGCCGAGCGTTCGCGACATGTGGTAGGTCAATGTCGTCATGTTGGCACCGATGATAATTTCCTGCGGGCTCGCAGCGCCGAGAAAATCCGCCATCGCCAGATGGGCCTCGTCCCCGATGCCTTGTGCTGCAACGGTGGTGTCGAAGAAGCCGCCGAGGTTGGCATTCGTGGTCAGCAAGCAACGCGATACTGCGTCCCCCACCGCCTGCGGGACCTGCGTGCCGGCAGGATTGTCGAGATAGATGCGCCGGCGGCCCTTGTCGGTCAGCGACAAAGCCGGAAATTTCGCGCGCACCGCGTCGATCCGGAAGTCCACGGCTGTTCCCCTCTCCTTATGACGATCGGACAACCACGTCCCGACGCATCAAGGGCACGGATTGCCGACGCGCTGGTGGATCGCATCAACGGCTTTCTGCATGTCCTCGGTCCAGACCACGTCGGCGGAAGAGAGCGCCATTTCGAGTTGCGAAATGGTGGTGGCGCCGATGATGTTCGAGGTGACCAAGGGCCGGTTCGAGACATAGGCATTGGCAAACAGCGCCGGCTCCATGCCGAAGGTGCGCGCCAACCGGTTGTATTCGAGCTGCACGTCGGCAGCATTCGGAGTCTCGTAGCGCTGGCCGCGGTTGAACAACTGCGAGCGCGAGCCCTGCGGCCGCGCGCCATGATCGTATTTGCCGGTCAAATAGCCTTGCGCCAGCGGCGAATAGGCAAGCAGCGACACCTGCTCGCGCTCGCAGACTTCGGCTAGGTTCACCTCGAAGGTGCGGTTGACGAAATTATAGGCGTTCTGCACGGAGGCGACGCGCGGACCGAGGCCCTTGTCGGCTTCGCCAATGAAACGCATGACGCCCCAGGAATTCTCGTTCGACAGGCCGAAATGGCGGATCTTGCCGGCCTTCACCAGTTCATCGAACACGGCAAGCGTCTCGGCGATCGGCGTCTCGCCCTCGGGCACGCCGGCGGCATCGGAGCGTCGCGGCACGGCGCCGATGCGGTTCGGATTGGCGCCCCACGGCACGTCGCGTTCCGGCCAATGGATCTGATAGAGGTCGATGTAATCGGTGTTGAGCCTGGCGAGTGAGTTATCGATAGCGTCGAAGATATCGGCGCGCACCAGCTTAGACGGGCGGTCGCCCCGAAACCAAGTGTTGGCGGTGCGACCAACTACCTTCGAGGCGATGATCACCTGGTCGCGATTGCGCTTCTCCTTCATCCAATTGCCGATGAATGTCTCGGTACGGCCTTGTGTCTCCGCCTTGGGCGGGATCGGATAGAGTTCGGCGGTGTCGATGAAATTGACGCCGCGAGCAAACGCCAGATCCATCTGGGCGTGACCGTCCGCCTCGGTGTTCTGCTGGCCCCAGGTCATCGATCCGAGGCAGATTTGCGACACGAAAAGATCGGTCTGGCCGAGACGGCGTTTGTGCATGGAGTTTCTCCGGCGGGAATTTTGCGCGGCTGCGCGAGGAGGAAGCAATAGCATACAGGAAAGCGTCGCCCGCTTCCAAGCCCACGGATGGAAGGTCAGACGACTTTCCCGGGACGCCGGCGGACAGGGTTTATCCCTGCGGCTAATAAAAAGCCGGACTGCATTTTCATGCAGTCCGGAAGTTCGCCAGGAATGGCGAGGAAAAAACCGGCCAAGTGCCGGCATAGACGCCTACGGTCAAAGCGCCGCAGAAGTTTCGCCGGACCAGCCGAATTATGTCAAAAAAGATCAGGGCAGCATGGCTGCCATGCGAATGCTGCACTGCACAATCGTCATGATCTGCTTATATTGACCGCCTTGGAGGTTCAATAAGGGGCTTGAATCATGGGATTCTTCACTGAAATGTTCGCTCGTCCGCGTCCGCGGGAACAGCTGCGCTATCGAGCGGCGCTGGCGCTGCTCCATTCGATGAGCAATGCCGATCGCGCCGATATCGGCGTCAAGCCGGCCGATTTCCCGCGCATCGCCCGGGAAATGTCCCTGCGCTAAACAACTGTGAGATATCCGCTGTGGCGGATATCTCCCGAGCGGATCTCAACGCGATCCGAGGAAGATCGACTTGCCCAATGGCACGCCGTTGTGGCGCAGGATGTCGTAGGCGGTGGTCAGGTGGAAATAGAAATTGGGCATGGCGGCATGCAGTAGATACTGCATCCCCGGCATCGAAACCTCGCGTCCCGCAAGCCGCAGTTCGACTATCCTGTCATCTGAACCATCGAATTCGGCCGCCGAAAATGTCGCGAGATAATCGAGCGTCTTGGTAAGGCGGGCCTGCAGATCAGCGAAGTTCGCCTCATTGTCCTCGTATTTTGGCACCTCGCGTCCCGCAAGCCGTGACGGGGCGCCTTTGGCGTGATCGGTGGCAATCTGTACCTGCCTGGTCAGGGCAAACATGTCCGGCGCCAGCCTCGCCGTCAGATACACCTGCGGATCAATCTTGCGATCAGCCGCATTTTGCTCGGCAATGTTCAGCACATTGGCTAGTGCCTTCAGCCTCGCCGAAAATACCGGCACGGATGCTTCATACATTGATATGGTCACAAGAAATCTCCACGCGGCCCGACTGCCGAGGGCGAGAGGTAGCGCCTTCGCAGGCGATTGTTCAAGCGTCACCACGTCGCCGCAATCGATATGATAGGATTTTTCATCGAGTGGAGGTTCCCGATGAGACGCGCCCTTTTTGCAGCGACCGCTTTTGTGTCTCTTGCTCTTGCCATTGCCGGCCAATCGGCGCTCGCCGCAGACGCGCCTTATATCGATGACAGGTCGAATGCCGAAGCGGTCATCCGGTCACTTTATAGTGCCATCAGCCGGCACGAATTCGCGCGCGCCTGGGATTATTTCGGCGACACCAAGCCGGCCAAGGATTTCAATTCCTTCGTCAAAGGCTATGACAGCACGGACACGGTCGAAGTCAAAACCGGTGGCGTATCCGAAGACGGGGCTGCCGGCAGCATCTACTATAGCGTTCCGGTCGCCATCCGGGCGACGGCCAAGGACGGCAGCGAAAATGTCTTTGCCGGCTGCTATACGCTGCGCCAGATCAACGCCTCGATCCAGGAACCGCCATTTCGCTCGATCTTCATCGATAAGGGTGCGCTGAAACCCTCAAAGGCCGATTTCGAGGATGCGGTGCCGGCAAGCTGCGGCGAAGGACCGCCGCCGCCGAAGAAGGACGCAGCGCTTGAGCAAGCCAAAAAGGCGTTTGCCGCGACTTATGGCGACCAGTGTGACAAGGATCTTTTGGCGCAGGAGCCGGACATTTTCTCGATCCACTATAAGGGCAAGGATGCGTCTGCCAGTGATCCCGAAAGCGAAACGCGGCTTTTCCATTTCGCCTGCTCGGCCGCGGCCTACAACGAAAACTCGATCTATTACATGAGCGACGACGTGCTTGGCGTGAGACAATTGCAGTTCGCCGAACCTGAGATGGACATCCGCTACGAGAACAATGACAGCGACGGCAAATTGCTGGGCATGACCATAGTTGGCTTCCAGACCTCCGGCTGGGCAACTAATTCCGATTACGACGAAGAGACCAAGACGATCACCAGCTTCAACAAATGGCGTGGCATCGGCGATGCCTCTTCATCAGGGACCTATCTGTTTCGCAACGGCGATTTTTCCCTGGTCCAGTACGATGTCGACGCGTCTTATGACGGCGAGGAAAATCCGCAGACGGTCGTCGACTACAATACCGCGCCTTAGGGAGCCTTCGACAACATCCAATTGAGCGTGCCGCGCCAGTCGGTCATGCGGATAGGGGTGCCATGCGTGCCGGTCTCGAAGCGGACGAAGCGGGTCGGATAGGCTTTCGATTTGGCCAGAATCGATCGGAAGAAGGCTTCCTGTTTCTCGATTGGAAACACCGGGTCCTTGCTGCCCTGGCCGAAGAAGACCGGCACACGACGCTTGAAGGCGGGGCTTGAGAAGAAACTCTCGTCCCATAGCGAGCCGAGCAGCAGCAGCCCGTCGATGCGCCCGCCGGTGTCATGGCGGGCGGCCAGCTTCCAGCATATTGAGCCGCCCATCGAGCCGCAGGCGACGAAGATTTTTGCGCTCGGCGATTGTTCGGCATAGTGGTTGATCAGCGCGGCGATCTGGGTGGCACCGGTGTCGCCGAAATCGGAAAAATCCGGCGACAGATAGAGGCCGCCATTGCCGGCCATCAGGTTCTTGATGCGGTTGAAATTGCCGCCGAAGGTGAAGTCGTCGCTGCCCTGCTTACGGCTGCCGCCCTGCCCGTGCAGATAAAGCACGATGATGCTGGCGCCCCCGGTCTTGCCGACGGCAATGTGGCGGACATCGCCTGCATCGGTCGGCAGCAAGAGATCCTGCTGCACCTTACGCACGCCGGTGTCGGTGTATTGCGCGTGTACACGACGCTCAGGCACTTCGTCACGAGCGTTGATGTCGCGCAGCTCACGATAATCGACAACCGTATAGGCGCCGTTGCTCTCGGACGAGAGCGTGCCCGGGTAGGCGAACAGATCGTCCTTGAAGGGTTTGAGTTCGAGAGCATTGGCGTAGGCGGCACAAGAGAGCGACAAAAGAATCGCCATCAGCAGGGCCGGGAGGCCGGAGGAAGGCAAGCGGAACCGGAAGCAGGAACGAAAGGCCATCCCTCAGCCATGCGTTTTTCGGCTTCGGTTTGTCAATCCTGCAGCACGCCGCCGGCGCCTTCCAGCGCCTCGCGCGTGTCGACGTCGACGGCTGCCCCTTCGCCGATCTCGACATCGATGACATCGAGCCCTTCGGCCTCGACCAGATGGCGGGCGCCGGTATCGCCTTCGAGGTGAGCGATCGCGGCAAACAGCGAACGCGGCAGCAGCACCGGATTGCCGCGCCGCCCGTCGTGCGAGGCCCGCACCACCGATCGGCCTTCGGACCTGCGGAACGCCTCAATCAGCCTGTCGAGGTCGGCCGACGCGACGCCAGGCATATCGCCGAGGACAATCATGGCGCCGGCGGCGTCGCCGGAAATCTTGGCGATGCCGGCCTTCAGCGATGAAGACAGACCCTCGCCGAAATCCGGATTGTCGGCGAGGGTCACATCGAGGCCAGACAGTGCACTGCGCACGCGCTCGCGCTGGTGGCCAGTGACGACGATAGTGGCCCCGGCTTTCGAACCGACCGCGCGTTCGGCAGTGCGACGGACCAGCGGCTTGCCATCGAAGAGCGCCAACAGCTTGTTCGGCCCGCCCATGCGGCTGGAGCGGCCGGCGGCCAGAAGCACGATCTCGACCTTTGGTTCGGCTTTGGCCGGCAATGGCTCGCGCGGCTGCGGCCGCGTCGGAATTTCCATCAACAGCCCGCCGACACCCATGCCGGCAATATCCCTGGCGGTCACGTCGAGACCGGCGATCAGCCGGTCAAGCACCCAGTCGAAGCCGTTCTCCTTGGGACTGCGGGCGCAGCCCGGCGCACCGATGATGCGCTTGCCGCCTAGAGTGCCTAGCACCAGCAGATTGCCGGGATCCACCGGCATGCCGGCGCGGATGACAGTGCCGCCTGCCTTTTCGATAGCAGCGGGAACGACGTCGCCGAAATCGGCCATCGCCGAGGCGCCGAAGATAACCACCATATCGTTGTCGCGGATCAGCGAGGCCGCAGCCTCGGCGACGGGGATAATTTCATGCAGGGTTCGACGCTCCGCCGTCAGCCTGCCGCCCGAACGCGTCAGGCGCGCTTCGGTGACGCGCAGCGTCTTGTCGAGCACGCTGGGTTTGATGCCGGGCAGCACCGTCTGGATGACGCCGACGCGCACCGGCTGATAGGCGTTGACCGCAAATATCTCGCCGCCGGCGCAGATCCTTGCCACGGCATCGACCAAAGCGGAGGCGACCGCAAATGGGATGATCTTCACCGTTGCTACCATCTGACCTTTTTCGACCGGCGCATGCTGCGCGAGCGTGGCGATGGTGATCGTCGGATCGACGGCGTTGATGGCGTTGATCATCGCCGCGTCGACGGTGAACATGCCGGCAGCCTGCGCGTGGAGGTTGACCCTACCTGTCGCGGCGGGCTTCGCCTCGATGTTGCGATGGATCATGGATGCGGCAATCTTTTCGGCGGCGACGTCCTCGCTGAGATCATCGGGCGCCAACACCGCCGCTACGACCTCGGAAATGCCAGCGGCCTTCAACAGGGACACATCCCCGGCGCTTAGCCTGTGCGCCTTGCGGAAGCGGCGCTCTCCGACTGTGGTGGCGTGCGCAAGCACTGCCCCTTCGGCCGTATCGATCGCAACGGGACCAAATTTCACGCGACCGCGCCTTTGGATTCGAGGCCGCGGGAGCGAAAGGCGTGGATCGCTTGCGCCAACACCGCGACGGCGATCTCGGCCGGGCTGGCAGCCCCAATGTCGAGGCCGATCGGGGCATGAATGCGGGCGATCTGGTCGGCGGTCGCTCCCGAAGCCAGCAGGCGTTCCACACGTTTGGCGTGGGTCTTGCGGCTGCCGAGCGCGCCGACATAGAAGCAGCCGGCGTCGAGCGCCGCCTTCAGCGCGAAATCGTCGATCTTCGGATCGTGGGTGAGAGCGGCCAGCGCCGTATAGCTATCGAGCGGCTGACGCGTCAGCACATCCTCTGGCCATTCGGCATGCAGCGCGATATCGGGAAAACGATCGGGCGTGGCAAAGGCCGTGCGCGGATCGATGATCTCGACAGGATAGCCGGCGATCCTGGCCATCGGTGCCAGCGCCTGGCTGATGTGGACGGCGCCGATCACCACCAGGCGCGGCTGCGGCAGATGTGCGTTGAGGAAGAAGGTCCGTCCCTCAGCTTCGACCGAACCGGAATTGCCCGTGCGAAATGCCTTGGCGATGGCCGCCCCGAGTTCGCCGGCTACCCGGTCGCCCTCGCGCACGACACGGTCGCGGCCGTCGCCGAGATCGGTGACCAGGATTGCCGCGCGGCGGGCGCGGCGTTCGGCGTTGAGTGTCTTCAGCGCATAGGGATCCATTCGAGATCAACCCAATCTTTCTACATAGACCCTGATGCGGCCGCCGCATGACAGGCCGACTTGCCAGGCGGTCTCGTCTGCGACGCCGAATTCGAGCATTTTGGCCTTGCCGCTATCGATAACATCGACCGCCTCGGCGACCACGGCGCCTTCGACGCAGCCGCCCGAGACGGAGCCGTGGAAATTGCCTTCGGCGTCGATGACCAGGTGGCTGCCGACCGGGCGCGGCGCCGAGCCCCAGGTCTCGACCACGGTGGCAATGGCGACATCCTTGCCGTCCTTCATCCAGCCCTCCGCGATGATCAGCGGGTCGCGGGCCTCATCGAGATAGATACTGCGTTCCATGATTTTCTCCCTGGCAGACATGTGGTTATGCGACGCGCTTCACGCCAGCCTCGATCCACGGGCGCGCGTCGACCGAACGCATAAAAAACAGCACGGTTGCCAGCGACCGGTCCGCCACATAGTCCGCACCGGTCAACAGATCGAGCGTCTCGTCGATCGTCCGCGGCGCCGGACGCGGTTTTCAACTCGGTCATCCTGTCTTCGCCGACGCGGCCATCTGAAAGCCTCTACAAAGCGTGATAGCCGCGGTTGTGATAGATCAGCGGCCGCAAATTATCGCCGATGCGCAAACCTGTAACCTTGCCAAAAAGCACACGGTGGGTGGCCAGATCCTTGGAGTCGATCAGTTCGCAGTCGAAGACGGCGAGCGCACCCTTCAGCGTCGGCGCACCGGTCGAGATCACATCCCATTCGGCCAATGCGAAACGCTCCTCGACCGGCAGGCCGGTAATGCCGGAAAAGCCGATCGACAGCGGCTCCTGATCCGAAGCCAACGTGTTCAGGGCAAATTTGCCGTTTTCCACGAACGGCTCGTTCTTGGGATTTTCACGATTGAGGCAAACCAGGATGGTTGGCGGCGTATCCGACACCGAGCAGGCCGCGATCACCGTCGCGCCGCGCCTGCCGGCAGGGCCATCGGTGGTGATTACATGCACATGGCCAGCAAAATGGGCCATCGCGTCGCGGTAGGCCTGCGGCCCGATGTCATTCTTCTTCAGCACCGATGATTTTCCACTAGTCAGAACCAACCGTTATATATGGGGGGATATTGCAGGCCACAAGCGAAGTGCTTGACCTATATCCCGAATTCGCGTGTTGCGCCAAAGCTGGCCAGCCTTTAGGTCTTGACGGCATTGGCGCCGGCAGAACACGCGATCGGCTCGGAGGAATTCTTCGCTCGCATGCGACGTTGGACAACCACAATAGCGGTGCTGGCCTGGCTCTCGGTCGCCGGCAGTGCGAGCGCCGAGACGCTGCGGGTCGGCGTCGCGGCTCCTTTGTCGGGGCCGTCGGCGATCCTCGGCAAACAGATCGAGGCCGGCGCGACAATGGCGGCTGAAGCTGACGGTACCGAGATCAGGACGATCGATGACGCCTGCACGGCCGACGGTGGCGCCGCCGCCGCGCGGGAATTCACCGCGGCCAAGGTCAACGTCGTCATCGGGTTTTTGTGCACCGACGCAATCGAGGCGGCTCTGCCGATCCTCAAGGGTGCCGGCATACCGGTGATCACAGTCGGCGTTCGCACGGAAAGCCTGACCGACCGGCGCGCCAAGACCGGATGGCCGATCTATCGTCTCGGGCCGCGCGGCGACGACGAGCGCAATGCCGTCGCTGCCATCCTCACCCGCCTATGGCAGACCGAGCTGTTCGCCATCGTCGACGACGGTACGATCTATGGCCGCGAAATGGCCGAGACATTTCGGGCAGCCGCCGAGCAAGCGGCGCTGAAGCCGGTTTTCGTCGACACGTTCCGGCCGCAGCTCGACAACCAGATCGGCCTGATCGGCCGACTTAGGAAAGCCGGCGCAACGCATGTCTTTGCCGGCGGCGACGGCGATGATGTCGCCATTATGGGCCGGGATGCTGGCCAGCTACATACCGGCATGGTGTTTGCCGGCGGCGAAGCGTTGCGCGCGCCGCTCGGCGACGTGCCTTATGCCGACGGCACGCTGATGATCGCGCCGCCCGAATGGGTCGATGTCGCCGACCCCAAGGTGCTGCAGAGCTTTGCCGGACAAAACATCGTGCCGGAAGGTTACACGCTGCCCGCCTATGCCGCGGTCGAGATCGCCAAGTCGGCTTCAGCATTGACGCAAAGCTCCGGCGAGAGGCTGGCCAACGTGCTGACCGCGCATGACTTCACCACGGCGATCGGACCGATCCGCTTTGACGAAAAAGGTGACCTGACGCAAAATCCTTATCGAGCCTTCCGTTTCGACGGCGGCCGTTTCGTGCCGGCGGAGAGCCAATGATGTCCAGCACAGGGATGTTCCATACGGGTCCGCGCAATCTCATCACCGACGTCGCCGGCCTGCGTGTCGGCAATGCGGCGAATGCCAAGCTGAAATCCGGTGTGACCACCGTCATCTGCGACGAACCGGCCGTGGCCGGCGTGCAAATCCTGGGCGGTGCGCCGGGCACCCGCGAAACCGACCTGCTCGAGCCGCACAATTCGATCCACGCCATCCATGCCGTGGTGCTTTCGGGCGGGTCTGCTTTTGGCCTCGACGCCGCGTCGGGGGTGCAGGCGGCACTGCGTGAAAGGGGCATCGGCGTCGAGGTCGGCGGCTTTCGCGTGCCGATCGTGCCGGCGGCGATCCTGTTCGACCTGCGCAATGGCGGCGACAAGGATTGGGGCCGGTATCCGCCTTACCGTGACCTTGGCTACGAAGCCGCGCAAGCCGCTGCGATAGACTTTGCGCTCGGCACTGCCGGCGCAGGTAGCGGGGCTTTGAGTTCCGGCCTGAAGGGCGGGCTCGGCTCGGCCTCGACAGTGCTGGACAGCGGCGTCACCATCGGCGCGCTCGCCGCCGTCAACCCGACCGGCTCGGTGACGGTCGCAGGGACCCGCCATTTCTGGGCGGCGCCGTTCGAGATCGGCGACGAGTTCGGCGGGTTAGGCTATCCCCACCCGATGCCTGACGATGCCAGAAAGGTCCTGCTGAAGTTCCGTGACAAGCATGCGGCAGAACAGGCGGAAACCGGCGCCAACACGACCATCGCCGTGATCGCCACCGATGCGGTACTCACGAAGGCCGCCGCCAAACGTCTGGCGATATCGGCGCATGACGGCTTTGTCCGTGCCATTTGGCCGACACACACGCCCGCAGACGGCGATCTGGTCTTCGCGCTGGCAACGGGCAAGAGCGGCATTGAGCTCGCACCCAACGATGCCGTCGATCTCTACGCCGCGGCCGGCGCCACGATGGCACGCGCCATCAGCCGCGGCGTCTTTACCGCGACGCCGGCCGAGGGCGATCTGTTCCCGGTCTGGTCGTCGCGCTGAACGCGCGCTCATTCGGGTGAGCCGTAGTCAGACTGGATTATGATCAGGTGGGTTCGGATTTTTCTTCCTCGAACGTGACCGCAACATCCGAGTTTGCCGACAGCCGCACCTTCTGGCCCTCGACCTCGGCGACAAGGCTGAGAGGAATGAAGTGGTGATGGCCCCTGTGAGCGCCCTCGCCGCTGTCGCGCTTGGTCAGCTTTATGCGATCTCCGTCAACCTTGTCGACGGTACCGACATGGACGCCGTCGGCGCCGATCACTTCCATACGTTCGCGAATCTTGGCTGCATCAATCATTGGGGGTCTCCCTTAGAGCGCCGCGCGTCCCTTTGAACGCGCAAAGGACGCTCTAAACATTTTTGAATCAATGCATCGCGCCTTCCGAAAATCGATCCTGATTTTCGGAAGGCACGATGCGGTGAAGTTGCTGACAATAACAAACGACGGCCGGATTGGATGCATCGACTTTGTGTTTCAGTCAGCACGATCTTTTGACGGCATCGTGATAGGAATTTGAGGGCGTCGACCGTCGGAATGGAAAGCCCCATGCGAAATCTTGCCCTGTTTGCAGTCTGCCTGCTTGCCCCGCTTGCAACTTTGGCCGCCGCCTTCGCAGGCGATGTCGCCGAGCTTGAGATCCTCGGCTTCAGCAGTGATGGCGGGGTCTTTGCCTTCGAGGAATACGGCGTCCAGGACGGATCGGGATTTCCCTATGCGACACGCTATTATATCGACACGGCCGACGACAGTTTCCTGAAGGGCTCGCCGATACGTGTCCGGCTCGACGACGAGAATGCCACGGTGGCCGCAGCGCGGCTGCAGGCCCGGCAAAGGGGCGAAGCGATCGTCAGTCAGGCGGAACTCACGGCAAATCGCGGCATCACCGCCGGCTTCAACCCGGTGACCGAGCTTTCTGCCGATCCCTTCCGCATGGTGGTCAATCCGCGCCCGATCTTCTCGCCGGTCGACGATCCGCTCGAGTTCCGGCTCGACCAGATCGGCATGAATGACACCGAACGCTGCCAGAGCCAGGGCGAGATCAACGGCTTTCGCCTGCTGCGCATCGAGGCGAAGGATGGCGGCCAGACGAGGATCATTCACGAGGACAAATCGATCCCGCAAAGCAGAGGCTGTCCGAATGGCTACCAGATCGGCGCGGTTCAGACATTTTCGCTGGATAGCCTCAGCGCCTATGCCGTGCTGATAGCGGTGCGCCAATACGGCTTCGAAGGGCCGGACTATCGCTGGATCGCGGTAACCGGTCGCCTGTGAAGTTCCCCGCCATGCGCTATCGCGCCCTGCATCGTCTCCGCCGCTCCTTGCCGCCGCTGCGCACGGCATTTGCCGGTGCCTTGTTGTGGGCCATGGCGATGGGCGCCAGCGCGCTGCTCAATCTGTTGTACGATTGGGAGACCCCGGCGAAGGTCCGCTTCGTCTCGCTGCTTTATGCTGCCGGCGGCGCGCTGGCCTTCCCGGTTGGGCTGTTTCTGGCGCGGCTCGTCTCGCTCGGACGCCACTGGGAAATCGCCCTCGCCGCCGCCTTCGTCTGCCTTCTCGCCGCGACAATTACCTTCACCGGCGGCCTCTTTGGGCTGCAATACCGCTCCTACTATGTCCAATGGCATGCACCCGCGCTCACCATCACCTGGGTTTTCCAGTTCGTGTTCACGATGTTGACGGCGCTTTACCAGTTCGTCGTCCTCGGCATCCGGCTGTATTTTCCGCTCGGTTTCGTTGCACTCGCTGTCGCCAGTGTCTGGTTTGCGCGCCAGCAACGTTGAGCATTTTGCCTGCCTCTGTTAGGACGCGGGCAAATGCTCTCACAAGTCAGGACCGACTGATGATCCCTCGCTACTCCCGGCCGGAAATGGTGGCCATCTGGTCACCCGAAACCCGGTTCCGTATCTGGTTCGAGATCGAGGCCTACGCCTGCGACGCATTGGCCGAGCTCGGCGTCATCCCGAAGGAGGCCACCAAGACCATCTGGGAGAAAGGCGGAGCGGCGAAGTTCGACGTCGACGCCATCGACGAGATCGAGCGCGTCACTAAGCATGACGTCATCGCCTTTCTCACCCATCTTGCTGAATTCGTCGGGCCGGATGCCCGCTTCATCCACCAGGGCATGACATCCTCCGACGTTCTCGACACCTGTTTTGCCGTGCAGCTCACCCGCGCCAGCGACATCCTGCTGGCCGACATTGACGGGCTGCTTGCGGCGCTCAAGCGCCGCGCCTTCGAGCACAAGGACACCATCACCATCGGCCGCAGCCACGGCATCCATGCCGAGCCGACCACCTTCGGCGTCAAGCTGGCGCAGGCCTATGCCGAATTCTCGCGTTG
Organism: Mesorhizobium sp. M1006; assembly: GCF_040318825.1. Taxonomy (NCBI): domain Bacteria; kingdom Pseudomonadati; phylum Pseudomonadota; class Alphaproteobacteria; order Hyphomicrobiales; family Phyllobacteriaceae; genus Mesorhizobium; species Mesorhizobium sp. M1006. The sequence goes on from NZ_JAMYMZ010000011.1 coordinate 196,022, forward strand.
CCGCGAGCGGCTGGTGCACGCACGCGAGGACATCGCCACCTGCGCCATCTCGGGTGCGGTCGGCACCTTCGCCAATATCGACCCCTACGTCGAAGAATACGTGGCCAAGAAACTCGGACTGAAGCCCGAGCCGGTATCGACGCAGGTGATTCCGCGCGACCGCCATGCGATGTTCTTCGCCACGCTCGGCGTCATCGCCTCGTCGATCGAGCGGCTGGCGATCGAGGTGCGCCATCTGCAGCGCACCGAGGTACTCGAAGCAGAAGAGTACTTTTCACCCGGCCAGAAGGGCTCGTCGGCGATGCCGCACAAGCGCAACCCGGTGCTGACCGAGAACCTCACCGGCCTTGCCCGCATGGTGCGCTCCTTCGCATTGCCGGCAATGGAGAATGTGGCGCTCTGGCACGAACGCGACATCTCGCATTCCTCGGTCGAGCGCATGATCGGGCCCGACGCGACGGTGACGCTCGATTTCGCGCTCTCGCGGCTAACCAGCGTTGTCGACAAACTGCTCGTCTACCCCGACAACATGCTGAATAACATGAACAAATTCCGTGGCCTTGTGCATTCGCAGCGCGTGCTGCTGGCGCTGACGCAAGCCGGTGTTTCGCGCGAGGACGCCTACCGGCTGGTGCAGCGCAACGCCATGAAGGTGTGGGAGCAAGGCGCTGATTTTCTTGAGGAACTTTTGGCCGACAAGGACGTTGTCGCTGCCCTGCCCGAGGCCGAGATCCGCGAGAAATTCGATTTGGGCTATCATACCAAGCACGTCGATACGATCTTTAGCCGAGTGTTCGGAGAAGCCCGATGATTTCGTCGGCCGGAGATTTCGATTTCCTTGCCCTGCCCGGCCGCGGCAACTCCGGGCCGGATCATTGGATGTCGCATTGGTGCCGGGTGTTCCCCAATTCGAGCCGCGTGCTGCAGGCCGAGTGGGACCGGCCTAAGCCTGAAGACTGGATCGGCCAGTTGGATGCCGCGGTGGCCGCCGCACCGCGCCGCGTCGTGCTGCTTGCGCATTCGCTGGCGGTGGCGACGGCGGTGAAGTGGGCTGCCGGCGCCAGTCAAAGCCAACTCGACAAGGTCGCGGCGGCATTCCTGGTCGCCGCGACCAATGTCGAGGATACCGATCCTTCATTCGACGCGGTGCGCCCGTTCGCGCCGATGCCGCTGAAGCGCCTGCCCTTCCCGGCATTGGTGGTGGCGAGCCGCAGCGACCCACGCGTCACCTTCGACAAGGCGACCGCCTTTGCCGCCGCCTGGGGCGCAGATGTCGCCGATGCCGGCGATCTTGGCCATATGGGAAACGAGGCCGGCCTCGGCGTATGGCCAGCGGGCCTGCTCATGCTTGGCCGCTTGTTCGAAAAAGCAAACCTCTAACCTACGCCTTACCGGGAACCGTCCTTATCACCGTGCCCCACGGATCCTCGCGGGTGGTCTCGCTTGCGGCATTGTCCGAACGCATCTCGACCCAGGCCAAGCCGGAGCGGGCGGGATCGCGGCGACCGGCGCCCGCGCTCTGCCACGCATTTGCGCCAATGTGGTGATGATAGCCGCCGGACGACAGGAACACCGCCGCGCCACCGTACTTTGCCACTGTGTCGAAACCGAACTCCTGATGCCACCATGCTTCGGCTTCTTCCGGCCTGCCGACCCGCAAATGGACGTGGCCGATAATGCTGTTTTCCGGCGCGCCCTGCCAGCCGGCGTCACCGGCCGGCACTTCGGCAATGACCGACGGAATGTTCAGCCGCTCCGTCGCCATCGCGATCTTGTCGCCATTCCATTTCCAATCCTGGGGGCGGCGGTCGGCATAGATCTCGATGCCGTTGCCTTCCGGATCGGTCAGATAAAGAGCCTCGCTGACCAGATGGTCGGATGCGCCCTCGATGCCGATCTTACCGGCGATGGCGTGATTGATCCAGCGGCCGAGATCGGCCCGGCTGGGTAGCAGGAAGGCGGTGTGGAAAAGACCGGCGCTGCGCGGGTCATCGGGTTTCGCAGCCGGATCCGCTTCGATGTCGAGCAAAGGGCGATTGACTGCGCCGAGCGTAATCGTGCCGCCGGAGCGGGTCAGTTCCTGCAAACCGACGACTTTGCGATAGTAGGCAGCGAGATTTTCTGCATCGCGCGCCCGCAAGCCGACACGGGCAACGCTGACCGGGGTCGTCGCGGCAAAAGGCAGTTCGCTCATCAAAGTGCTCCGTTCAGCCGGCGCTCGACAAGCTTCCAACGAAGGAACCCGGCGCCATCAATCATTCTACGCCGTGTCCGTGCCAAAATCTCGGAACAGCCATTCTTTCTCAGCGACAGATCGTCGATCGCGATCGTTCACACAAGAGCGCAAGAAGCGAACATGGTGTTCACAATAGCGAGCAGAACCGGGCTGATGAGAGGCCGTTTGCGTGTCGCTGTTGAGTTCATACCCGGTTGCACCCGACAGCGCCTCTCGCTACATGCGCGCCATGAAAGTCAGGGAAGCAGATATTCTCATCGTGCCGGGCTACACCAATTCCGGCCCCGATCATTGGCAGAGCCGCTGGCAGTCGAAACTATCGACAGCGCGCCGCGTCGAACAGACGGAATGGTCGAAGCCGGTGCGCGAGGATTGGACGGCCGGTGTCGCCAAGGCGGTTAACGAGGCCGAGCGGCCGGTCGTCATTGTCGCTCACTCGCTTGGCGTCGCCGCGGTCATCCAGGCATTGCCTCGGTTCGAGCGACCGGTCGCCGGCGCTTTCTTCGTGGCGCCGCCCGATGTCGCCAACCCTGAGATAAAGCCGAGGCACCTGATGACCTTCGGCCCCTACCCGCGTGACCCGCTGCCATTTCCGTCGGTTGTGATCGCAAGCCGCAACGACCCGTTCTGCGCCTTCGGCGTCGCCGAGGACATTGCCGCGGCGTGGGGCTCGCTGTTCATCGACGCCGGCGATGCCGGTCATCTCAACGCGGATTCCGGCTTCGGCCCATGGCCCGAAGGTTCGATGACGTTCGCGAAATTCCTGACGGATCTCTAGAGCGGTTCATCGTTTCACGGAAACGGCGAACCGCTCTATCTCTTTGTTTTGACGCAATTCCGGACGGAAAACCGTTTCACACTTTTCCTGGAATTGCTTGTCTTATGACTTTCGCTGCCGAATGGGTCAGAAAGGAACGCTGAGAGAGGGTAGCCGCCCTCCCTCAGCG